>CAWDLA010000001.1:0-70173 GCA_963802975.1 uncultured Gammaproteobacteria bacterium
AAGTATTCTCCCGCCCTGATCACATCAATGGTCTGGTTTCAGCAGTTCTCGATGACGTTGGTGTACCGCCTGCCCGCCGTGGGGCCAGGGCCCGCTTAGAAGAGATCCGTCAGGTTGTCACCGAAGGAAACGCGACGATCGACATGGTCATAGACATTGTCGTCTCGGTTCCCAATCGCGCGAACGCCTGAGCAGATCTTGCGGTAGAGCGCGAGCGGTTCCCTGACTTTGTTGGGGAGTTGCTGAGGCCGTTCGGCGGCACGGCGGGAATTTGCAGCACGTCGAAGACGCGTGGGCCGGAATCGTCGCGCAGGCGTTCGATTCTTCCAGGGGCCTCGGTCATTGCGACGAGAACGGGTTCAACGAGGGCCGCTATCCGAGCACGGAACTTGACGGCCGCCATGGCATTCCCCGCACCGTTGGCGTCAAGCGCAACGGAACTCCGGATGTCCGGTGTGTGAACCAAACGGCCCCCAATCTTCCACGGTTGCACGATTAGTAGTTGCCGATCGCGTGAGCCGACATATCTCGATCCCAGTGTCTCGGGGTCCCGTGTTTTGTCATTGTTCCTGGTCGAGGACGGAGCGCCGATGATGCTCGCGTCCACCGCAGCCCGGATCTATGGCTGCAATCGCTACCTTCTCACCATCGTCGATTGTAAGCTTGGCAGACCGGGGGCGACCATCTATGTGTGAAAACGTCGGACCGGTTATGATTCAAAGGGGCCAGAGAAGGCGGGGCGAGCATGTAGCGATTTGTGACCGGTCAAGCGCGGGGACAGAGCACTTTGTTTCCCGAACGTCTGGAGGACTTCATCGCCGAGGACAATCCGGTGCGGGTCGTGGGCGTCTTCGTCGAGGAACGGGACCTGCGCGGGCTCGGCTTCGCGCGGGTCGATCCGCTCGCCACCGGCCGCCTCGCCCATCACCCCACGGTCCTGCTCAAGCTCTACATCTACGGCTATCTCAACCGCGTCCAATCCAGTCGCAGGCTCGAGCGCGAGAGCCTGCGTAACATTGAGCTCATATGGCTCACGGAGCGCTTGTCTCCGGATTTCAAGACCATCGCCGACTTCCGTAAGGACCACGGCAAGGCGATCCGCATAAGATGCGCCTGCGCCGCCAGAGGGTCGAGCATACCTTCGGAACCCTGAAGACCTGGATGGGGTACACCCATTTTCCGACCACGACACTACCGAACGTCAAGGCCGAGTTGAGCTTGCATGTCCTCGCCTACAACCTCAAGCGCTTGAAGAACATCCTCGGCGTTGGAGAGATGCTCGAAGCCATGAGAGCCTAAGGGGAGGTTCTTTTTCGCTCCGGCCAGGTGCTAGTTTCGGCGGACGAAAAGAGGGTTCATATTGTCTACAATTAGGAATAAGACTGAAACCTGTCGAGACGGCCGGAAGGCGTGCCGACAGCCACTAAACGCACCCCCGCACTGGCCTACCTGGCCGCACTGATTGCCGTACTCGTGGTCTGGGCAGCCTATCGACCCTTGCTGCATGCCTGGTACGAGCTTCAGAACCAGACACCGTCGGTCGCCGAAGCCGTGCAGCTCCTGCGCAGCCAAAGCACAGAAAGGCAGCGAGCAGGGACTTTCGTCCGCCGCACGCATGAGACCGGTGGCAGCTGAGGTGCTCACTGCGATGGCCGATCTGGCGTTCGCATTCGGAAGACAGGATCATACGCCAACAGGCTTCCAACCATCTCAGCGGCGTAGCGCAACAGCAGGCCATGCCAGCAGATGTGCTGCGGCGTCTTCCGACACTGACTCCTGAGATGGATCACAGCCTCGCGACGACCTACGCCACCTTGATAAACCGACGCCGCCCGACATCAACCGCTGCCGCCCAATGCCGTCGCATTTCTGGACGCGCTCATCGAGCAAGGTGACTGGAGTGCGAAGAATATTGCCATACTCGCGCTTGGCCAGATCGGCTTCTATCACGGCATGGATGACGCCCACATTGCGCAGCTGACTGCCATGGCGGAACAAAAGAACGAACTTGGCCACCAGATTCACAGCGCAGACGCCGCCTGGGCGCTCAAGCTGATCGGGCAGAAACGGCCGTTGCCACCCGAGACTCTTGAGGTGCTCGTCGAACTGATGCGCAATGGTCGTGACGCGAATGCCCGCCAACGCGCCGTCTCGGCTGTCTCCACCCAGCTGCCATCGACGCCGGCGCTCGCCGACGTGATCGAAGCCGCGCTAGACGACCCGGATTCCAGGGTCCGTGGGGCCGCGCGAAACGTGCTGTACGAACTCGAAACCGCGAAGCCCACCGACCTCGACCAGGCGTTGCAGGTGGCAACCGACGAAGACGAGCCGAGCACGCGCCGGCTGCGCGCGCTGCAGCGTCTGCTCCGGCAGGACCCGGCCGACGACCGGGTGCGTAAGATCGCGCAGCTCATGGCGCGACCACGAAGATGCCGTGCTGCGTGCCGGTATGGCCTCGATGGCCGGGGCGCTGCCGGATAGCGAAGCGGAGGCGTTGTTCGCGGGTGCCCTCGACGATACGGACCCGCAGGTACGCGCCGCCGCTGTTTCACCGCTCATCGCAAGACGAGCCGCCGAAGGGGAAGAGGCGCAAATCTTATTGATACAGCGGTTGCTGGATGATTCCGCCCCGCAGGTGCAGCGCAATGTCCTGCTTTCGATCCGAAGCAGCGAACTGAATACCGACGTCGTGCGTGCGGCATTGCGTGACATGGAGACAGATGATCCGCGGCTTGCCCGGGAGCGTTCGGCACTGCTTGATTCGCTGGAACGCGCCAGTCGAACCCCGTTGCAACGCTTCTGGGACGCTGCCCTCGAACCGAAGAATTATGGCGTCTATGCATTCATTGCGGTGGCTGGGCTCGCCGTCCTGATCTGCGTGCCCTTTCTCCTCTACTTCACGGCACGCTGCTTCGTCTATCTATCGGCACGACAATGGCGCGCCCTTGCCGCGTTGGGGATCGTCGGCGTGTGGGTCGGCGCCTCGTTCGCACTCGGCTGGGCCTTCTTTATCGGTGCATTTGTGGCCGGTGGGCATAACAGCCAGCCACCGCTTGGCGCACAGTTGTCCGTCGTCGGGGTGTTGTTGCTACTGGTCGGCGTTTATGCCTTGCTCGGTTACGGGCTGCGCCGGCTGGTAAGGACCTAAGGTCCGGCTGATGTCCGGCGGGTGACGAACATGCACCGCTGTCGCGGTGGTCAGCACAGACCGCTACAGATAGGATCCAAAAAAAACCCGGGTATCGTCGCGATGAGGGTGCGGAAAGTACGTTGTGATTCGCCTTAGAGAAACTATACTCCTCGTGCGGGATCTGGTGTCCAAGGCGCATTGTATACGCTGGCCAAGCATCGGAAACCAACCTCCCTATGTTGCGACTTGAGCGTTCAACCCAGAGCGCAACAGATTTGCGATGGACCCTGCAATGAGCAAAAGTGCCTGTCTCGTCCTTTCGGGGTTTCCGATTGTGCCTACATCTGCCGTTGCCCTTGCGGTCGGGCTCCTCCTGCCCGGCGGTGCATCGGCCAACGAGTGCTTGCTAGAGAACAGTATTTGCTTTTTCGACAAGGATCTGAGGTCCTTCTACGGCGACTCTGCAGCTCCTTACTCCTTCGTCGAAGGACTGAGATATGCCGATTATTACGGGAAGGGGGAGAGGGGCAGCATAGAGCCGGCGCTTGGGACGCCGATCTGGAAGTTCTTGAAGTGTGGTCCGACGCAACCGAGCGCTGGCCATGGCGGGCTGGAGACCGAAAAGGTAGCGCCGCTTTCAAGCGCCGAGCGGGTCACTAAAGACGGGTGGATTGCAGCCTATGGCGACATCAAAGACGTCGGGGAGAATGTGGCATGCGCGGACTGATGACACGCGGGAGCTTTGGGACGGACTCTGGCAGATCTACCGGCGCGACGATACGGTCGCGCGAATCGAGTGGGTCTATACCCCGTGAATGGAACCGTAAATATTCGGTCTACCGTTTCACTGAGAAATCAACGTGTAAGCGGTTCGCGGAAACGTCGATCCAAGGGTTTTTGGCCCAAACCGCCGGTAGTATGCAGTACCGCAAATCCCGCATATTTGTTGATAAATCTACTCTGGTAATTGTGCTATATTTTCTCCTGCGGGGCTGAAAAAGGGCAGCATCAGGCACACCGGCTCGACGCGCTCCGCCGCCTAAATTGATACGTGCGGTTCTCGATCCCCTGACCTCTTTACTTTGGCAGGACGCCCTTCCCTAAGATCATTGTTCTCAGACTGCGGCTCGCCGGTGCACCGCATCGCAAAGAAAAACAAGCGCTTGCAACGCTAGTAACATGCGCTATCCCGGAGGTGCGCTGAAGATGGGTCTAAAATCCTTGTTCGGCGCGATTTCCGCCGCGCTTATCTCGAGCTCGGCAATAGGCCTCATTGCGGACGGTGTGTCGTTCGCCGAGGGGCCTTCGCAGGGGCCTGACAAAGCTGTCCCAACTGCCGGAGCGAAGATCGTCGGGGATGAGATTGCCCGAATTCGAGACGATCTCGCGCCGCTGATCGCCTCCGCCCAGAAAAAGTACCTGGTCCCGGGGATCAGTCTCGTGCTCGTGAGGGGTGGGCATATCCTCTGGAGCGAGGGCTTCGGATTTGCGGACTTGGCGCGACGCATTCCCGCGACATCCGAGACCGTCTATCGAGCCGGCTCGCTTGCCAAGCCTTTCACTGCGATGGCGGTGATGCAGCTTGCCGAGAAAGATGAGCTGGACATCGATCAGCCTCTTAATGGCTATCTGAGTGAGTTTTCCATCCGCAGCCGCTTCGACACCACGGCGGAGCCGATCACCATCCGCAGCGTCCTTTGCCACCATTCCGGCCTACCGACGGACTTGAATAAGGGAATGTGGACCGACGAGTCCTACACGAAAGTTACCGAGCGTCTGCGCGAGGAATATGCGGCCTTTCCGCCGAACCTCGTCTTCTCTTACTCGAACGTCGGCTACACGTTGCTTGGCCACCTGGTGGAGACCGTCAGTGGAACGCCCTACGCGGACTACATGGAGGCGCACATCTTCAGGCCATGGGGCATGACGACCAGCGGCATGGGGCCGCGCCCGAGCATGGAAGGCATTTTCTCGAAGGGATACAGGAACGGCGAGGAGCGGGAGCTGCTCCCCATACGGGATCTCCCCGCTCACGCCCTATACACATCCGCATCGGACTTGGGCGGCTTCATGCGAACGGTGCTTTCCGGTGAGAGCGACACCGGAAATCGAACCCTCACACGCGAGTCTTTCGAGGAGATGTTGGAGCCTCAGAACAAGGACGTGCCGCTGGATTTCGAAATCGTCAACGGACTCGGGTGGTTTCTAGAGGAAGAAACCATCCCCGGCGGAGGGCGCGTCGTGCGCCATGGCGGCACCACCCTGGCGTTCAGCTCCGAGTTGATCCTGTTACCGGAAAAGGGCCTGGGTGTGGCTGTCCTGGCCAATGGGGATGGCTCTCGAAGCATCGTTTCCAGGCTGGCGGAGGAGATTTTGTCCAGGGTCCTGGACGCGATACCGCGACCCTTGTCCGCCGGGCTCTTTCTCGATCGAATCGAACGGGATATCACGCAGTCAGAGCGGGCGGACACGGCCGGGAATTACGCCACGGATTTCGGGTTGATCTCCATCCGCCCGAACGATGCGAAGCTTTGCGCATGCCTCGTCGAGGAGACCTTTGACCTGATTCCGTATCCGAACGGCTGGTTCGGTATCGGCCAGGGAGCCATGGCCTCGCTTCCGCCCTCGTTCAAGCCTCTGGCAAAAATGCGCTTTCAGACCCAGCAGATAGACGGCAGAGAGGTGGTCGTCGCCAAGAAGGGCGAGAAGAAGGTCGTATTGGGCGAGAAAATACCCGAGGCTCCCGTTCCAGAGGTCTGGCTCGATAGGGTCGGTACCTATCAAGTCTTGAACCAGGACGAAGAGTTTCCGGTGACCGAGCCGGAGTTGAAGCTGAACAATGGTCAACTGTGCATGAGCTACAAGATGCCGGTCTTGTCCTCCAAGAGGATCCAGGTGCCTTTGAAGCCAATTTCGGATACGGAGGCGATCATCCTCGGGTTGGGGCGGACTCGGGGCGAGACCCTGCGCGCAATCGATGTCGACGGGGAAGAGCAGTTGAGATATTCGGGATTCGTCGGCCGCAAACACCAAGCCGATGCTCAGAGCGCGCAGAAGCCTTAGATTCAACGGCTGGTTAAACTGCAACTATGCCAAAAGGGCAGGCGTCAGCTCGCCCGCCGGCAGCGAATGATGAGGGCACCGTAAGCCAAGGCGTTCACGGCGAACACGGCGATTCCCAAGCCGATCTGTAGATCACGGGTGAGCCCTGGAGGATAAATCAGGGGGATTAAGTAATGATCGACGAATCCGCCCGGGTATCCTGCATCTCCGGCGCTCCGGCGCAGGGCGTTCTCAAGCGGCGTCAACGGGCAAATCCAACCACCAAGCTCGATGAGACCACCCCACAGCGCCGCGGGAACATGGACCCAGGCTAAACGGGGCCAGCGCAGCACCAGCAGCCCGCCGGTTGCCACAAACAGGATGAAGCATAGGTGCAGGACGACCAATACGTTGGCGGCGAGGGCGTAGGACATTCATCTTCCATTGCGCAATTCTCTCCCAGTGTAGCGCCGTTGCACCGCTCACCGAGAGCATGCGACTCGGTTGCGTGCGTCGCCGCGCAACGACCCACACAGGTGTATCGACCGCGCGCGGATAATCGGTGCATCGGCCGGCTGCCGATAACTTGGCGGTGTCCGGCCGTGGCCCGGGGCGTGATCTCGGGGAGCGGTGATGATCAGGGCGCCTTGGCGGGTGCGTGGCTGGATCTTCCGATGCTCATCTCGAGGTAAATGACAATGCCAACCGTGGACCGGAGAATCGTTGACCTGAACGCGTTCTTGTCCGGACAATAAAAGACCATCCGCAAAGCCCGCAGGAAACAAATGCCATGAGTACGGCAGCCGAACGCCTCGTCTCGCGCCTTTCTACGATTCGAGAGCTCAAGCCCGGGAGCTTCATCTTCGAACGACCCCTGGCGCTGCCGCCCGCATTCTGTGACGAGGTCGTCGAGCGTTTCGAGGCCCATCCCGAGCAGCAGCACGAAGGCCGGATCGGTCAGATCCAGACCAAGGACCGCAGTGTCAAGGTGACCACGGACTTGGTGGTGAGCGACAAGGAGGACTGGAAGGACGTGGACCAGATGTTCTTCCGCTCGCTGGCCGCAGCCCTGCGGGAGTTCCGCGAGACCTTTGTGTACTTCAAGGGGCCGTTCAAGGATATGGGCTACCAGGTGCAGCGCTACCGGCCGGGCGAGTTTTATCACTGGCACATCGACGGCGGCAGTCACGAGTTCAGTCAGCGCCAACTGGTGGCGCTGTGGTACCTCGACGACGTGCCCGGCCCCGGTGGCGAGACCCAGTTCCTCTTCCAGGACATCAGCGTTTCGCCCGAGAAGGGCAAGCTGATCCTCTTCCCGCCGTTCTGGACCCACGAGCACCGCGCGGCGCAGATGAAGCAAGGCATCAAGTACATTGCAACTACCTGGGTGGTATTCGCCTGAGGCGGGCCTCCCGCCCTTGAGGTAGAGCTGCAGGCTGTAGAAGCGGCTCTGCGGCGGGCGCTGGAGGGGGAGTACCAGTCACTCTGAAAGGTGCGATTCACCACGAGCTCTTCGTGTCATTCGTGGTTGAACTGTAAAATCCAGGAGCACCTAAGCATGAGTCCCCGGGAAGCGGAGCGCGGATATCCGCCCACTGCGCTGGGACGCTCAAAACCCGGAGAGCAATGTCCTGCATGCCGCCGGCACGGACGGTTTCGCCTTCTTCTTCTTTGTCGACTTCTTTGCCGGCGTCCGGGCTTCGTCGCTGAACCACCAGGCGAGTGACTTGTCGCAACCGTCGCCTGCCGGTACGGGGGCCTGCTGCTTGCATTTCGGGCTGCCTTTGGGGCACTTCAGACGGACGTGAAAGTGGGCGTCGTGCCCCCACCAGGGGCGCAGCTTGCGCAGCCACTTGCGGTTGCCGTTCTCGGAGCGGCACAGGGCGCGCTTGATGGCGGGATTGACCATGATGCGGTCCACCCGTGGGTTCTCGGCCGCGGTCTTTAGCAGAAACCGTTGATGCTTACCCCAGTCCTTGCCGAGGTCCTCTCCACCCGGGGCGACCATGCTCTTTGGATCACGGTTCTCGGGGTGCTGCTTGTCGGCACTGCGGGCCGATTCGGCCAGACTGAACCAGATGTCTACGTCCATCCCGTTCTGATGGCTCCGGTGCATGGACGACATGAGGCCGCCGCGCGGCTGGGAGAGGTCACCGACCATCATCACTCCATCGGCGCGTTTACTCAGGGCGCGGCCCAGATCGTTGACCAGGCGAACCGTATCCGGATGGCCGTAATAACGGTTGCGATGGCGCCGAATGCTGGCGAATCCGGTGCCTTCGGCCGGCAAGGCCTCGGCGCCGGCGATACAGCCGCTCGCCGGCCCACCGATAGCGGCGGCGGGTCCGGGCGCGGTCGCCTTCACCTTCGCCCGAGGGGAGGCGTGCGTTATTGCAGCTAGGCCGAGGCAGCCGGCTAGACAGAGTCCGAATCCGATGTGGCGAAAGGAGGTTTTGCGGTTCATACCAACGGAAAAATCAATTCGATTTCTAGACGTTATTGCAGGTTGTTCTACTTCGTTTTCACTTTTTGCGCAAGCCGGGATTATCCCTGAAATCCCACACCTGCCGCACGACGGCGACATGACCCGCAAACGTGCCTGCAAAGGGGAGCGGCGACGCTGAACAGATCCGCCAAGGGGGTCAGACGCCGCGCTGCAGGGCCTCGAAGCGGTCCTTGAATGCCTCCTGGCGCAGCCGCTCCGCTTCCTGCTCGGTTGCGAGCGTAGGCGAGTCTTGCCAGGCGCCGGTGCCGTGATCGAAGACCGAGAAGCGGAACGCCTTGCCGACTTTGAACACCTTGGTCACGTCGTTGCCTGCCTGCTCCATGGCTTCTAGCTTGCCGAGCCCGGCGCGCGCGGCCGGCTGTGCCCGGTTTGCGGGCGCCGCTGGCGCCGATTCCTGGTGCTGTCCGATAAACTGGGTGTTCTGGATCTCGCCCCCGATGTCGATCTCCACCGTATCAATGCCCGGCATGCGGCTCAGAATATAGCCGGCCATGAGAAGTCCCAGCTTCCGGTTCTCCGTCTCCAGGGCGGTGAGCAGCTTGTCGGCTACGATCTGGCAGCGCTCCACGCGACTGGGGCTTTGCACCCACTGCCGGCTCATTTGCCAACCTCTGTCCATGTCCGCGTCCAGCTTTGCGAAGAGCTCCTCGCCCTGCGTTATCACCGCTTCGGGTACGTTGAGGCTGTACTCCTGATCGTCGATGATGGCCTTTAGAATCATGGCGTGCCCCTTTCATTGAAACTTTCAGCGCGGCATTCTAGCAGAGCCGCAATCGCAAAACGGACGACCGCCTATGTTGTTGACCATTCCCGGCCTACTCAACCAGGCCCAGCTCGAGAAGATCCACCAGATACTTGCTGACGCAACCTTCGTCGACGGCAAGCTCACTGCCGGCTTCGCGGCCGCACGGGTGAAGGACAACCTGGAGATGCGGGCGGACCCTGAGCGCATGAAGCTGCTGATTCGCATCTTCATGAGCAGCCTGGGCCACAACGAGGCTTTTCGTTTCGGCGTGTTGCCCCACCGGGTGGCAGACCCCATTTTCGCCCGCTACGAGCCGGGCATGGCCTACGGCGACCATGTGGACGATCCCGTCATGGGGAGCGACGGGCCGCGTTTTCGCACCGACGTCTCCATGACGGTCTTTCTCACCGAGCCACAGGTCTACGACGGGGGGGATCTGGTGATCCGGACCTCCTTCGGCGAGAAGCGGGTAAAGCTCGGGGCAGGGGATGCGATTGTCTATCCGTCCTCGAGCCTGCACCAGGTAGCACCTGTGACCAAAGGCAAGCGTTTGGTGGCACTGACCTGGATTCAGAGTTATGTGCGCGATCCGGCCCGGAGGGAGCTGCTATACGAGCTCAACCTTGCGCGTGAGAAGATGCTGAAGCAGGCGCCGGGCGCCGAGGAGACTGGCTATGTGGATCGCTCCTACGCGAATCTGCTGCGGATGTGGGCGGAGGTGTAGGGGAGAGGCTTGCTTGGGCCTGCTGTTGGTGCTAGCGTTTCGTGTTATGTGAAGTCCGTCATGCGGTTTAACTCCCGCTCCCCGCTCCCCGCTCCCCGATTTCAATTGCGATGCGTTACCGTTTGAGCTCGAGCGTCCGATCTATGCGCGTCGATCACGAAGGCGTACTACTTTTGCAGCAGGCTGGCGAAGTGTTGGTCATCAACGAGCTTGGCATGCGTGTCATAGAACTGCTGGAGAGACCCGCGGAGCTAGGCGCGCTCGTGGATTGCCTCACCGCCGAGTTCGATGTCGATCGGCCTACTCTGAAACGCGACGTCAAGCAGTTCAGCGATGAACTTGCCGAATCGCGAGTGGTGGAGTGCGGGTGAGATGTCGTCCTACGCGGAGATAATGGCGCGTGTCTGGAACGGCGGGCGGCTGTTCTCGGTGCTGCTGGAGCTCACCTACCGCTGTAACCGCGATTGCTTTTTCTGCTACAACGATCTCGCCGATAGCCTGGGGTCTGCCGCTTTAGTTTGACTCCCTGGTCACGCCGCGGGACGACGGCGACACCGTACCCCTTTCCATTGCTTCCAGTGCGGACGCGGTGCATCGGTTACTCCGCTTGCAGCGGCACCGCCAATCGGCACGGCATGACGCAACCGTCGGCGGGGGTGAGGTCGGCGCCAAAACGGCCACCCGCAACCACTGCGGCGCCGGGGCTTCTACCCTGACCATCGACCCGTTCGGCAACGTCTATCCCTGCGTACAGTGGAGGCGCAACGCCGGCAATCTGGGCGAGCCCGGACACCAACGTGATCGAGGTCCTGGCGGGGTTCACGGCGGCCTTCTCCGACATCCAGATTCAGGGAGGCCGGACAATTGCGTTTTTGCGCGGTGCCGGCGTCCAGACCAACGGGACACTGACCCTGAACTGCGGCGGTTTGGTCAGCCTCGACCAGCGCGGGGCGACCCGCCCCTCGCCCGCGGTTGGCAATTGCGACATCGGGGCCTTCGAGATCGACCCCAACTTCACCCTGGCCTCCGTGAGCTCCTTCAAGGCCCTGCTGACGGAGAACGGCACCGTCCTGGCGTGGGAAACTGATTCGGAAGTCGGCACGCTCGGCGGCACTTTCCCGGCACGGCGGGGCCGCGCTCCTGGGCAAGGCCCTGATCCGGGCGATCTACGGTCACGGGGCCGTGAGACTGGGCGATGCCCTCCTGATCGCCCTGGAGGAGTACCGGGGCACTGGCGCAGACCCTGTGTTGCTGCGAACCTACAATCTCCTGGGTGATCCGGCTGTTTCGGTCGACACCGCCTTTCTGGAACCGAGTTTGCTCGACGAGCCGCTGACACCGCCGCCGCCTGTTCCGGATTTTCCCGAGGACGACGGCCAACCTGCCAAGATTCGAGAGCAATGAGCATGAACGAAGACAGACACACTGATCGGGGCGATGGCGATAGAACGGCGCAACCAGCCGAGGAAAAGGTGGAGCGCCGGCCCTATCAGGCGCCGCGGATCCTCAGCCGGGTACGCCGTGAGTCGATCGCGGGATTTCGCGGAAAGGCGACCGCTGACGTCTGCGGAACCCTCGGACCAGCGAATTCTTGACCGATACCGCTTTTGCCAAAGGAACCGCTGCCTGTCGATCGCCCGCCGGGTTGCGCCCAGGTCCGGCAGCGGCCTCCCGGCCCACTGCGAGGCGCAGAGGGTTTCCAACCGGGGAAGTCTGTATTCGGGGATGTGACCCACGGGTGTCCGTTAAACTTTCGCGGTTTCGGCCTCGGATAGACCCGCGGCCGCGCCGTTCAGCGAAAACGATAGCTCTTTCTGCTCGACGGCGGCCGCGAGGCGTTTGAGGTTTGCAACCAAGGCATCCGACCTGGGTGGGTCCCGGTTGACGAAGGGGCTGCAGCTCAGGAGCAGCACCAGGGCGGCCGCGCCGCCTGCCGGCAGCACGCGGTCCTGCGGCGCCTTGATGATTCGGTAGCACCCGACCAAGGGGTGGGCTGGCGCCAGGGGCGCCGAACGTCTCCAGCGTGCTCGCAAAGGGGACGCACTGGACGCGAAAGCGGTCCCCGTCGGGTAGGACGGCATTGAGGTCGTCGCTCAGGACCCGATGCCCCTGGGATCTGAGCAGTCCCGCGAGGGTCGACTTGCCGGCGCCAGAGGGGCCGAGGAACAGCCGGGCCCGCCCGGTCTGATACAGCGTACCCGAGCTGTGCAACAGCACGCCACCCAGCTCGAGGAGACGGTACGCGACGACCACCCGGAAAAAGTTTTCGAACACGATGCCGGGAAACCAATCGTGGTCCGACAGCGGCGTCCAGAGGGTGGCGCTCAGCCGCGGTTCCACGCAGAGCTCGGCGAGCAGGCTGAGCCCGGCCGTAACAACGCGCCCCGGTGAGTAGCCGAAATCGAACGCGTTGTACTCCCAGCCGTCGTACGCGTGAATCGGGTTGAACCGATCGGGCCGATCCGCCTCACCGTAAGCTCTACCCGCGCGCCCTGTGCAGCCGCGCCAACCACGCCACGATTACTGAAATGCCGGAGCAAACGCGCGAATTGGGCGTCGTCCAACCCCGTGATGCGGTAAGGGCCACCGATGAAATCGACTCAGAGCTCATTGGCCCCGCAGGCCGCCGCGGGGCCGATTGGCGCTTGTAGATCTCCGCGAACGTAGATCGGCTCAGGCACGCCCGGATGTGCCCGCGCCCGACACGCGCCTTAGAATATGCGCCAGAAATTGCGCGAAGGCGCGGGCCCTGTGACCTAGAGGCACGCCCACGGCCTCGCGTCGAATCCCGCCGCCGACGAGGCAGCCGAGCACTTGGCCCGGCGCGACCGGTGTGTCAGGCAGCACAGCCGAATCGGCTTGGGTCAGCAGCCATAACCGGCCGCGCCGAGGGAACCAGCCCAAAAGGCGATGGCTTACCAGCGCGCCGCTTCGGCCGCGAAATACCAGGATGTCGCCCGGCAGGTAGCAGCGGCGCGGGGCGACGAGCACCCGATCCCCGTCCGAAAGGAGGGGCCGCATGCAATCGCCTTTTACCAGGACCTCGAGCGGACGCTCCGACGCGAAGCGGCGTAACGTGGCTTCGTAGCTCAAAGTGATGAGATCTCCAGGTGTTCCTAGCGGGGCATAGATGCGACGGTACTCGCGGTGAGCCCGCCGGGCAAGACTTGCGCCGCCTTTGCCTTGGTTCCTGCCCCGGGATCCTTGCTCCTTCTATTCAGTATCCGCCTTTGCGCGCTACGAAGGGCAGCCCGGCAATCTTGCTGCCCTGCTTGCTCGGGGCCAGGGGAAAGAGCTTGTAGAGATCCTTGCTGCTGATCTTTTTGCCCCAGCGTTTGCCCATGTCCTTGTTGATCTGACGCTCCATGGGCTGATTGTTGTTGTTGTTCATGTATTCGTCACGCAGATACTCGAGGACGTCCCAGTGCTCCTGGGTCAGCTCTATATTATCTGCGGCGGCAAGCGCCTGGGCGACGTCTTTGTCCCACTCCTGGTTGTTGACCAAGTTGCCGTTGCTGTCGGTCTCGATGGTCTTGCCGTTTACTTCAATGGCCATGTCGTGCTCCTCTTCGTCTTGGTGTGCCTTTTCGTTCGGCGGAAGAACAGCGCGCGAAGCGCGCGGATGAAAAACAAAGCTGGCTAATTTTATGGAATTGCGAAGCTTTCGTCATCCGGGAAACGAGGGATTTCGTGGGCATCGGGCTATAGATGCCGTTCGACCGTGGGTGGAGATCTGCGCAAAACGTCGAGCTCCACGGGCAAATCCGGTGGGTGTCCCAGGCGCCCGCGGACGGCGCAGGCGGGTCTGAAGTGGCATCGAAGTCCAGATTACATCAGAGGTTTGGGTCGGGCTTCAGCCCGACATTGCCGCCCCCGCAGTCGGACTGAAGTCCGACCCACGGGATTTAAACATTACCCTCTTCAGGTCGCATTCTTGACCGGGTCTATGCCCTTGTGGGGGATGAAGATGCCGCAGCCCATCTCTCGGTGGGGGCCGAGCCCGGACTGCTGCAGTCGCAAGGACTCTTCGGGAGACAGGTCCGCGAGCATGAGGCTGCGCGTATGAACGGTTCCGTCGGGTGTGGTCAGGGGCGTCGTCCTTGCCGCACAGGGCCTTGCGCACGCCAATGCCCCGCCTCTTGAGCTCGCGTACCGCCCAGGTCAAAAAGCCGTCCTCGCTGTTGTCGGGCAGGGTGACCACGTAACGCGCGAACAGGGTGGTCTCTTTGCTCAGCGGTCGGATCTTGCCCTCGCGGATGGTGAGGCCGCAACCGGACACGTCCAGGGTCTGACCCCTGAGCTCATCGATCAGCTCGTCCATTCGCTCCTTGGGTACGCGAATGGTGAGCTTGGTGCGCTTGGAGACGATCAGGTGCTGATCCGAGCCGTGCTCGGGCCTTTCCCAGCCGTTCTGGGAGCCGGCAACGTGGACCGTGTGGACGGCAACTCGCGAGTCCTCGTCGGCTATCCAGGGCAGCAGTCCGCGCAAGGCATCAGACAAGGCATAGGCGTGATCCACCGGCAGGCGCTTGCATTCGATGGAGAACAGGACGTCGACGATGTCGTCGGGTACTTGGAATGTCTTTTCGTTGTCGTCTTCTTGCCAGAACATAGTGATTGAGTATCGAGTGATCGAGGCACGAGGGCTGAGGTGCAGCAGATCGAGCGATCTCAATCGGCCTCGGCCCTCGCGCTCGTCCTCGCCTCAATTCACCGGCAGCTTCGCCTGAAGGGCCTCACGGTCGAACCACCAGTCGTCCTGGACCAGTACGTCCACCACGTTGCGCAGCCGCACGAGAAACTTTTCGGGCTCCTTGAGCTCGAGACGCTCCATCCACAGATCGAACGCCTCCTGGCTGTCCACGTCACTGTGGCGTCTGGCCACGGCCCCCAGGATCTGGGAGGCGAAGAACATCAGGTTTTCACGTTGCGTGCCCGAGGCGCGGATGTCGGCGAGGAACAGGGCGGTCGTGGCGGCTACGGCGGCACCGTCCGCGTCGTCGGGCGTTTCGTCCACGACGTGGGTCAGCAGCTCCACCGCGAGCTCGGGGTCCATCGGATAGGTGACTGCGAGCCATATACCGTGACCCAGCGCGCTCAGGGAGTCGGGCTGTTCCGCTTGAAACAGCACGTCGCAGGCGTCGGCGGCGGACTCGAAGTCTTCGCGCTTGTACGAAGGTGTCGAGCGCCTCGCGGCCCAGCGACCAGGCGTCGGGGCCTCGCTCCAGGCTGACCAGGGCTCGAGCCATTTGCAGCTTGATGTCTGCGATCGTCTTTCGGGGCGCCGTCGATTCGCCGCAGGTCGTTGTAATTGTCCTCTAATGCTTGTAGGTGGGATTCCAAGGCCGCTTGCTCGGCGCTGCGGTTGATGACCGAATCCGCCGCGGTATCCGCGAGCTGTATATTGGTGATGTCGTATTGCTTCATGATTCCTGTCTTGGCATCCGGCGGTGTGCTCAGCGGATCAGGCCGCTGAATGCGGCCTCGAGCCTGTCTTCCCAATCCTCTGGGGTGTCGGGAAAGGGCGGCTTCACATCCATTCGGAAGAAACGCTCGCCGCTGCGGGCTACGTCCTGAACCAGCGGGAGCAACTCGTCAAAGGATTCGACTTCCTTGTGATATACCAGCATTTCGCTCAGTTTCAGCATCTAAGAACCTGTTTGCTCCGATATCCCGCAACCGGGAACGGCTTATGGCAAAATATGTAGACGTCCCGGGTGGAATACAACCGGAGCGCCGCGCAGCGGGTTGTGCCCCTCCGGGGACCGCGCAACCACGCCTTCATGAGCCGGCGTCGGCAGGCTCATGAGGGATTGCTTATATTAGAATTCGTTGACTAACCGGTCTTCGCAGGCTAACATCGCGGCCCACTTTGCCAGGAGTCCTGATCGGGATCAGGGTTTTTTCTCGGCAACGGATCGGTGAGTAGGGCTATCCCGTTTGGGATAGAAGCGGAAGGGGCTACCTCCCGAAGGTGGAATAGTACGCCTGAGCTTCCGTGAGTATCTTAGCGGGCGGCGATGCTTCCCTGCTCGAAGGGTTGAAGTACCGTCCAGAGCCCGAACACCGTCTAGATGAGGAGTTCAGACGAGGCTTGAGGCCGCGGGCTTCAAGACCTGCGGAACCGAATTACGCAACGCGATCCGAACCCTTTCCGCCCTAAAGATAGAAAGACCAGGAGAGACTAGCGCGATGGCAATCGAAAAGCACGATACCCCGATGCTCGACCAGCTGGAGGAGCGGCCCCTGGCCGAGCTTCATCTCCGGTATCAAGCGCCTGCGCGACGAGCACCCGGATGAGCGCATCAACAAGGTGACCAACGACCTGCTGGGTCAGCTGGAGCACTCCTACGAGACCCGCAAGGGTTACTGGAAGGGCGGCACCGTCTCCGTCTACGGCTACGGCGGCGGCATCATTCCCCGCTTCTCCGAGGTCGGTAAGGCCTTCCCCGAGTCCAAGGAATTCCACACCCTGCGCGTGCAGCCGCCGGCGGGCAACCACTACACCACCGAGCATGCTGCGCCAACTGGCCGACAGCTGGGAGAAGTACGGCTCCGGCCTGGTGACCTTCCACGGTCAGACCGGCAACATCATGTTCATCGGCACCGACACCGAGAACGTCCAGCACTTCTTCGACGAGATCAACGACTACGGTTGGGATCTCGGCGGCGCCGGCCCCTGCGTGCGTACCGCCATGTCCTGCGTCGGCGCGGCCCGCTGCGAGATGTCCTGCACCAACGAGCTCAAGGCCCACCGGCTGCTGGTGAACAACTTCACCGACGACGTCCACCGTCCGGCGCTGCCCTACAAGTTCAAGTTCAAGGTCTCCGGTTGCGGCAACGACTGCCAGAACGCCATCGAGCGCGCCGACTTCGCCGTGCTCGGTACCTGGCGCGACGACATGAAGGTGGACCAGGACGAGGTCAAGAACTACGTCCAGACCAAGGGCCGCCAGTACATCGTCGACAACGTCGTCACCCGCTGCCCGACCCAGGCCCTGTCCCTGAACGACGACGACACCCTGGCCGTCAACAACCGCGACTGCGTGCGCTGCATGCACTGCCTGAACGTCATGCCCAAGGCCCTGCACCCGGGAGACGACAAGGGCGTCACCATCTGCATCGGCGGCAAGCGCACCCTCAAGATCGGCGATCTGATGGGTACCGTCGTGGTCCCCTTCAAGAAGCTGGAGACCGAGGAGGACTATGAGTCCCTGGTCGAGATGGCCGAGGAGATCATCGACTTCTGGGCCGAGAACGGCCTGGAGCACGAGCGCTGCGGCGAGATGATCGAGCGCATCGGTCTGGCCAACTTCCTCGACGGCATCGGTATCGATCCCGATCCCAACATGCTCAGCCACCCGCGCCAGAGCTCCTACGTCCGCATGGACGGTTGGGACGAGGCGGCCGAGGAGTGGTTCGAGAAGCAGGCCGAAGCCGGCAGGTGATTCCGAGCGAAAGCTGCGGGGAGCAATCCCCGCGCTGCGCTTCGCGTAACGATTTTAACCGAATCATTATTCTGAGATTGGAGGACAGGCGATGGCAAACATGCGTGAGCCGATCGAAACTGGATGCCCGGATCCGTGGCAGTACCTGCATCCCGTGATGCGCAAGAACTTCGGCATGTGGAAGTACCATGAGCATCCGCGCGTCGGCGTTCTGCGCCACGTCGCCTACAGCGGTGACGAGATCTGGACCGTGAAGGTCGGTACCCAGCGCATCCTCGACGTGTTCACCCTGCGCAAGCTGTGCGACATCGGCGATGAGTACGCCGACGGCTTTGTACACTTCACGCTGCGCTCGAATATCGAGTATCTGGTTTCCGATCAGCGCCAAGGTCGAGCCCCTGATCAAGGCCGTCGAGGATGCTGGCTTCATCGTCGGCGGCACCCAGAACTCGGTGGCGATGATCTCGCACACCCAGGGTTGGCTGCACTGCGACATCCCCGGCACCGACGCCTCGGGCGTGGTCAAGTCGATGATGGACGAACTCATCGACGAGTTCAAAGAAGCCAACATGCCCAACCGGGTGCACATCACCACTTCCTGCTGCCAGATCAACTGCGGCGGTCAGGGCGATATCGCCATCAATATCCAGCACACCAAGCCGCCGAAGATCAACCACGATCTGGTGGCCAACGTCTGCGAGCGTCCGACGTGTCGTCGCCCGTTGCCCGGTCGCAGCCATCCGTCCGGCCATGGTCAACGGCAAGCCTTCCCTCGAGGTCGACGAGCGAAAGTGCATCTGCTGCGGCGCCTGCTTCCCGCCGTGCCCGCCCATGCAGATCAACGATGCCGAGCACTCCAAGCTGGCTATCTGGGTCGGTGGCAACCACTCCAACGCCCGCGGCAAGCCGACCTTCCAGAAGCTGGTCGCCGCCGGCATCCCGAACAACCCGCCGCGCTGGCCGGAGGCGACCGCCATCGTCAAGCGCATTCTCAAGGCCTACAAGGAAGGCGCGAAGGATTGGGAGCGCGTCAACGAGTGGATCGAGCGTATCGGCTGGCCGCGCTTCTTCGAGGAAGTGGAGCTGCCGTTCACCAAGTATCACATCGATACCTGGCGCGGTGCCCGTGCCAGCTTCAACTCGTCCAACTACATCCGCTTCTGAGCGGGTCGTCGGTAAGACGCGCCACAGGCGTTCTGGCAAATCCTCTCCCTGTCGGGGAGAGGGCCGGAGAGTGGAACAACCTAACTTGAGGTCGTTATGAAGTTCGCAATCCAGATCAACGAGGGACCCTATCAGCACCAGGCGTCCGACTCGGCGTATTTTTTCGCCAAGGCCGCGTTGGAGAAAGGGCACGAGATCTTACGTGTCTTTTTCTATCACGACGGGGTCAACAACTCGTCACGACTGACGACGCCGCCTCAGGACGACCGCAACATCGTCAACCGTTGGGCGGAGCTGGCAGAGCAGTACAAGATTGAGTCGCCAACCACCGAGGACGGTAAAGAGGTGATGCAGACGGAGTTGGTGGTCTGCGTAGCTGCGGCCCAGCGCCGCGGTGTCGTGGACGAGGGCGAGGCTAAGCGCAACGGAAAGGACGCCACCAACATCCATCCCGGCTTCCGGATCTCGGGGCTCGGACAGCTTGTCGAGGCGGCTATCCAGTCGGATCGGCTCGTCGTTTTCGGCGATTAAGGGAGGTACATCATGTCTGAAACCGTCAAGAAGTTCCTGTACCTCAACCGCAAGGCCCCCTACGGCACCATTTACGCGTGGGAGTCCCTGGAGGTCGTGCTCATCGGCGCCGCTTTCGATCAGGAGGTCAGGGTGATGTTCGTCGACGACGGCGTCTATCAGCTCACCAAGGGCCAGGACACAAGCGAAGTGGGCATGAAGAATTTCTCACCCACCTACCGTACTCTGGGCGACTACGAAGTCAAGAGCATCTACGTGGATAAGGATTCCCTGTCGGCGCGCGGTCTGACACAGGACGACCTGGTTGCTATCGCCTGGGAGGACTGGGAGACCGAGGAAGAGATAGAGAACATCGTCGAGGTGGTGGAAGCCGCCCGCATTTCCGAGCTCATGGAAGAGTCCGACGTGATCTTCAGCTTCTGACGGAGGGGTCCGATGAGTATTCTGAACACTGTCAACAAGTCGCCGTTCGAGCGCAACTCCCTGGAATCCTGCCTGAAGTTCGCCAACGGTGGCGACCCGGTGCTGCTGTTCGAAGACGGCGTCTACGCGGTTTTGAAGGGCACGAGTGCGGAAGACCAGATCAAGGCGGCACTCGATAAGCAATCGGTTTACGTCCTCGGCCCGGACCTGAAGGCCCGCGGTTTCTCCGAGGACCGGGTAATCGAGGGCGTCAAAGTCGTGGACTATGCCGGTTTCGTGGATTTGGCCGCGGAAAACGACAAGGTTCAGGCCTGGTTGTAAAAATCACATTTCAATCGAGAGGAGAGTCATCATGGGTATCGAAGTCAACGGTAAAGTCTACGAGACCGACGAAGAGGGTTACCTCACCAACATCCAGGAGTGGGAGCCCGGCGTTGCCGAGATCATGTCCAAGGAAGACGACCTGGAGCTCACCGACGACCACTGGTCGATCATCAAGTTCCTGCGCGAGTACTACGAGGAGTATCAGATCGCTCCTGCGGTGCGCGTCCTGACCAAGGCGGTCGGCAAGAAGATGGGCAAGGACAAGGGCAACAGCAAGTACCTCTACGGCCTGTTCCCTTACGGTCCGGCCAAGCAGGCCTGCCGTTACGCCGGTCTGCCGAAGCCGACCGGCTGCGTCTAATCAGGCGTTTATGCCGGTACAGCGAGGTACCGGCTCTCCCAAGGTTTTACACCAGGGGGGAAGTGGAAGCGCGGGCGCGAGCCCCCGGTTCCGTGCCGAGCGGCCACAGGGGTAGGCTGGCTCGGTGCGCTGCTAGCGGTCCGGGGGACAACGGTGTCCCTCCGGCACTTCGACGGATCCATAGAAGGTAGCGGGAACATGTCGTTTCTGACAGTCGTATACGCCATCTTGTTCTACTTTGCCGCCGCCGTGCTTGTGGCGGGCCTGATCAGAAGGATCGTGCAGTATGCGCGCACCCCGGCGCCGCTCAAGATCCCGACGACCCCGGCGCCCACCACCGAGTCCGGCGTCGCCTTCCGCTTGGCGCGCGAAGTGGTCTTCTTCGAGAGCCTGTTCAAGGGCAACAAGTGGATCTGGATCTTCGGCTGGGTCTTCCACTTCGGGCTGTTCCTGGTCACCCTGCGCCATTTGCGTTATTTCATCGATCCGGTCTGGCTGCCGATCCAGCTCGTTCAGCCCTTCGGCATCTACGGTGGCATGGCCATGGTCGTGGGCTTGATCGGACTTTGGGCGCGCCGCTTCCTGGTCGATCGTGTCCGTTACATCACCGGGACCTCCGACCATCTGATTCTCGCGCTGCTGATCCTCATCGGCGCCAGCGGACTCATGATGACCTTCGTCGTGCACGTCGACGTCATTTCGGTCAAGCTTTTCTTCCGCGGGCTGATGACTTTCGATTTCTCTCCGCTGCCGGCGGACCCGTTGTTGCTCGTGCACCTGCTGCTGGTAGCGACACTCATGATCGTGTTCCCGTTCAGCAAGCTGTTGCATGCCCCCGGGCTGTTCTTCAGTCCCACCCGTAACCAGGTCGACAACCCACGCGAGAAACGACACATCGCGAAATGGGCCAAGAGCCTGGAGCAATAAACTGAAGAACGAGCGTTCGAGGAGGCAGGACCATGGCAAAGGCAAATTTCAAAGTACCCGAGCTCAAGCAGTACGCGGAGATTCCGGAAATTGAGCCGGACGCGATGGCGCATAGCAGCCCCTTCGTGTCCAAGCCGGAGTTCCAGGAGCCGCTGGGTTTCCCCGGGGAGCTGGTAGACGATTGGCAGGATAAGGCCATCGACAAGATGGGCGAGATGCTGGGCAAGTATCGCTCCCTGCGCGTCTACATGGACTCCTGCGTCAAGTGCGGCTCCTGCACCGACAAGTGCCACTACTACCTCGGCACCAAGGATCCGAAGAACATGCCGGTGGGCCGGCAGGACCTGATGCGCAAGGTCTATCGGCGCTACTTCACCCTGGCCGGCAAGTGGTTTCCCAAGCTGGTGGGCGCGGAGGACTTCACCCGCGAGGTGCTGGACGAGTGGTACAGCTACTTCCACCAGTGCTCCCAGTGCCGCCGCTGCTCGGTGTTCTGCCCCTACGGCATCGACACCGCCGAGATCTCCATGGCGGCGCGCGAGATCATGGACAGCATCGGGGTAGGGCAGAAGTACTGCAACGAGATCATCGCCAAGGTCTACAAGATCGGCAACAACCTGGGTCTGCCCGGTCCGGCGCTGGTAGACACCCTGGAGGGTCTGGAAGAGGACGTCTTCGACGAGACCGGCGTCGAGGTCAAGTATCCGATGGATAAGGAAGGGGTGGATATCCTGCTGGTCACGCCATCGGCGGACTTCTTCGCCGAGCCCCACGTGGACGGCCTGATCGGCTACGGCAAGGTGTTCCACGAGGCCGGCGTGTCCTGGACGGTGAGCACCTATGCCTCCGAGGCCGCCAACTTCGGCATGTTCATCGGCTCCTACGAGAACATGCGCCGGATCTCCCAGCGCATCCGCGAGGCCGCGCTCGACCTGGGCGTCAAGCGCATCGTGTTCGGCGAGTGCGGCCACGCCTGGCGCGTGGCCTACAGCTTCCTGAACACCCTGGCCGGTCCCTGGGACTTCCTCGACCCACGTTATCCGGTGCCGCAGCATATCTGCGAGTTCACCTAGGAGCTGATCAAGAAGGGCAAGCTGAAGCTCGACAAGTCCCAAAACGACGACATGATCCTGACCTTCCACGACTCCTGCAACGTGGCGCGGGCCTCGCGCATGGGCGACAAGCCGGGCGGTCAGTTCGAGATTCCGCGCGCGGTCATCAAGGCGGTCTGCAACAACTATTTCGACATGGACGAGGAGACCATCCGCGAGCGCACCTTCTGCTGCGGCGGCGGCGGCGGGCTGCTCACCGACGACCTGATGGAGATCCGGGTCAAGGGTGCCAAGCCGCGAGTCGAGGCACTCAACAATGTGATGCAGGAGAAGGGCGTCACGCATCTGGCCGCGATCTGCGCCATCTGCAAGAGCCAGTTCACCAAGGTACTGCCGTTCTACGGCATGGAGATGGATCAGATCGTCAGCGTGCACCAGCTGGTGTCCAACGCGATCGTCCTGACCGGCCAGAAAACGGAAGACGACGATGAAGACGAGGAGGCCGGTGACGCGGCCTGAACGATACAAGCACGAGGCCCGGTTCCGTCCCAACCCGTTGGGTGCCGAGTCTAAGAATTCAGAAAACGTAAGGGTTCCACTGGTAAGGAGAACGATCAATGGCGACTCCCAGCGACGAGATGAACACCAAGCTTTCCTGGCGCCGGTACGAGGATGGCGAGAGCACTTGGGACGACCTGTCCAAGCAGATCTTCAACGAGGATACTTCCCACAAGTGTCCGACCTACGTCCACAAGACGCCGCCCTGTCAGGGTAGCTGCCCGTCCGGTGAGGACATTCGCGGCTGGCTGGCGATCGTGCGCCAAGAGGAGAAGCCGCCGGAGGGTATGGACTGGCAGGAGTACGCGTTCCGCCGCTCCACCGACGCCAATCCCTTCCCGTCCATGATGGGCCGGGTCTGTCCGGCGCCGTGCCAGGACGGCTGCAACCGCAACGAGGTGGAAGATTTCGTCGGCATCAACTCGGTCGAGCAGTACATCGGCGACAACGCCATCGAAAAGGGATACAAGTTCGTGGCCGGTCCGGATACCGGCAAGAAAGTCGCTATCATCGGCGGCGGTCCCGCCGGTCTGGCGGCCGCCTACCAGCTGCGCCGCATGGGTCATGCCTGCACCATCTTCGAGGCGAACGAGGGGCTCGGCGGTATGTTCCGCTACGGCATACCCGGTTACCGTGTGCCGCGCGAGAAGCTGGACGCGGAGATCGCACCGCATCATCGAGATGGGCGTCGAGACCAGTATGAGCACCCGGGTCGGCACCGACGTCACGGTCGAGGAGCTGGAGAAGGAGTACGACGCCGTGCTCTGGGCGCTCGGCTGCCAGAGCGGCCGCGGCCTGCCGGTACCGGGTTGGGAGGACACCCCGAACTGCGTCTCCGGTGTCGCCTTCCTCAAGGCGTTCAACGAGGGTCGCATGAAGGTGACTGCAGACAAGGTCGTCTGCGTCGGTGGCGGCGATACCTCCGTCGACGTGGTGTCCGTTGCGCGCCGTCTGGGTCACATCGAGCACACCAATCCGGGCGAGCGTCCGGAGTCCATCATCCACGACGGTTACGTCGCCCACGACACGGCGGTGACCGCCGCGGCCCAGGGCGCCGACGTCACCCTGACCTCCCTGTTTCACCGCAAGGAGATGATGGCCGCCGAGCACGAGGTGCACGATGCGCTGACCGAGGGCGTGACCATCCTCGACGGCGTCATGCCGCTGGAGGTGATCAAGGGCGAGGACGGCCGCGCCAAGGCGCTGAAGGTTTGCGACTGCACCATGGACGGCATGAAGCCGATCCCGATCGAGGGCACCGAGCGCGTCCTCGAGGCCGACCTGATCGTCTCCGCCATCGGCCAGGGCGGCGATCTGACGGGCCTTGAAGACTTCGACAACGGCCGCGGCCTGATGAATGCCGACAAGTTCTACCAGGTGCCGGACAAGCCCGGTCATTTCGTGGCCGGCGACATCATCCGACCGCATCTGTTGACGACCGCCATCGGTCAGGCATCGATCGCTGCGGATTCCATCGACGAGTACGTGATGCAGGCAGCGCCATGCCCGCCGTCCCAAGGTGGATGTTCATCACTTCAACCTGCTCAAGAAGATGGAAGAGGCCCATCTGGCCCCTGGAAAGTTCGACGTCGCCGAGCGCGGCGACATGCGCGGTACCGCAGACGGGAACTGGGCCATTCACAACTACGAGGACCGCTCCGGATCGGAGGTTATACCCGCACGACGAGCTGTTCCTGGGCCATTTCGCGTTTCATGCACGGAACAAGCGCAAAGAGGAGGTGCCGACCGCCGAGGAGGTGCTCGGTCACTTCCAGGAGCGCCTGATCGGCCTGTCCGAGCAGCGAGACTATCGACGAGGCCAAGCGCTGCATGAGCTGCGGCATGTGCTTCGAGTGCGACAACTGCGTCATCTTCTGCCCCCAGGACGCGGTGTTCCGGGTCAAGAAGGGTGAGAACACCACCGGACGCTACGTGGCTACCGACTACGACAAGTGCATCGGCTGCCACATCTGCGCCGATGTGTGCCCCACCGGCTACATCAAGATGGGGCTGGGCGAGTAACGACCGGGGAGAGTTCGATGGCCAACGCCGTTGTAAGAGGCAGCCTCATCGCCGTCGGTCTGGCCGGGGTGCTCTGCGCCCTGGCCGCGCAGGCCGCCGGTGAGGCAACCTACGTGATTGACGGGTCGAAGGCCGCGCAGCTCGACAGCTGTGTGGAGCCAACGGACTTTATGCGCCGAAATCACATGGAGGTGATCAAGCACCAGCGTGACGAGACGGTCCACAACGGCATTCGCTCCACCAAGCACAGCCTGGCCGGTTGCATCGAATGTCACGTGAGCTACGGTGCCGACAACGCGCCCGTTCCGGTCAACGCCGAGGGGCAGTTCTGCATCGCCTGTCACGAGTTCGCTGCGGTCGGTATGAACTGCTTCGGATGCCACGCCAGCGTACCTTCGTTTTTGGATGCAACGGCCGCAGAGAATGCCGCACTTGGTGACTTGAGCTGGCATCCGTCGACTGCGATGTCTGTTCTACAGACCGAGGGCCTGAAACCCGAGGGTTCGGGGGAGGGCGACCGTCCATGAGCAACAAGAGCGATAAGGTCGACCGGGGTCGACGCAGCTTCATCGGCGCTGCCGCCGGTGTCACTGCGGTTACGGTGGCGCCCGGTGTCAGTGCTCCACAACCTGGCGGTTGCCGAGCCGCGATCGGAAGCGGTCACCGACGACGTGCGCTGGGGCATGCTGATCGACAGCAGTAAGTGCGCGGAAGGCTGTGATGCCTGTGTCGACCGCCTGCAACGCCGAGAACGGGCTGAATCTTCAGGCAGAAGCCCGAAGGCGCGGATCGAGACCAAGTGGGATCGGCAAGTCGCCAAGTGGATCCGCACCGTCAAGGTCCAGGACAACCTGACCGGGCAGGTCAGCAGGCTGCCCATGATGTGTCAGCATTGCGAGCATCCGCCCTGCGTGGACGTCTGTCCGACCGGCGCCTCGTTCAAGCGGGCCGACGGCATCGTCATGGTGGACCGACACACCTGCATCGGTTGCCGCTATTGCATGATGGCCTGCCCCTACAAGGCGCGTTCCTTCATTCACGAGGTGGTGGAAGTCAAGCTCACCCGGGCGCCCCGCGGCAAGGGATGCGTTGAGAGCTGCAACCTGTGCGTGCACCGCCGCGACAACGGCGAGTCGTCCACGGCCTGCGCCGACGCCTGCGCCGCCGAGGGCCACAACGCGATCGTTTTCGGTGATTTGAAGGACCCGCAAGAGCCCCCTGAGCAAGGCCCTCGCGGCCCTTCCGAGCCGTCAGATCCGCGAGGATCTGGCGCTCAATACAGGTGTTCGCTACGCGGGCGTCTGACGCCTCGGAGATGCTGTCATGAAAAGAATCGTCTATCGGGAGTGGCGACTCACGCCCCAGCGCTACTGGGGGCTGCTCGCCATCCTCGCGGCCATCGCCGGTCTCGGCGGTCTGGCCTTCGCGTACATGGAGCACGAGGGTCACTGGGTCACGGGCATGTCCAACCAGGTCATTTGGGGAACGCCCCATGTGTTCGCCGTGTTCCTGATCGTCGCAGCGTCCGGGGCTCTGAACGTCGCGTCCATCAGCAGCGTCTTCGGCAAGTATCCTGTACAAGCCCTTGGCGCGCCTCTCCGGCCTGATGGCGGTGGCCCTGCTCGTCGGAGGGCTGATGGTCCTGGTGCTCGATCTCGGCCGACCCGATCGGCTGGTCGTCGCCATGACTACCTACAACTTCCGGTCAATCTTTGCCTGGAACATCTTCCTGTACACCGGCTTCATGGCTATCGTCATCGCATACCTCTGGACCATGGCCGAGCGCAAAGGCAATTGCTACACCAAGCCGGTGGGTTTCTTCGCCTTCGTTTGGCGCCTGGCCCTCACCACGGGTACCGGCTCGATCTTCGGGTTCATCGTGGCACGTCAGGCCTTCGACACGGCCGTGTTCGCGCCCATGTTCATCGCCATGTCCTTCGCCTATGGTCTTGCGATTTTCTTGTTGGTATTGATGTTCGCCTTTGATCAAGACAACCGCCCGATCGGCGATTCCATCCTTTTCAGACTGCGCAATCTGCTGGGGGTGTTCCTCGGGTCCGTGCTCTTCTTCGTGCTGGTCTATTTTCTGACCAAGCTCTACGGCGCGAAGAACTATGACCTGGTTTCTTTCTACCTGGTCGATGGCGGAATTTACACCTTCATGTTCTGGTTCGGCTGGATGCTGGCCGGAATCCTGATTCCGCTGGGTATCATCTTCCATCCGGTGCTCGGAAAGAGCCGCAGTTGGATCGCCTCCGCTTGCGCGCTGGTGGTGCTCGGAGGACTGGCCAGCATGTACGTCATCATCATCGGCGGGCAGGCCTATCCGATGCAGCTGTTCCCCGGAAAGACCGTCCTCGAGTCCGGCTTCTACGACGGTGTCGGCGGTGCCGTGGCGGCCTACGCCCCGAGCCTTCCGGAGGTCTTGCTCGGAGTCGGTGGCGTGGCGGTTGCCATGCTGATCACCGCAGTAGGCATACGGGTGCTCCAGTTCCTGCCCGAGTCCCTGGCCGATCGGGACGTGGACCCGCACGCAGCGGCCAAGGCCTGAGTAAAGATTGCTCTGCTCGAAGCGGGGATGGTGCCGGTGGTACCACCCCGCAGCCTTTGGAGCTACCAGGCACTCGGCACCAGGCACGAGGCACCAGCCCGAGTATCTGGCTCCACCCTTAAGTTGCAATATCTCTGCGAATCCGTCGCCCCAAGTGGGGCCAGGGGATCCAGTCGTCCATGGATGGCAGCGTCACATTCCACTACGCGAAAGGATAGACCGAGTACCCTACTGAAAGTCCAGCGTTCCGCAATACTGGTGCTCTGATCTCTCATGGCGCATCTCTACATCTCCGCCGCTCATAAATCCTCCGGTAAGACCACCATCTCCATCGGACTGTGCCGGGAGTTGCGCCGCCTAGGCAGCTCGGTCCAATCCTTCAAGAAAGGGCCGGACTACATCGACCCCCTGTGGCTCAGCCAGGCGTCGGGCCGCGATTGCCTCAATCTCGATTTCCATACGATGGGACGGGAAGAGATCAGCACCGAGTTTGCGCGGATGTTAAGTAGCGCCGACGTCGGATTGATCGAGGGTAACGTCGGGCTTTTCGATGCGGTTGATCTTCACGGAAGCAACAGCAATGCGGCACTTGCCAACTTGTTGCGTGCGCCCGTTGTTCTGGTTGTGGACGTGCAGGGCATGACGCGAGGGATCGCCCCTCTGCTCCTAGGTTATCAGTCCTTCGACCAGGACCTGAACATCGCCGGCGTCATCCTGAATCGCGTTGGCGGCTCCCGTCACGAGGTCAACCTGCGCCGGGTGGTGGAGCACTACACGGACCTGCCCCTGCTCGGTGCCGTGCACCGGGCCTCGGAGATTCGCATCAGCGAACGGCATCTCGGTCTCATGCCGAGCAACGAGGCGCAGGAGGCGGACAGGCAAATCGAGCGCATACGTGCATTGGTGGCTGGGCAGGTCGACGCACCAAGGGTGCTGGAGATTGCCTCGTCAGCTTCGCCGCCCGCACCGGTGCCGGCGCCGGAAGAGCCGATCCAGTCTGATCGGACGGGAGTTCGCATCGCCATCGCGCGGGACGAGGCATTCGGCTTCTACTACCCGGACGATCTCGCCTCGCTGCGTCGCGCCGGGGCGGAGCTGGTGAGCTTCAGTCCCGTGCGGGATCATGAGCTTCCCGACGCCGACGGACTGTTCATTGGCGGTGGCTTCCCGGAGTACCGCCTCCGTGAGGTCTCCGAGAATCGGTCCATGCGCACCGCCGTCCGCGACTTCATCGAGTCGGGAGGGCCCGCTTACGCCGAATGTGGCGGCCTCATGTACTTGTGCCGGGAGCTGCGTTGGGGAGACCGCAGCGGTGCCATGTGCGGCGTCCTGAAAGCCGACGTGGTGATGCACGAGCGGCCGCAGGGCAGGGGATATGTGCGTCTGCGCGAGACCGATGCCTTTCCCTGGCCCGGTGCTGAGAATAAGTCGCGAGAGATCCGAGCCCACGAGTTTCATCACTCCGCGCTGCTTAGGCCGGATCCCGCGTGGTCCTACGGTTACGAGGTTCTACGCGGAACCGGCGTCGACGGTAAGCACGACGCGATCCTGCAAAAGAACCTGGTAGCCGCGTACAGTCATTTACGCGACGTCGGGGGCAACGGGTGGACGCGACGATTCGTCGACCATGTGCGCGCGTGCAGGCGTTGACAGCCTAAAGCGTATTTTTTTCTGGGCTGGGCGGCGCGTGATGGGATGTCAGGGGCTGGGCGATGGAATGATCCAACCGGCGGGATGCGCTGTCGCTTTCCCGTCTCAAGCACTCGTTAGAAAGGGTCGCGACTTGCGATGCGACCTTGCTTCGCGGAAACTAACAGCTCGAATCAGATGCATTGACCAGTTGTCCTTGCGTGGAGGAAGATCGAGCATGTTCAAAGTTACAGCAGCGGCAGCGGAGCAGGTTGGCAGTGCCGCGAAACAAGGCGGGACGGAGGGTATGTCCTTACGTTTGGCAGCCAGCCAGAAGCCGGATGGCTCGATCGATTATCGGATGGGTTTCGATGATGCGTCCGAGGAGGACATCCGCATGTCTTGTGACGGCGTCGACATCGTCATGGCGCCGGAGTATGTCCCCCTGTTGGATGACGCGATCATGGATTTCGCGGAGATCGAGCCGGGGCAGTTCCACTTCATCTTCCTCAATCCGAAGGATGCCAATTACAGCGCTCCGGAAGAGAGTTGACGACCGACTGATCGAATGCGGCTGGATGCCGTTTCCAGGATGACCGAGCTATCCAGCGAAGACAGCTTCCGTCTCAACGTCCTGCTCGCCAACAAGCCGCGCGCCATTCGCATCGACGAATCCAGAATGGTCGTCTGGGGGCTTTCCGAGCAGGGCGAGTCCAAGGTCCCCCTCAATCCCGCCGGGCGCCCGGAGCACTATCTACGTGCGGTCAGGGAACTGATATCCGGAATTATTCTAGGCTCTCCCGGTGGCTATCCGATCTACCTGCGGCGCTGGACGCGCATGGGCCAGATGCGGGACGAGAGCCTGGAGCAGCTCCTGATGCTTGGCGAGCCGGAGGCCGTAGTCGCGGCTGTTTGCTCGCCGGGTCTGACCGACGAGCTGGCCAGACGTGCCTGGTGGGCCATGCAGGACGCCGAGAATGCGCGGCGCATGCTCGCCAATCCAGCGATAGCAGCGGGGTACATGGGAAAGACCCTGGCCGCCTACTTGGTCGAGTTTCTGCCGTTCGAGACCGAGACGGAGACGATGATGGAGTCGGTCCGTCTGGTGCTGCAGCCCGGATTGATCGATGACGAGGAGCGGTTGACGTTGTGGAAGAAATCGGCGCGCAAGCAGGCGTACTTGGTGGGTTTTCTTCGGGCATTGCCGGACGACTTGCCCGACCCGGTGACCGCCCGGGGCGATGCCGGGAGCCATGAGAAGGCGCTCGGAAGACTGGCTCGGGAAGGCAATCCTTGCGCCTCCATGCTGATGCGCGTGTTGTCCTCACCCGGGCAGACCTTTCTGCGCACGGTTTCGAACGTGTTGGCGAAGCCTCCCACGCAGGACGTGGTCCACGCGGCCTTGGACCTGATACGGGACTATTTCTCGCCGATGCGTCCCCAAGGAGACCCGGATGTGTCCATGGACGAGTTGCTGAGGGATGCACAGGACTTCGTCCAATCACCTGATACCCCTGATGCTGTGCGTACCTGTTGCGGGGCGGTGCCGAGTCTGGCCGCGGAGATCTCCGCCATGCGTTTGCTCTCCGGATTGGGCTACGGCGCTCTTCGCCCGGTACTCCGGGACTCTACCGCCATCGGTAGCCTCATGCGCCGCAAGCTGAAGCCGGTCTTGGATCCTCTGGGCGAGCAGTTAGGGTTGCTGCAACGAACAAGGGACTAGCCCTGCGTTTGTACCACCGGGTTTGCTGGCGCCGAAGGCGGTGCCGCCTCGATTGGAGACGAGATTTGCTGTTGGGGTGGCTGCGCGGGAGTCCCGGTCATGCCGCTGGGAGGAGCGGGTGACGGCTTTTGCTGTGCTTCAGGCGGTGGAGTGACCGCTGCAGGCGCCGGTGCGGGAATTGATGTTGCCGGAGAGGCGGACGGAGCACTTGTCACACTCGGTGTGGGAGGGCTCTGGATCGCCGGAGGCGCCGCGATCGGTGCGACATGAACCCTAGAGGCCCCCATTCCCATCCCTGTCGCCGACGGAGTTGGCGCGGCGGTTTCGGCCGTGGGTATCGGTGCAGGGGCCGCGTAAGCCGACGTCGAGGCCGGAACGCCTGCCACGCCTGGAGCCGGTGGTGTCGCCATCGTTGGGGCGGATGGAGCAGGCGCTGTTACCGGGGCGACGGACTGCGGAGTTGCCGCCGCTGTGGTAGCTGCGGCGGGCGCGGCAGCGCTTGGGGGAGCTTCCGGTTGCTGTGAATCGGCGACCGTTCCCGTCGAAATGACGGTCGCCCCGGCGGGTGCTTGTGCTGGAGCGGGCGTGGCCTTGGCGACTGCTGTCTTGGTGGGCCTGGGCGCGGACCTGCGTTGCTTGGCGAGATAATCCCCGTAGCTCGGGCCGTTGCCCTTGATGGCCACCGGGGTGCCTATGTCCACGTGATTGTAAAGGATGGGCGCGAATTGCTTCGGCATGCGGATGCAGCCGTGAGATGCGCGATTACCCGGGCGTGGGATAGGACCTGCGTGCAGGCCGATTCCGTCGTTGGTCAGACGCATGAAATAGGGCATGGGTGCGCCCTTGAAGCGCCCGCCGGCGGGGACGCGGTGGACCCCCATTTTCGCGCCCCTCTTAACCAGCTTGCCGTTCTTGTTGTAGATCTTGCCGTAGAGATTTGACTCTTTATCTTGGACCTTCTCGATAATGGCGAAGCTTCCGGTCGGTGTAGGGAACTTGTGCACGCCGGAGGCCACGGTAGTCCAGCCGACAAGTTCGTCGCCGCTGAAGAAACGCGCCTTTTGCTCGTTGATGCTGATCTCGATGCGGGAAACGTAATCCGTGCCCCACCACTCATAGTGCTTCGAGGGAGGTGGGGGCTTCATTGGCTTCGGTGGCGGCTTTTTTTGCGCAACGGGCTCCGGCTCCGGTGCGGGCTCCGGCTCCGTTGGATTGAGATGAGCGCAGGACGAGAGCATGGCCGCGATTGCGACCGCGGCCAGCGCGCGTGTCCACGCGGGAGTCAGGATTGCGTTCAGGTTCATGGGTGATCCGAATTCTTGGCGAAACGAATATTTTACAGATTTCCGCGGGTTGCGACTAATTGGGAATGGGTGTTGAGGAACTGGAGGGGGCGGCGAGGGTGTCTTCACCCCTTGGCTCTTCGAACTTGGGATAGGGCCACAGCGGCGCCTGGGACTTGATCGTCCCGGCGCGGCGCCCGGCAGGTGGCTTCGTACTCTCGACGAAGCCTATTGCACGCGCGCCCGAGACTCAAACGGTGTGAATGAAGTAGGCACGCCGCGTAGTCCTCAGCTTTTCTTCGAACTCGCGGATGTCGGATTCTATCAGCGCGACAATGGTCTCTTCGTCCTTTTTCTCTTCCACGAGTCGCTGCTGCCTGCGTAGCAATGGCTCAAGCACGTGTCTACGGCGCGCTTCAGCGAAATCGACGATGTTGGATCCCTCCCTCCGGGCGTTGCCTTGTTCCGGACGACGTCCGCCTGAAATTGCCTCGATCCGCCGATCGAGCATTCTGATTTTGGCCTCTATTGCGCCAATCTTCTCGCAGAGGTCCTTGCGTATGGAGAACAGATTCTCCACGCCCGCCTCCGCCCAATCCTGGATCTCGACGAAGAACGCCCGGTTCAGCGCCTGTTTGGCTTCGACCGCATCGGGAATCGAGAGAATGTGCTCATACACCGCCTTCCAGCCGTTCTTCCGAGTCCGAAACAGGTGGCTCATGTAGCAGAACAGCTGCCCCACCGCCTCGCTGTAATCGTAGCCCGGATACGCCCGGCTGATGGTTTCGATCAGATGTGCGTAAGAATCGGCGGTGGTGGTGAAAGCGTCGCCGGCCCGCTGCCCGAAACCTTGCGCGTAGATCTCGGTCAGGCGCTCGACGATCCAGCGGTAGTCGCTGCTGGTAAGCTCTGAAGATCCGGAACGGATATCGGCGGCCAGAAGCAGCAAGGTGTCCTCGATCTCGCCAGAATCTATGGTTGTGTCCGGCCCGGAAAGCTGGGATCCGAGTCGATTCAGATGTTCATCGATGAGGCTTCCGGACTGACCGGCGAGACGCCCTGGGCCCCGGTCCTTACGCAACGACGGGAGATTCGGTATCCGCCCGAGTTCGACCTGTATTTTCCGATAAGACATGAATTTGTACCGTTGCAGTCCGGGTTTGCGGCCGGGGATGTCCTGTCGGCTTCCGCTTTACTTGGCTTCAGTGCGGAAGCAGGTCGAGAATTGACATCTGAGAGCCGTTTCACCCCCCAAGCTGCGGTTGAGCTAGAAACTGCGAGCATTAGAACATAAGACTTCTCTAAAATACAGTAACTGGATCACACTTCTCCGGGCACTCGCCGGGTAAGGATATCGCCTCTATCCGATAACGGACGGACGTGGCGACGGGTTTTCAACGCAAGCTTGCCCGATGGGTGATTTTCCAGCAGCTATGGATGCGGGGACTGCGCCCGAAGTCCCTGGGTAAAGTGGCTTTGGAGATGTCCTCAAGCTCCAAGTCCTGCAGGGCCTGCGTGTCCATGCGGAAGCTGCGCAGGTTGTTGGAGAAGATCAGAATGCCGTCCGGGGCGAGCAGCTCCACCGTTCTGCGCAGCAGGGCGCCATGATCCCGCTGCACGTCCAGTGTGCCCTCCATGCGCTTAGAGGTGGAAAAGCTCGGCGGGTCAATGAAGATCAGTCCGTAGCGCCCTTCATTCCGTCTCTGCGCGAGCCATCTGACGCAGTCGTCTTGGATCAGCTCGTGCATCGGACCGTCGAGGCCGTTCAACGCGAAATTCCGTTGCGCCCACTCCAGGTAGGTTCGCGACATGTCCACCGTCGTGGTCGAGAGCGCTCCGCCCGCGGCGGCATATACGGTCGCCGTTCCCGTGTAGGCGAAGAGATTGAGAAAACGCCTGCCGGCCGCCAGCTTTCCTAGCAGATGCCTCGTGTCGCGATGATCCAGGAAGAGGCCGGTGTCAAGGTAATCCTCGAAGTTCACCAGAAAGCGCAGCTCGCCCTCGGATACCTGGTGAAATCTTCCACTGCTGCCTTGCCGCTCGTACTGGGCGCGGTGCTTCTGACGCTGGCGGACCTTGAAGAACAGCTTGTCGTCGGGGACCTCGAGGACCTCAGGAATCACGCTCAGGGCTTCGCGCAGGCGCCGGCGGGCCCGCTTCGGGTCGACGCTCTTCGGGGCTGCGTACTCCTGGACGTGAATCCATTTCTCTTCGCCCTCGTAGATGTCGACGGCGAGGGCGTATTCGGGCAGATCCGCGTCGTAGAGCCGGTAACAATGGATTTGCTTCTGCCTGCGCCACTTTGCGAGGTTCTTGAGGTTCTTCGCGAGCCGGTTGGCGAGCATCGGTGCACCTTCGCCTCGCTCGTTCGGTGGCATGGGGCGCGGACGGTTTGAGACGAAGGCGTCCTGCGCAACGTCGAAATGCAGCAGACGGCACTCGATGGGCCCGTTGTAGAGGCTGTGAATCTTATAGGCCCGCAGGCCCATGTGCTTTCCGAGCTCCGGGTTGCCGGTAAGAACGGCGGAGTGCCAGCCGAGGAAACGTGCCTTGAGCAAGCTGCCCAACCTGGAGTAGAGCAGAGGGAGATTCGAGCTCGTGCCCAACCGCTCGCCGTAGGGCGGATTGACCACAATCAAGCCGCGGTCCGCGTCTCTTCCGGGTGTGCAATCAGCGAGCTCGCGCCGCTCGAAGTGCAGGCGTCCGGCGAGTCCTGCACGTTCCAGGTGTATCAGGGCGATGCGCACGGCCTGCGGGTTCTGGTCGTACCCGCGAATCGAGCCTAATCGTTCGAGCCCCGCGGCGCGCCGCTCCCTCGCCTCCGAGATCAATCGGTTCCAAATGGCGGGTTGGTGCTGACTCCAGCCGAGAAAGCCCCAGTAGGGACGGAGCAGGCCTGGCGCGATGTCTGCCGAGATCAGCGCCCCCTCGATAGGCAGGGTCCCGGATCCGCACATGGGATCGAGCAACGCGCCGCCTGCTAACGCAAACTGGGGCCAACCCGCGCGCAGCAGGATTGCCGCCGCTAGGTTTTCCTTCATCGGTGCGGCGGACCCCTGCTCACGGTAGCCCCGGCGGTGCAGGGATTCTCCCGAGAGATCCAGGCTCACGGTTGCCTGGTCGCGGTGAAGGTATATCTGAATTTGAAGGTCTGGCCGCTGGACGCGCACATCGGGGCGGGTACCGGTCCGTTCGCGAAACCGGTCTACGATGGCGTCCTTGCTCTTGAGTGCACCGAATCGGCTGTGGTTGATCCGCGATTGTGCTGAGTCCAGGTGCACGGCCAAGCGCCGCCCAGGGGCCAGGTGCTCTTCCCAGGGGATGGCCTTGACGCCCTCGTACAGCGCCTCGGGAGTGGGGGCGGGGAAGCGCGCCAGCGGCATGAGCACCCGGTTCGCCACCCGAGACCAGAGGCAGGCGCGGTAGGCGTCCTCGAGCGTGCATTCGAGCTCGACACCGGAGCGGGTTTCTTTGGCGTTTGGGATCCCCAGGCCGCGCAGTTCCTCTGCGAGGAGGGCTTCCATGTGCCTGGCAGCAGTGGCAAAGAAGCGGAGTGGGGTCAACGCGGTTGGGCAAGGGCTATGCTCGAATGTGTTGTACAGCATAGCCGAGGAGGTGCCGTCGTGGACATCGTTGTCATCGCGGATCGAGGCGTTGGTACTTTTCTGCGTTCTCTGCGTCTGTGCGGTTCAACTGCCCTTTTTGGAGCTCGCAGCCAGCTGCTCTCTCAGAGCAATGAAACCGTTACGGGTGTTGATCTCGGCCGACTGCATATCTCCTCGGACGCGATGACGCATAATACGACTGGGGAACATCAGGGGGAGGCATGCTTAACGTCTACCACAGCAACCGTCTCGAAGCCCTCGTAACAGAGTTGGAGCGGGTCACGGCTGCACAGCCAGTGGATCCCTTTCGCCCCGAAACCATCGTGCTTCAGAACCAGGGTATGGCCCGGTGGGTATCGCAAAAACTGGCGCAGCTCACAGGCATCAGCGCTCGTCTTGAGTTTCCTTTGCCGGCGAGCTTCCTGTGGCAAGTGCTGGAGGCTTGGCTTCCGGATGCAGCCGGGGCAAGCGGTTTCGACAAGGGGGCGCTGCTTTGGCGGGTGCGCAAGCTTCTCCCGGACCTTCTGGAGCTACCAGGCTTCGAGCCGCTGGATCGCTATCTCGGCGACGACACCTCTGGCCTGAAGCTGTTCCAGCTTGCTCAGCGCATCGCCGATCTGTTCGATCAATATCTGGTCTTTCGTCCCGACCTTGTCTTGCGTTGGGAACAGGGGGGCGTCGATCATTGGCAAGCGGTACTCTGGCGCACCCTCTGCAGTGACGGCGGTCATGCCCATCGCGCGCGGCTGCTCTGCGAGCTGCAGGGGGCGATGGCCCGGGAAGCACCGCTTCCCGGCAAGCTGCCCGAGCAGGTGAGCCTGTTCGGGCTGAGCGCGTTGGCGCCTGTCTACGTCCGCGTGCTCGGCGCGCTCGCGCGCCACCTGCCGGTGCATCTCTTCTTCCTCAATCCTTGCCGGGAGTATTGGTCCGACCTGGTCGATGAGCGGGGCCAGGCGCGCCGCCGGGCGCGGGCACACCGGGCAGGTGAGGCAGATCCCACTGGGCTTCTGGATCTGGGTAACCCTCTGCTGGCCTCGTTTGGGCACGCGGGACAGGTGTTTCTCGACCAAGTATTGGAGCTCGGCGGCATCGACCACGACCGCTTTCTGGCACCGGACGGCGATCGGCTTCTCCACCTGCTGCAGCGGGACCTGTTGGAGCTCAAGGACCCGCGCGAGGAGGGCGGCTTTCACCTGATCGCCAACGACGATTCCTCGATCCAGCTACACAGTACCCACGGTCCGATGCGGGAGATTCAGGTGCTGCATGACCGTTTGTTGCACCTGTTCGAGAGCCTCGAGGGTCTGGAGCCGAGGGACATTATCGTCATGGCTCCGGATATCGACCGCTACGCCCCATACGTGGAGGCGGTATTCGGCGCGGCCGAGGAGCCTCGGCGCATACCCTGGTCCATCTCCGACCGTCGTATCGGTTCGGAGCAACCGGTGCTGGAGGCATTGAATATCCTGCTTGCCTTGCCGCGGAGCCGGTTCGAGGCCAGCGAGCTCCTTTCGCTGCTGGAGGTCGCCGCTGTGCGAAGGCGCCTCGATCTCGACGATACGGGTTTGGAGCGCATCCGCACCTGGGTGCGTGAGAGCGGGGTGCGTTGGGGTGAGGACGCAGCCATGCGTGTGGACTTGGGTTTGCCGAACGAGGCGGCAAACACCTGGGATTTCGGCCTCGGGCGTTTGTTCCTCGGGTACGCATTGCCCCCGGATCCGGATGCCGACCCCTACTCAGGCATATTGCCTTATGTGGACGTCGAAGGCAGCGAGGTCGAGTACCTGGGGCGGATTCAGGCCTTCCTCGATCTCATGAGGGCTTGGCGCAGGCGTCTCGCCGCGCCTAGGAGCCTGCCCGAATGGCGCTCTTCGGTCAGCGAGCTGCTGACCGCGGTCTTCGAGCCGGATGACAACGAGGATGCCCGGCTGCAGCGGGTACGGGACGGTCTCGGCGAGCTCGTGTCGCAGGCCGAAGCGGCCGGTTTCGACCAGTCCGTTTCGCTGGACGTGCTGCGCGCCTTGCTCCAGGGTCTGCTCGCGGACACGGGTGGTGCCCAGCGCTTCCTGACCGGCCGCGTTAGCTTCTGCAACATGGTGCCCATGCGCAGCATTCCGTTTCGCGTGGTTTGCCTGATCGGCATGAACGGCGCCGACTTCCCGCGCAGTCAGAGCCCGCTTTCGTTCGATCTGATGGCTCAGCATCCGCGCCGGGGCGATCGCTCCCGGCGGCGCGACGACCGCTACCTGTTTCTAGAGGCCCTGTTGTCGGCCCGCGACGTCCTGTACCTGAGCTGGGTCGGCAACGACGAGCGCGACAACAGCGTCAAGGTGCCCTCGGTAGTCATCGATGAGCTGCTCGATTACCTGCGCCCGGGTTACCGGCGCGCGGACGGCTCGGCTCCGGTCGAGCACCTATTGCTGCATCATCCGCTGCAGCCCTTCAGCCGCTCCTATTTCGACCAGAGTGACGGGCGCCTGTTCAGCTACGCAAGCACCTGGCTGGACGCGGCCTTGGCCGAGATGAGCCCACAGATCCCGCCTTTCTGCGACGCCGCCCTCGAAGCGCCCGGAGGACGAATTCCGGACACTGGATACCGAAGAGTTGATCCGTTTCCTGCGCAATCCGGCCCAGCTCTTTCTGACCAGGCGTCTCGGGTTGAGGTTGCCCGATGAGGCGGAAGTCCTGGAGGATACCGAGCCTTTCGATGCGGACAAGCTGGAAGGGTACCGGCTCCGGCAGTCACTGCTCGAAGGGCTCCTGAAAGGCCGGGACCGGGATTCGATGCTGGCGAGATCGCGGGGCGACGGGGGGCTTCCTCATGGTGCCCCCGGCGAGCTGCTGTTCGATGCGCAGCTCCAGGAGGCGTTACCCTTCGTGCAGCGTCTTAAGGGGCGATTGTCCGATGAGCTGCAGCCCATCGAGGTGGATGTGCGGCTATTGGATTTCCGCTTGCAGGGTCAGCTGCGCGATCTGCAACCTACAGGTCTCGTGAGCTATCGATTCGGTAAGCTTTCCGCCAAGGACCGCCTGCGTGCCTGGGTGTCATCATCTGTTGGTGAACCTGCTCAAGCCGAAAGGGGTCGTTCCGCTCAGTACCTATGTGGCCAAGGATCTTACTTTGACCCTTTCGCCGGTCGAGAATGCCGCGGAGTTGCTTGCGGACCTGCTTGAACTGCGCTGGAAGGGCCTGCGCGAGCCCTTGGCATTCTTCCCCGAGAGCGCCTTGGCCTGGGTCCAGACGAAGCAGTACGGTAGCGGCTTCGACCAAGCCTGGTCCGGTCGCTACAACCCGGCGCCGGAATCCGCGCCGGTTGCAGTGCGCATCGCCTTCCGCGGGAGTGATCCCATTGGCAAGGACTTCGAAGACCTAGCCGAGCGCGTTTTCCTGCCAATGCTGGAGCACTCAGAGGTCCTGAAGGCGGAGAAGGATCTGACATGATCACTCTTCAGCCGCTGCAGATCCCGCTCCGGGGTCTGGCGCTGATCGAGGCCAGCGCCGGCACCGGCAAGACCTACACCATCACGACCCTCTACCTGCGCCTGCTGCTGGAGCGCGGGCTGGAGGTGGACCAGATCCTGGTCGTGACCTTCACCGAGGCGGCGACCGAGGAGCTGCGCGACCGTATTCGCAAGCGAGTGGCGCAGGCGCTTCAATGGTTGCATGCCGACATCGCGACCTTGAGAAGCGAGGATTCGACCCTGGCCGACCTGCTCCTGGGCCTTCCGGACGTGGATGCGGCGCGAGCCGCCCTGGCCGATGCCTTGACGCGCATGGACGAGGCCGCGATTTACACTATTCACGGCTTTTGTCTGCGTACGCTTCAAGATAACGCCTTCGAGAGCGGCGCCGCGTTTGATGTTGAGTTTATAACCGACGAGACTCGGCTTCGAGCGACGGCGATCGAGGATTTCTGGCGCACCGCGGTTGCCCGAGGCAACCTCGGAGAAAGCGCGAATGGGTGCGCGGGAAATGGAAGACGCCCGAGGCGCTGCTCGCAGATTTGAGGCCGACGCTGTCCCTGGATGATCTACGGCTTCTTGCCGGAGGTGGACGAGGGGGCCGTGGCGAGCGTGCGGCAAGAGCTGGTCGAGGTTTTCACGCAGCTGCGCGCGCTTTGGCGCGAGCGCGGTGAGCGAGGTCGAAGAAATTTGAGAGACCAGTTCCGCGCTCAACCGAAGGTCCTACAACTCAATACCGTGGCCAAGGCGCATCCGGGCTGCCGAAGAGCTGGTCTCGGCCAACGAGCCTCCGGACTCGGTGCCTGACGGCTTCGATCGCCTGACGTCGGCGGGGCTGGAGCGGGGAGCCAAGGCGGATCACAGACCACCAACAGACCCCTTTTTCGACCTCTGTGGGCGTTACCAGGCGCTGCTACGCCGAGTCGACGTCAGCGGCAAGGCCCTGTTCCTGACCTCCGCACGGCGGTTCGTGCGCGAGGCCATGGACCGGCGCAAGCGCGACGAGGGCCTGATGTACTTCGACGACCTGCTGCGGCGCCTCGACCAGGCCCTTGCGGCGGATGGCGGAAGGTCCTTTGCGACCAAGGTGCGCGAGCGCTATCCGGTCGCTCTGATCGACGAGTTTCAGGATACAGATCCCCAACAGTACCGCATCTTTCGCCGCATTTACGGCAAACAGAAGAAGTGCGGCCTGTTCCTGATCGGTGATCCGAAGCAGGCGATTTACGCCTTCCGAGGCGCCGACATCTTCACCTACATGCGTGCGCGGGACGACAGCGAGTGCGACGGCATGCAGTACACCCTCGATGTCAACTGGCGCTCGGGGTCCCGGCTGATACGGGCCGTGAACGCCCTGTTTGGCACCACAACCGCGCCCTTCGTCTACGAGTCTTACATCGGCTTCGACCCCGTCGATCCAGGACCGCAGGCCGACTCGAAGCCGCTGCGCATCGACGGCGTCGAGCCGGTACCGCTACAATTCTGGATGCTCTGCATCAATGAAAAAAACCAAACCACAAGGCCGCCCGGCTTCATCCGCGGCGACGCGGCCCTCGCGGAAGCTGGCTGTGCCTGCGCCGAGTATGTCGCCGGCCTGTTGGGCCTGGCGGGTAAGGGTAAAGCGACCATCGGGGGCAGAACCCTGGAGCCCGGCGACATCGCTTTGCTGGTGCGCACGCATCGTGAAGGGGATCTGATACAGCAGGCCTTGCGTACCTGCGGCATCAGCAGTGTGAGCCTTAGCGAAGACAGCGTGTTTGCGACGGAAGATGCCGATGAGTTGTCCGGCCTGCTGGAGGCCCTGGCCGAGCCCGGCGATGAGGGTAGGGTGCGGGCTGCGCTGGCAAGCTCCTTGCTGGGGCGAAGCGCAGCGGAGCTGGAGCGTCTCGCCGTTGACGAGATGGCTTGGGAGCGCGCTCCAGGCTCGGTTTCGGTCCTACTCGGACCGCTGGCGGCAGCAGGGGATCATGGTCGCGCTGCAGGAGCTGCTCGCAAATGAGCAGGTCCCCGCGCGGATGCTTCGTCGGCCCGACGGCGAGCGGCGCCTGACGAATCTACTGCAGCTGCTGGAGCTGTTGCAGGTGGCCTCGGGTGAGCACCCTGGTGTGGACGGGCTGCTGCGCTGGCTCGCCGATCAAGGTTTCGCGGGAGAGCGGGACCATGCCCGACAGCTTCGCCTGGAGAGCGACGAGGGCCTGGTCAAGGTTGTAACCCTGCACAAGAGCAAGGGTTTGGAGTATCCGTTGGTGTTCTTTCCCTTTCCCTGGAGCTACTTCAAGTTGCCGAAGCGCCCGCCGCCAGCCTTCTTTCACGCGCCTGAGGACAAGACGGCCTGTTTGGACCTGGGCTCAGACGAAGAGACAACGCACCGCGCGCTGGAGCGCACGGAGCAGCTTGCCGAACGCCTGCGCCTGTTCTATGTCGGCGTTACCAGGGCGGCCAAGCTCTGCGTGCTCTGCTGGGGAAAGGTAAACGAGATCCAAGACTCGGCACTGGCCTATTTGCTTCACCGGGATCTGGAAGCTGATGTACCGGCGAGCCGAATGAAAGCGTTGTCGGAAGAGGGCATTCGAAACGATTTGCAGAGGCTGGCGGGGGGTGCGCCGGGTACGATCGAGGTTCGGGACCTGCCCGAACCCGATGGTGCACGCTGGACCGGGGCGCCGGTCGACCTGGATCGGTTGGCGGCCAGGGTCTTCGACTCGAACATAGATGCGGGCTGGCGAGTCGCGAGCTACTCCGCTCTGGTACGGGGAGAGGACACCGAGCGCCCGGACTACGACGGCTCGGCCCAGCCGCACTCGACGGATACGGATGCCGTTTCCCCGGTCGAGCCCGTTTTCGAGCTGCCTGCCGGAACCCATCCCGGGCACTTACTGCATGCGGTTCTGGAGGAGCTGGACTTTCCAACCGCGAAGGGCGAGATCTTGACAAAAGTCGTCCGAGACCTTTTGGAGCGCTATGGCGGGCTGACCTCCACACGTGGCTATACCATAGAGACGGACAGGGACTGGGCGCCCACCGTCGAGGACTTGGTGACCAACGTGTTGGATACCTGGCTGGACCTGGGCGAAACCCTGCGCCTACGCGATATTCCCTCTGCCGATCGAGTCGCCGAGCTGGAATTTCACTTCCCCGTGCAGAGGCTGGACCCGCAAGCCTTAAGGAATGCCCTCGCTGTATCCTCCGATCACGCAGGCGCCGCAGATGGACTGGGTTTCGAACCGATGCGCGGCCTGATGCGCGGCTTCATCGACCTGGTGTTCCGGCACGAGGGCCGCTTTTTCATCGTCGACTACAAGTCCAACCGGCTCGGCAACCGGCTGCAGGACTATGGGCGCGATGGGCTGCGCGAGGCCATCCGCCAACACCGCTACGATCTGCAGTACCTGATCTATAGTCTCGCCCTGCACCGCTTTCTTGGGTGGCGGTTGCCCGGATACGATTTCGAGCGCCACTTCGGCGGCGTCTACTACCTGTTTCTGCGCGGGATGCGCCCGAACCGGGGTTCTGAAATCGGGGTTTGGTACGACCGTCCGCCACTGGAGCTCATCGACGGCCTGGACCGCCTTTTTGGCGGCGGGCGGGAGGCGCCCTGATGCGGAATCTGTTGGAACAGGCCGTGGTCCGGGGTGCGCTACGTGCGGTGGACCTTCAGTTCGCGCGCCGCATGGAGACCCTGGCGGGCGGTGACGCCCCGGAGCTATTTCTGGCCGCGGCCTTGGCCAGTCACCGCGTCGGCGAAGGCGACGTCTGTGTCGACCTCGGCCGTTGCGGTGAGCTCTCCCTGTTTAGGGAGTCGGGGCTCGCGGGAGCGGTTCGCCCGCCGGCGGCGGACGTCTGGGCCGCGGCGCTGCACCGCCGATCGGTCGTCGGGCGACCGGGAGAGCCCGCGCCGCTGATCCTCGACCAGCGGGGCAGGCTCTATCTGGGGCGCTATTGGTATTTCGAGAGGATCTTGGCCGATGCTCTGGCTGCGCGCGCGCGCACCTGGTCACCGGGCGTAGATCGCCGTCGGTTGAGAGACGGGCTCCGGCGCTTGTTTCCGGAAGACAAAGAGATCGACTGGCAACGCATCGCCGCAGCAGTCGCAGTACTGCGGCCTTTGTGCGTGATCTCGGGCGGGCCGGGCACCGGCAAGACCCGCACCGTTACCTCGATCCTTGCGTTGCTGGCGGAGCAGAGTCCGAACGGGACCCTGCGCATCGCCCTGGCCGCCCCGACCGGCAAGGCGGCGGCGCGTCTGTCCGAATCGATACGAGAAGCCAAGCTTGACCTGACCCTTTCGGATGAGACGGCGGAGAGCATCCCGGAGGAGGCCGTTACCCTGCACCGGCTGCTCGGTTTTCGTCCGGAGCGGGCCAATCCTCGCCATGGTCCGGACAATCCTCTGCACCTGGATGTCCTGGTGGTTGACGAGGCCTCGATGGTGGATCTGCCGCTCATGTCCAGGTTGCTCGGAGCGCTGCCGCAGCAGGCCCGCTTGATCCTGCTCGGCGACAAGGACCAGCTGGCCTCGGTGGAGGCCGGAATGGTGCTGGGCGACATCTGTGGCCGGGGCGGTGGGGGCGGGTACTCGCCGGATCTTTGCGCAGCGATTGCCGAGGTCGCGGGCGACCGCCTGGAGCCGGCCGCGGGGCCGGTCCCGGACATCGCCGATCACATCGTCGAGCTGCGCAAGAGCTGGCGTTTCGGCGAGGAAAGCGGTATTGGCGCCCTGGCCCTTGCCGTCAACCGTGGGGATGGAGACGCGAGCTTGGCGGTCCTGGCGGACGACCGCTTCGCGGATGTGGTAATGCAGGCGCCGCAGGGCGATGTCATCGCGGATTTCATCGCGCAAAAGGTCCTGCCCGCTTACCGCGAGGTACTCGAGAGCCCTGACGCGGACCGTGCGCTTGCGGCGCTGAACCGTATCCGCGTCCTCTGCGCGGTGCGTGCAGGACCGCAAGGCGTGAGGCGTCTGAACGAGCGTATAGAGCAGGCATTGGCGGCGGAGGGGTTGATCCGTCCCGCCGTCGAGATCTACGCCGGGCGGCCGGTCATCCTGAGCGCCAACGATCATGCTCAACGGCTCTACAACGGCGACGTGGGCCTGATCCTCGCAGACCCGGACAGCGGCGGCGCGCTGCGGGTATTTTTTGCTGTCACTGACGGCATCCGCCGCGTGCTGCCGTCGCGCCTCCCGCCTCACGAGACGGTCTATGCCATGACGGTCCACAAGAGTCAGGGCTCCGAGCTCGACGAGGTGCTGCTGGTCCTCCCCGAGGCGGAAAGCCGTGTCGTGACGAGAGAGCTGGTCTACACCGGCATCACCCGCGCGCGCAAGCGGGTTCTCTTGCTCGCCACCAAAGCGCGTATGTGCGAGGCGATTTCCCGTCCGGTCGTCCGCACTACCGGGCTTTACGATGTGCTTTGGGCTCCCGGGGAGGTATCGCCTAAAGACACGACAGGGCCGAAAAACCTGCCGTTTAGAAATGGAGAATCCCGACATCCAGCAAACCGATGACGATCAAGTAGATGCCCACCACATAGCTGAGGATGTTGGGCTTGATCAGGACGAGCACTCCCGCCACCAGGGAGAATACCGTCTGCGCCCGGATGGTTTGTCCGTACAAGAAGTGCAAGAGCCCAAGCGTGCCTACGATCAGCAGATAGGTGGCGATGGCGTAGTTCAGGGCGCGCGGCACGAAGAGGACTACGACTCCGGCGATGATGGCGGCGACCGCATGCAGCGGCCAGCTCTGAAGAATGGTTAAGAAGTTCATCCGTTTGTTGCCTGCGTAGATCGCTGGATCGCTTTTCCTCTACCACCCCAGCGTAGATGATGCCGGCAACTCCCTCAAGCCCGTCAGTCCCCCGCCGGAAGAATGCGCAGCAAGGCCCCATCATCCTCGTCGGTCAGTACATACAGATAGCCGTCGGGTCCCTGGCGGACATCCCGCACCCGCTGACCGATGGTCAGCTTCTCCTCCTGGATGATCCGGGTGCCGTCCAAAACGATTCGGCGCACCTGCGCAAACTTGAGGGCACCGCTGAAGAGGTTTCCCTTCCACCCGGGATAGACCTCACCGGTGTAGAAGGTCAGTCCGCTCGGGGCTTTGGATGGGGTCCAGACCAGCGTGGGATCTGTGATGCCCGCGCGGCTGGTCTCGTCGGAGATTCTCGGGCCCCAATACTCGTTGCTGTAGGTCACCACCGGCCAGCCGTAGTTCATACCGCCTTCGATCAGATTCAGCTCGTCACCGCCTCGCGAGCCGTGCTCGTTGGCCCAGACGCGCCCGTTGACGGGGTCTCGGGTCATGCCCTGGATGTTGCGGTGACCGATGGTCCAGATCTCCGCTCTGGCGCCCGACCGGCCTTTGAATGGGTTGTCCGGATGCGGCGTGCCGTCGTCGTTCAGCCGCAGCACCGCCCCGAAATGGGTGCCCGGATTCTGGGCCTGATCGCGGATGTTCGCCCCCTGGAAGCTCAGGGGCGGGTTGCCGCCGTCGCCGATGCTCATCAGCAGGCTTTTGTCCGGCAGCCAGACCAGCCGGGAGCCGAAGTGTTGGCCGCCGGACTTGGGATCGGCATTCTGAAAAATGATCTCCGTGTCCTGCAGGGTATGGCCGTCAAGGCGCCCGCGGGCGAGGGCAGTGCGGTTCGCATCGGGGGTGCCGATCGACAGGGACAGGTAGACGAGCCGGTTGTCGGCAAAGTCCGGATGCGGCGCGACGTCGAGCAGACCACCCTGGCCATGGGCGAGCACCGGTGGCAGGCCCGAGATGGGTGTCGGGTCGAGCTTACCGCCGCGGATCAGCCGCAGGCGCCCATCCCGCTCGGTAACCAGGGCCGAGCCGTCCGGCAGCCAGGCGATGGACCAGGGATGGTTCAGACCGGCGGCGACGATCTCGCTGTGCCAGCCCTGGGCCTCTGGCACGTCCGCGCTGATAGGTGCCGGCCCCGTGCGGGCCTCGCAGCCGGCGGCCGGGACGCCGAGCAGTAGGATTGCGAGGGCGCGAGTCGACTGTTTCATCCCGTCTTGCTGGAGCTGATCCCGTTACTCATGGATGGCTCCCCTCCGGTGAAGAAGCGTCTTTGCCTGAGAATCATTAAGCACGGCTGATGCCAATCTCTCCGAGGCCCGATTTTTGAGCGATACGGCGGTAATCGGGTGCGTATCGGTGCCGCCCTTGCGCAACAACGGGAAGATCGATGCACAGATTCGGTGCAGGGAATATTCCTCGCACAGACTTGGACCATTTGTGGGGAGGATTTAGTCAAGCAGCGCCAGCAGCTGCTCAACGACGGTCTCTGCCCGCTTCGGGTGTGCCCCGGCGGCAAGCAGTACCCGCAAGCCCCAGATGCCGGTCATGATGTAGGCGGCAAGTGCGGCAGGATCCTTGTCTGCAGGCAGTTCGCCTTGCTCCCGGGCGGCTTCCAGCGCCTGCCGGAATAGTGCTTCGACCAGATTCAAATGATGATTGACGCGTTCCTGGACCCTCGGGTTGTGCCGGGCGACTTCGAGCACCGTGTTTACGAGAAAGCAGCTCCTTTTGGCCTCCGGCTCCGAGGCGTCCCCCGCAAGCTTGCGGAAGAATTCCCGTATGCCGGCCAGCGGGCTTTGGGTCGACGACAGGGTCTGGCGGATCGCCGCCACACCTCGTTCCCCATAGTGGTCCAGCGCGGCCAGGAAGAGCCCTTCCTTGGACTTGAAGGCGGCGTAAAGGCTGCCTGGCTTGAGCTCGGTGGTCGCGGTGAGGTCTGCCATGCTGGTGGCGCAGTAACCCTGGCTCCAGAAGGCCTGCATGGCCCGGTCCAGGACTTGCTCGCGGTCAAATTCGACAGGTCTCGCCATTTTGATCTCATGCAATCTGGCCTTCAGTCTAGCGTTATTGAGCAATCGTTCCATAATAACCGGAGGCAAGACATGGGCATTCAGACTACCTGCGGCACTCTCCAGTCGTCCTGAACATCTACAGGGGCGGTTGGTGTCCCTACTGCAATATGGAGATGAAGGCTTTGCACGACGCACTGCCGCAGATCGAGGCCCTCGGGGTGAGATTGGTGGGCATGGCTCCCGAGACCCCGGACAAGGCGATGGTCACCGCAGAGCGCCACTGCCTGCAGATCGACATCCTGAATGACGCGGGAAATCTGGTCTCCGAGCGCTTGGGGTTGGTTTTCGAGCTTCCGGAGGTCTTGCGTCCCCTGTACCAGAATCTGGGCATAGACGTCCCTGCGCACAATGGCGACCTGAGCTTCCGCTTGCCGGTTCCGGCGACCTACATCGTCGGGCGGGATGGTAACGTAGCCCACGCCTTCGTGAATGCGGATTACACGCGGCGCATGGAGCCGGCGGATATCGTAGCGCGTCTCCAGACCCTTGCTGATGCCGCATAAACGAGCTTGCTTCTCTCGGCTTGGCGCACTTATGCCTCACTCGCGACCTTTGTTTCCTTCCTGGTTGAATTCACCCCGTGGGACTCCGTGCGGAGTACGTTCTCCTGCGCGAACATCTGCCAAGCGGCGATGAAGAGCGCGGCTATGACGGGGCCGAGCACGAAGCCGCTTATTCCGACCAGGCTCAGCCCGCCCAGGGTCGAGAACATGATCAAATAATCCGGCATCTTGGTGTCGCGTCCCACCAGTATCGGGCGCAGAAGGTTGTCCACCAGGCTGATCACCAGCACTCCGAACGCGACCAGGATCAGGCCCTTGCCCCAGCTACCTGCCACGAACAAGAAGATGGCGGCCGGGCCCCACACGAGCCCGGCGCCGACGGCGGGGAGCAGAGACAGGATTGCCATCACGACGCCCCAGAAGACCGCGCCCTGAATTCCCAATAGAGCAAAGATTAGACCCCCGAGAAACCCCTGCACCAAGCCGACCACCAGCGTGCCCTTGACGGTGGCGCGCGCGACCTCGGCAAACTTGCCGAAAAGCTGCCGCTCCTGCTCATCCGGCAAAGGAATCGCGCGGTGCACCTGGTGCACGATCAGGTCGCCGTCGCGCAGGACGAAGAAGAGCAGGTACAGCATCAGGAAGAACATCACGACGAAGGAGGCCACGTTTTGACCGGCAATGAGGGCCAACGAGGCGATGAAGCGGCTGCCCTTCACGGCGGCGGCGGAGAGCTTTTGGGTCAGCTCGTTCAAATCGACGCCGATTCGAGAGGTCCACTCGCTGGCTTGCGGCAGAAGATTTTGCGTCCAGCGAATCGCGGCACCCACATCGATCTCGCCGGACTGTATGCGCGTATAGACGCCGGCGGCCTCCGCGGCGACCGCCGAGGCCAGCAGCAGGGCCGGTACAAGCACGGTGAAGAAGATGAGAATCACCGTCAGCAGTGCGGCGAGGGACGCGCGGCCTTTCAGCCGCGCCGCAACCCTGGTCTGCACCCCCCGGAACAGAATGCCGATCACCGCGGCCCAGAAAATCGGCTGCCAGAAGCCGATCAGCAAAGCGACGAAAGCGATGGTCGCCGCGCCCAGCAGGCCGATGAAGAACGGGTTACGAGTAGTGGATATTGACATGATGCTCCGATTTCCTTGGCGTCCGGTGTCGGTCCGCGTGCGACGACCAACGATACTGAAAGGCGGGGCACGCTCGGCTCACGGAGCTGGCAGGTCTTTGACGAGACGGTCGATCGCTGACAGGTACTGCGACAAGCCCCTCATGAAGATGTCATTGTGATTGGCGCCGGGAATCTTGAGCAATTGCTTTTGAGCTGCAGAGGATGAGTCGTAAAGAAGCTGGCCATCGGAAAAGGGGATGATGTGATCGTATTCCGCATGGATGATCAAGGTGGGTTTGCTGAACCGCGCGATCTTGTCGGTATTCCGAAAACCCTGTTTCTCCTCGAATCCAAGTGATTCTGCGTCAACGCCCAGTAGCCTGAGCAGGGGGCCGGCAAGTGCGAATCCGCTCTCGATGACGAGGGCGTCGATAACCTCGCCGCAGCGGGATGCCAGCTCAAGCGCGGAGGCGCTGCCCAGGGATCGTCCCATGACGATCAGTGGGCCCCGATAGCCATTGCGAGCCAGCCAATCCCTTGTGTAGTCGAAGATGACATGACAGTCCTGCATCATATTCGTAACTGTCGGCTCGCCGTTGGAACGACCATAGCCCCTGTAATCGATCGGTAGAAAATTGATCCCCATCCGGTTGTACAGAGGGCCGAGATCGTCGTAATCGGATACGATCTCACCATTGCCGTGAAAAAAGAGAATGTTCGCGCCATTCTTGTCGATCAGGTGAAATCTAGCCCCGACGAAAATATCCGTCGCTACGGGGATGGAAATATGTTCGCCAGGACCTGAGCTCCCCGCCGTAGGGCTTTCGGAGCGGGGATGGAACAGAAACATGAGGACCTCAGGTCTGTCCAATACACTGAAGTATGTACTTGATCTTTCGGTCATGGTATTTCCCGGTGTCGAGGTGAATAGGGGCAGGAACTTGCGAGAATCCAGCGGCTAGCGGTTGTACCAAGCACGGATCGTTTCCAGCGAATGGCGGTAATGGTATTGGATTTGTGAGAGACCGTAGCGGTGCTCCGGGAACTTGGGGCAGGCCAGGCGTGCGAGACAGCGGTCGACGCACGGAGATCCGAGGCTGAGCCGGTGTCGCGCACATCCGTCGGAATCCAGGGCGGCAGTTCGAACCGCACCTGCCGGACAAGCCGCGATGCACTGCTTGGCAGCGCAGGCATCACAGGGGGGGGACGCGGCAGCCTCGCGTGTCGGTGCAAGCTCCGCATCCGTCAGGAATGCGGCACGGTAGGCGAACCAAACGCCGTAAACGGGGCTGATGCCGGTCCCCAGCGGCGAAGGGAAGCTCCAGCCCGCAGCTTCACCCATCTGCTGCAGCGCGACCAGGTACCGGGCATCCGGATAGAGCCAAAGCACCGGTGAATAGTCCAAGTAATCGCGGATGAACCGGCCTGTGAGGGTCTGGCTGTAGCGGTCGACGGGGTCAGGCGGCATCATCTCGCCTTCTTGGAGCTTCTCCCACATGCGCCGCCCGCCGTGTCCGATTAGCACCAGCCGGCGGTAGTCGGTCAAGGGTACTCCCGCCCCCGCAACCAGGTGCTTGATCTGATCCGGCAGCTCGTGCACATCCAGGACCGAGACCAGATTCAATCCTCCCGCTGCCAGGAATCGAATGCCGCCTTCAAGGTTCATCATAGGCCTTATTCTATATCTTGATGAGACCGATGACGTGGAACGAGCCACTGCGCGGCTGGACAGATCCATCAAGGGCAGGTATGAAATGGTGAAACGCGTTTCTCTCGAGGCTGAGTCCGCCGCCGCCCGAGTCGCGGCTGCTGTGCCTGAAGCGCCGGAAGCTTCTGGTTGGCCCTGACGCTTCCACCTGATAAGAGGGTTGACGCGAACTTTTTGCGGTGGCTGATCTCTTATCCTAGATTCTACTGCTCAACCAACAAGGACACGAAGAGCATAGAGGACGTTGGGATCCCAAAACGAGGCTCAAGACGCTTTTCGTCGAATCAAAACCTCGTCCGCTGTGAGCGGAGCATAGACCCATCCAACTAACTGCGGAGACTTTTCCAATGCGCATTCTCTTGTTCCTGGCTACCAACATCGCGGTGATGTTCGTGCTGTTCATCGTGATGAACCTGCTCGGCGTCGATCCGCGGAGCATGACCGGCATCATCTTGATGGCGGCGGTATTCGGTTTCGGCGGCTCTCTGATCTCGCTGTTCATGTCCAAGTCCGTGGCCAAACGTGCCATGGGAGTGCGTATCATCGAACAACCCGCGACACCCTTCGAGCAGCGGTACGTCGAAGTGGTGCAGCGCCAGGCCCAGGTCGCCGGCATCCAGATGCCTGAGGTCGGAATCTTTGACTCGCCGGATCCCAACGCCTTCGCCACCGGATGGAACCGTAACGACGCGCTGGTGGCGGTCAGCACAGGGCTGCTCCAGGCCATGAATTGGGACGCGGTCGAGGCGGTCATCGGGCACGAGGTCAGCCATGTGGCCAATGGGGACATGGTAACCCTTGCCCTGCTGCAGGGCGTGCTCAACACCTTCGTGATCGTTTTGGCCAGAGTCATCGGCGGCGTTGTCGACTCTATGTTGCGTGGCAACCAGCAGAGCTCCGGTCCCGGGATCGGCTATTTCGTGGTCTCGATGATCGCCGAGGTGCTGCTGTCCTTCCTGGCCACCATGATCGTCATGTGGTTCTCCCGCTACCGTGAGTTTCGAGCTGACGAGGGCGGCGCAAGCCTCACCAGCCGACACCAGATGGCAAACGCCCTGCGGGCGTTGCAGCGCGGTGCCGAGCCCAGGGACCTTCCAGCGGGAGAGATGGCGGCATTCGGAATTTCCGGCAAGATCGGCAGTCTGTTCTCCAGCCACCCGCCGTTGGAGGATCGCATCGCGGCACTGGAGGGCAGGAGCTAGTACGGCATCAGCTACGGCCGCCCGAGCATGAAGTAGCCGGTGGATTCCCCGTCGTCGCCGATGCCAAATCCGAGATAGGTGGGTCCAAGCCAGGTATCGGCACCGAGAAAGATGCTGCTGCCGAAACGCGTTTGGGCCTTCGTCAGGAAGTCCAACGTATCGTCGATCGCGCCGACCTCCAGCGAGCCACCTAGGTAGATGCCGCGCCCCAACGGGGGCGTCAGAGCTGCGAGCTGGCGATAATAGATCAGTCCGCCGAACGCGACTTGGTTGCCCCGGAACTGCTCGTTGGCGTAGCCGGAGAGGTCCTGAAAGCCACCTAGGGTGAACTGGTCGTAGTATGGCATGTCGCTGCCGAAACTGGAGCCGAGCCGCGCCCTCCCGACCAGGGTGTTCTTGCCGAAACTCTTGGCACCTGTCCAGTTACCGGACAAGCGATTGTATCTGACGTCTGCCCCTAGATCGATTTGCGGTGAGAACAGATCCAAGGCAAGGCGAGAGCCGCTACGCGGCACATAGCGGCTGTCGAGCGTATCCCACCGGAGTCTGGCGCGCAGCCCCGACTCGTTGTTGCTACCCTCGCGCACGGGGAGCTGTCCCGTGTCTAGCTCGGTCTTGGCATTTCCGAGGAACGCGCCGATTCGCAGCTCCGCTCGTTCGTCGAACAGGGTGCTCCCCAAATCCAGCCCGACCGCGCTGCGCGTGAGGTCATAGCGCGCGATTCGTTGCGACCCCTCGAAGACGCTGATCGGGTTGCGCGCGACTTGCAGGTAGGGTGCGACGAAGCCTGTACGGTCGAGCCTCAGCGGCTGATACAGCTCCGAGAAGAACTCCAGCTCGTTACCGATCTGCACCGATGTCAGCCATTCGCCGCCGAGCGCGTTGAGCCAGGTGCGGCGATAGCTTCCGCGCAGGCCAAAGCGGTTGTCGCCGACGAAGTCGCTGCGGAAGCCAAGTCCGAAGCTCAGATAACCGGGTCCCCAGGACTTCTCCAACGCGTCGACGATGACCAGGTTTCGACCGGAAGCGCTGTCAATCCGATAGTTGATACGCTCGAAATCGCCGCGGCCGTACAAGTCCTGGATGTCGGATTCCAGTTGACGCCGATCCAGTGTCTTTCCCTCTTGATTCTCGATCAGCGACTCGAACAGGGCCGTATTGATCCGATCGGCGCCGACGATGCGCACCTCGTCCACCTTGCCGGTCGCTTGCGGCGGGCTCGGCAGGCCAGCACGCCAGGCGGCGTATGCGTCTGGACTGACGCTTAGGTGAGCGAAGCGAGGTGCGGCAGCCCGGGCCGCCAGTTCGCCGGCAGCGATGGCGTCGGCGGCGCGCTTGAAGCTGCCGGAGCCGATATCACCCAGATCCGGCTGAATCAGAACGTCTCTGCTTCGGTCGATCGCGGCCAGCGAGCGCTTGACGTTCTGCTCCGTGAGGATCGCGACCATCTGCCCCATGACCCCGACGACGGTCTGCAACTGATCACGCGGCAGGTAGGTGCTGCCCACGTTGACGGCGATCACCAGGTCCACGCCCATGTGCCGCGCCACGTCCACCGGCAGATTCCTGACCAGCGCGCCGTCCACATAGAGCCGGTCGTCGATCTCGACCGGCGTAAAGACCCCGGGCAACGACATGCTTGCGCGCATCGCCTGCGGCAACGAGCCGTCCGAGAATATGCGCATTTCGCCGTTCTCCAAATCGGTTGCAACGGCGCGGTAGGGGATCGGCAGATCGTCGAAGCTCTCCGCGAGATCCCCCCCTTTGACCAGATCGGCGAAGAACAGCTCGATCTTTTGTCCGGCCAACGCCCCCTTGGGCAGCTTCGCCCGGCCGGCGCGCACACCTACGGTGAAATCCCAGGCCGGCTGCTCGGTGGCGTCCTTGCGGCGCATCGGCCATTTGGCGCGCGGCGGCTCATCGACGAACAGGTCGTCCCAGTCCGCGCTGGTCAGCTCGCTCTCAAGCGTATCGACATCGACCCCGCTGGAGTAAGCGCCGCCGACGACGGCTCCCATGCTGGTGCCGGCGATGGCAGCGATCGGGATGCGCATCTCCTCCAGTACCTTCAGCACGCCCACATGGGCCGCGCCGCGGGCACCACCTCCGCTGAGGACCAGACCGATGCGCGGGTGTGTCGGCTGCTCCGCGAATAGCGGTTGGGTCAGCATGCAAAGCAGGAACAGTGACAAAAGGCGTGTCATGGGAGTCTTTGTCCGGAGTCGAATCGCATCGTGGACTAATTGTCGCAAGTACTGCGAACGCAGTCTCGCAAGAAAGATCGAAACGCAATGTTAGTCGGATGACGTATGAACTTCCAGCAATACCCCTTGATTACACTGTAACTGACTGTATTTCATAGGGGCCGTGGGCAGTCGGCAGTGGTGGTACTTCCGAAGAGCAGGTCCGCAAGCGTCGCGTTCTTCGACGCCTGCGGCTGGCAATGCCATTGCCAGGTGGGAGTGCCGTTTCCGGCGGCGCGGTTCCGGGGGCGATCGAGGACGCCCGCCCGCGGTAGTAGGTGCGCGCCTGCGAGGGCTCAGGCGCGGGTGTTGGCCGGGCCGCACGGGTACGGGTACCATTCGGAGATTGTTACCGCACAGCTGTGCTGGCGGTTGAGGAGCTGCAGTGAGCTACAAGATGGTCGTCTCGGACCTCGATGGAACCCTGCTGACGCCCGAGCACCGCGTCGGGGACTACACCCGCAGCGTATTGCGCTCGCTGGTTGAGCAGGGGGTAGAGCTGGCCCTCGCTTCGGGCCGCCATTTCGAAGACGTACACACCGTATCCAAGCTCTTCGGCAGCGACGTTTGCACTATTTCCGCCAACGGCGCGGCGGTCTATGACGGCAACGGCGACGTCATGGCCGCGGGGGTGTCCAAGGGCGCCGCCCTGGAACGCTTCTGCCGGCGCAGGAGGCTCGATCTGTCCGAAGTGATCGCCTTCGGCGACGGGCTCAATGACCTTGAGATGCTGCGCGCCGCGGGAGAGGGGGTACTGATGGGAAATGCGGATGCGAGGCTGAAGCATGCGCTGTCAGACTGCCGCGTCATCGACGGTAACGGTGACGAGGCCGTGGCACGGCACCTGGAGGAAATTTTCGGGCGTCAGTGAGACCGGGAAACTCGGTTTACAGGACCGGTTTCAGTTTGCGAACAGCGACAGCGGAGGGGGCAATGACACATAGTCGCACTACGTTGGACGGGCACACAAAATCCGGTGATCAGTATGCCGCGTTTCAACCAGCGTTCTTGTGTTCGGCGACTCAAACTGTCGGCGGTTCCCGACAGATTAACAAGCGAACCCCGCAATTCCTCGCGGACGCACTGCCGGAACGGTAAGCGCTCGCAGTGATGGCGCCTTGCTTCGGGGTCAGCTGAGATAGGCATGTAACATGCACGGTATTGTTCTGACTGTTGCCGACTGCTCGGACAGGTCGGCGGCGGTCAGGCGTTCGTGAAACGCAGTCATTGCTCGCGACTGCGCTGTTTGCGACGCCAGACGACGTTCGGGGTTAGAGGAGCTGATTGGTAACCCCTGAAGTATTAGACCAGTGACTTGGATGAGTCCACATGTTAGCTAGATCCTAGCGAGGAGGTACGGTGATGATGGAAAATTGCGTCGAAAAGGAGAAAGAATCCGCTGGAGTTTCGAAAGAATCGCGGCGAGATTTCTTGGCGAAGGCCGGGGCGTTTGCGGTCTATACACCGCCAACTATGCTGGCCTTGATGCTTCCGAGCGCGGAAGCTGTGGCAAGCGGTGGTGGAGACAGTACTAAGGACAGGAAGGGCAAGAGGAGGGCAAGATCAGGAGGAAGACGAGGAAGATGAAGTATAGGAAGCGGAGGCAGAGCGCAGCACGACGCCGCGGCTAGAAACCAGTGGAGTTAAGCTGAGAAGGCACCTGGACGCGTAAAAAGGCGCCGATAAAAATCGGATTTGCACTTTAGCGACAAGCAGCGCCAGCTGCTTGTCGTTTCCTTTTTCAACAGCGGATGCTCCAGGATTCACAGCGCATACTCCGTTTCACTTCTTGTTCGATTTTTCGTAATCTGCCACATTTGTCAGCAACGAACGCACTGGCTGGGGGTAGAGCGCTTGCCGATCAGGAAATACGGCCGAATCAGCAACATCCTTGATTGGCGTGTTTGCCCCTGTCGCGCGCGGTGCTGAGCTGAAGTCCGCTACCCTGTATCTGCTGGATTCGGAAGGCATTTTGTTATGCCACGCCTCCCGGCGGTTGTACTATCTCAACACGACTGCCGCCTTCGTCTGGTGTTGTCTCGAGGAAGGACTCGACCAAGCGGCGATCGCAGAAGCGGTTGCGGAGCAATTCGGAATTTCTCACGCCGTCGCGGAACGCGACATTTTCAAATCTCTCTCGCTCTGGGAACGTGAGGGGCTCGCTCCCATAGCCCCGCCACTGGTTTCCGAAGAACCAACGTCTGATCGCCGTCCCGGTTCGCACAGCGCCCCTGTCGGGGGAGCGGCAGCTCAACCCAAGGCAGTCAAAGAACTGCCGGACGATGAGGAAGACACGGAGCGCATTGGTACGGATCAGCACGCAGACCTTGAGGCCGCTGCGTCAAACGCCCCGTGGCTGCTGAAAACTCATTCGGAACGTCGTTATCGAGTTGGTGACGCAGTGTTGCGCGTTCGGTTCGGGTCGGCGCAGTCGAAAGAGATTGTTGATCCGGTTCTCAGGCACCTCGCCGAATCACCCGCACCCGCAGGACTGGATTCTGTAGTTACGATTGACATCCGCGAGGGCACGGACGGCTTTTCGCTGTTTCGTCAAGGCGGATACTTTCAGGGGCCCATGCCGGGCTGTGAGTTGGCTCCCGCGGTTCACCGCGAGGCGCTGTTGACTGCATACGACTTAACCGACTGCTTGGCAGCCGTTCACGCAGCGGCCGTATGCGACAATTACGGATGTCTTTTGCTCCCCGCGACATCGGGCAGCGGAAAATCTACGCTGACGGCAGCGTTGATCAACGAGGGATTTGCCTGCGTCACCGACGAGCTTGCTTTCATAACGCCTGATACACATCTGGTTCGCCCGATTCCGGTCAGCGTGGGTCTCAAACGCGGCTCATGGACAATTCTTGCCGCCCTCCTGCCCGGCATCGATACCCTTCCAATCTTTCGCCAAGCGGACGGAACCGAAGTACGTTATGTCGCTCCGAGAGGCGCACCAAGAGGGTCAGGGTATCCAGCCCGCGGTCTGGTGTTTCCAAAATACGGGCCCCAACGAGGCACCAAACTCACCCCAATCAGCAAAGCCGAAGCCCTTTTCCGACTCGCCGAGGCGGGATACGCAATACCAGGACACCTGGAGCCTAATGTCGTCGAAGGGCTTATTCAGTGGATCAGGCCCCTAGCCTGCTATGAGCTGCAAGTGAACATCTTAGAGGAAGCAGTATCCGAGATTAAGAGGTTGTTTGCTTAAAGGGGTGACCAAGCCCTTAGCCGGGGAAAACGATTACGATATGAACAAGCGTCTCGCGGCATTTGATTTCATCGTTGCCTGCCTCAGCGTGCAACGGACGCCAGAAGGTACCGACGTTATTTACCGTGAGATATCCGAGGAAAAGCTCTGCTGGAAAACTGTTCTTGGCGTTGCAGATTACAACCTCGTTTCGCCTGCGCTCTGGACGGCTTTGCGAGATAGAGGACTCGCAGATTCTTTGCCATCAGAAGTACGCGACTATCTTCGCGAAATACACCGGCTCAACGCGTCGCGAAACCAGCACCTTCGAGAGCAGGTGATTGACGCGATCTGCACATTGAATTCGATCGACGTCAAGCCCGTACTCTTCAAAGGCGCCGCGTCACTGTTTGCGAAAACCTACGATGATCCAGGCTCTCGCGTTATGGCGGATCTGGACGTATTGGTCCCGCATGAGAACGCAGAGGAATGCTGGAACCTATTGCAGGCTTCGGGATACCGTCAGAAAGAAATGGACTTTGACTTCGCGCAATTCCATCATCTTACACCCCTGTTTCGCCCCGGCGAATACGCCACAATAGAAATCCATCGGGACGTTCTCTCTCCGGTTCGCACTGGCCGATTGCTGCCTACCCGTCTCACGCGCGAAGACGTCGACCACATAAGTTACATTACACGCAAGGAAGCACAGGCCTTTAGGGAAAGGGGAGCGAAAATGAGCGTGCCTAGCCAAACCCACAGGATTCTGCACGTTATCCTGCACTCGGCGTTTGTGGACAACGCCCACCGATGTGGGACCCTCCCCCTGAGGTCCATTCACGAACTGGCGCTGATGCACCACGCATTCGGCAGGGATATCGACTGGCGCACGATCCGTGGACTGCTGGAATCGGATGGTAAAAGGGAGATTCTCAACGACTGGCTATACCTCACCCACAGACTATTTGGTTGTTCACTCCCAGAGGGTATCGAACCTACACGACGGGCAATCGCTCACTACAGTAGGTGCCGATTGCAGGCCCGATGGGGAATCTCGGCCTCGCTGCGCACCTTCTCGCATACATAACAGGCCCTCGAATTAGTGACGTCCAGCTCTGGCTCTGGTCTGGCATCAGGCCTGCAGCCTGATGCGCGAGGCCGGCGTGTGGATAGGCTACGGGCGCTGTTACCGGGTAACCGCTCTTTCCCCCACCCGGCCGGGGCGCTTAATTGCCGGGAGATTCTGCTGGAGCTTGAACCTGTGGCGGAGTATTGGCTTCGATTGATGCATCCGTCGCCCACACAGAGATTCCGAATAACCCCCACCGGGTCATAATCGGTTCGAAAAAGAGGTCGAAATGAATCTGCATGGGCTTGCTGGGAAAGAAACCGGCAAGCTGCAACCGCTTGCCGGTTTGCGTCATTTCAGACTTGGTGATCTTTGGGATTAACACCAGAGTAGGCTCTAGAACATCTCGCTGGTACGGTGTCGTTGCATGTGCGGATTACCAGGTTACGGTAATCCCCGCCCGACTGCCGACTTCGCCGCTGTCAAACCCGACGGCCAGTCCGGCATCCAATTGAACATTGGAGGTGACGCGGTAACCTGCCGATGCCGCAAATGCAGATTTCTGATTGAAGAGGCCGACGCCCCCGGTCACGGCAAAGCTCTTGTCTGCAGGCACATATGGCGGTTTAAGCGCGAAGGCCATCGCCACACCTTCGGAGCTCTTGTCGATGTCTCCGTTGATATCGGCGATGGCTGCCGTGTTGGTCGCTATGTTCGGGGTGTTGGTGTCAGCTTGATTCTGCAGTGCGCCACCTCAACTTGCTCATCCAGGGTGCCAGGGCGGTGCTGCGCTTCGTTGAGCGCAAGGAGGTCCCGACCAGTCGCCGGGCCACGGCGCTCAAGGCGCGCCGCCACACCAACGTCGCCAACGTGGCCATGGCCAGCGAGATCGCGCGGGTAGTCTATGTGGTGATGACCCACGGGAAATCCGTATGACCCCGCGGCCGGCGCGATGCTCAACGGCTAAGCGCGAGCGCTTAGGTAATCCAGTTCGGATCACCTGGAAGCCGACACAGCCGCGCACAGAGTACAGACCACCACGAATTGCGACGATTTAACATCACTGTGATGGCATGAAAGGCAAGTCCTGCATCCCCGAAAACCTGCTGAAGCCCGAAGCCGGCACGCCGAGACTGAGCGACTGTTGAGGACGGGAATGCCCGCGGATTTCGTCAGAGCACGAGGGCCTTTGACGGCTACTCAACAGGATGCCGGATATATGACCGCAACTTCTCCTTCAGCCAAACAGCGATTTCCTCGTGCATCGCGGGGCAGACCATACATGCGCTTGCATATCGCCTCCGCGGCTCCAGGACCTTCGGCTCTTACGCCACTGTTGCAACACGCACGCGCCTGCGCCTGTCCGGGAACTGCCCGCCTCGCGCTTCCCCTTTCCTTGGCGGGCACGGGTCGGGTAGACCAAGCCGAGCTATGCTATTCGTGGATTGTGATCGTTGCGCATTCAGTAAAGGGAAACGAATGGTGACAGAGTTCACTTTTCCGCCTCAAGACGACGATTAATATTACGAAGAACCATAAAGGCCAAGAACGCCTGCAAACTGAGGGACTCGAATATGAATGAAGCCTTGGTAAAACGTCCCCGGTGCGATCGCTTGTTCGGCAAACACTCGGGTGCCGCAATCTACCGCAGCCACGCCGCAGTCGTTGTCCGCCAACTCATTGCAAGACCGATAAAGAGCGTTCGCCGCTCTGTGAGACGGTCAGCGGGGTTTTCGCAGAGTATAGCGCCAAGCAAGGTCGACAGGAGTCTTCGTCGACACCGTTTCCATCTGCTGGAATGGTTTCGGCGATTTGGTTCTATAGCCCACTCTCGAGCGTCAAGTGCAACACACACGTTTGAGATCACAAAACGCATGAACTTCGAGGGAGTGGTTAAATGAATCGCAATCGAATCTTTCTCATCGCAATCTTCACGGTCCTGTTCTCCGGAACAGCATTCGGACTCGATGAAATCCGCGTACTTTCCGCTCTGAATCAGCCGTTCGTCGGCGAGATCAGCCTTGTAGATGTCCCAGCGGGGGAACGGGACACTGCCATGGTCAGCCTCGCATCCGAAGAAGAGTTCCGCAAGGTGAGCCGTGAGCCGCATCCGTTCCTACAAGATTTCGATTTCACGCCTGAGTTTTCTCGAGATGGACATGCTGTGATCCGTGCCACGAGCAGCGCCCCGATCACGGAGCCTTACTTCGACCTCGTGCTGGTGATCGAGTCGCCCGCGCGGCGATTCGTTAAGGAGTACGTAGTGCTCCTGAACTTGCCGCAACAATCGAGCCGCTTGCAACCAATCACGAGACAACCTCGGAGGGTTCAATCTGATCCCCGGAATCCAACGGCGAAACAACCACTCAAAGGCGCCGATGAACGGAACCGGAGTGCTCACTCCGAAATGGAAGAACTGTCGTTTCGCCTCGATGAGCTCAAGGCTGAGGCGACGGAGACACATAAAAAGGTTCGACACCTAAGCAATGCGTTAGCGTCTTTGGTTGCGAGCACTAACAAGCAATAAAGGAGGAAGCGACCCGCAATTCTCTACTAGTCACGGACACAGTTCAGACAACTGCGCTTACTCCGATGTGTCGTTCAAATAGCGGAGGCTCCTTTGGCGGAGGAAAGCGAGGAGAGCTTAACAGTGCTCAGTGACTTGGATGCCCCTTTCCTTTGCGGTCCAACCTCCTCAATAGCCTCCGATTCATGTGCAGAGAACTATTCAGCCACGTAACGTGGACTAGCAAAACATTTAAATGAACATACAGCCCTTTTTTAGACTAATGGAAAAGCATGACGCATCGGATCTCTTTTTGATCCCTGGTGCGGCCCCAAAATTGAAAGTAAAAAGCCGCGCTATCGCCATAGGGGATAAGCCACTAGACGGCGCATTGGTTCATGCAGCAGCCCGTGCATTGATGGACGAGCGGCAACTTCTTGAGTTCGAGGAAACCTGGGAGTGCAACTTCGGTGTTGCCATAGAAGGCATTGGCCGATTTCGCGTGAACGTCTTCCGCCAGCGCGGACAGACGGCGATGGTCGTTCGATTTATCAAGAGCAAGATTCCCAGTATTGAAGAGTTGAACTTGCCACCGGTGCTTGAGCAGCTGGCCACTCAGTCGCGTGGGCTGATCTTGGTCGTGGGTGCAACTGGCTCTGGAAAGTCGACAACGCTTGCTTCCATGATTGATTATCGGAACCAACTGAAGGACGGGCATATACTCACAATCGAGGACCCCATCGAGTACCTGCACAAGCACCGCCAGTGCGTTGTCAGTCAGCGCGAAGTTGGGATCGACACGCAATCGTACGAGGCAGCGCTCAAGAATGCGATGCGCGAGGCCCCCGACTTGATCATGATCGGGGAGATTCGTGACGAACGTACGATGCGGCACGCGATTTCCTATGCGGAGACCGGACATCTTTGTCTGTCCACGCTCCACGCCAACAATGCCAACCAAGCACTGGATCGGATCACTAGCTTCTTTCCGGATTCTGCCCGCCATCAAACGCTGATGGATCTGTCCTTAAATTTAAAGGCTGTTGTTTCCCAGCGCATGATACGGGACACGAAAGGCGAGTTACTGCCTGCGGTCGAGGTGATGCTCCAGTCGAAATACATCTCCGAATTGATTCGCAAAGGCGAATTCGGAGAAATTAAGGACGCCATGCAGAAGAGCAATCTCGACGGCATACAGACCTTCGATCAAGCGCTTTTTGAGCTTCACCAACGCGGTCGCATTACGCGGGAGCTTGCATTGGAGAACGCCGACTCTCCCAACGATCTTTCCCTGAATATGCGATTGATAGCCTGATGGACCCTGTGCCGAATGGCACTGAATTAAGCCCAACTGCCTGATGCGGCAGGAAAATCGAGGGGCTGGCTGCCCCGGATGATAGGCTGAAGGTTGCAACACCAAAGCAACCACCCGAGGAGCCAGCCTTTATGCATCCTAGCCAGCGTCCCGCGACGGGGCAACAGAAACGTGTCAGCCATTACGCGAGCAATGCCGATTCGTACGCGCTGTTCAATCTGCTGACTGGTCCGCAGCTTCTCGATCGGGTCGAGTGCTTGCTCATACCATTACCCACAACTCTCCCCGATGCTGCGCTGAGCCTCGAGTGCGAGGACGAAATCCGGGACGCGTTGTAGACCGATCCAGAGCGTTTTCGGGCCTGGGAAACCGTCGGCTTTTCGGTTGAGGAAGCCACCGAGTGTGGCGACCATTCGCACCATCGTATCGAGTGATGGCGGCTGTTGCGGCGGCGGTTTGCGCTGAGTAACCAGATAAACGGCCTTCCATTCCTCGTCGGCGAATACGGAATCGCAGGACATTTCCGGGCAGTCACGCCCGAGCATGGTCAGGTACAGCACGCGCCAGGCGATGATCATATAGAAGGCCAGCGCCGGTTCGAGGCGCTCGCGCTTCTCCAATTGCAGCTGTTCAATGCGGCAGCCGCTTTTCAAGACCTTGAAGTAGACCTCGATCTGCCATCGGCAAAGGTACCAAGAGAGCTTCTCGATCGCCTGCTCGGCAGTGTCGACCGTCAGGTTGGTCAACAGCAGCCAATCGAGGGGATCTTCCTCGGCGGGCGGGTGTGGTTCGGTAGCGAGCAAGGCGGTGACGGTGATGTCGGGCAAGGTGCGATCGGGCCGCAGCGGTGCTTTCAGGGTCACGTGCACGACCTTGATGTGCTGGTGGACGGTACGTGCGCGTTGGCCGCTGGAGGCCGGTCTGTCGAAGGTGATCTCGGTGAGCACTGGAGCGGCGTCGATGACCTCGCGCAGCTTGCGCCCATCGGCGAGGAGGCGCTCGTGGTGCTGGACGCGCACCAGCCAGTCGGCACCGAGTTCCGGACAGGGGGCCTCGACGAACAGATCGTAGATGTCGCCTTCGCGATCGGCGATGTAGGTGAGGCGGGTCTCGGCGAGTGACTCGGCCAGCTCATTGACGCGGGCAAAGCCGTCGACCCAACGCACACTCTCTTTCTCTTCGAGCGGGCGGTTGGGATCTTTCTCCTGCCCCAAGCTGCCGGGCTCGCGCGCCCAGCTGTACGCATCGAGCAGCCCGAGGGGGACGCGCTCGGGGGTGAGGACCAGGGTCGGATGCAGATACATGCCCCAACGGCCCTCGTAGTTCAGCGGGCCGAGGTTGGCGATCCCCTTCTTCTTGGTGTAATCGAGCTCGGTGGTATCTTGGATGCACAGCACCCGGGGATGGGCACGCAGGCGCTCCTCGGTGCAGGCGACATGCGGGGCGAGCACCGCCTCGGCGGTGACCTCGGGATGGTCGAACAGGCGGTAGGCAGCGCGGGTCTCGCCCCAGCCCCCACAAGCGGCGGGAATACTCACCGTCGGTTTGTCTCCCAGTTTCTCCAGCATCCGCCGCGCGCGGCGATTGAGGCGTTGATCGCCCAGATCAATCAAGGTCAACTCCGCAGCCAGCGCGCTCATGCCGCCACCCCCAGGGCGGCGCGGAAGTCCGCCGCCAGTGGGTAGACGTAGACCGCCTTACGCGGCAGAGCCGCCTGATGGGTGCGGTCACATTTGCCGCGACCGGTGGTTTCACCCAGGTGCTGCCAGTTGGCGGCACGGTAGCAGGTGCCCGGAAAGCGCGGGACCTCCACGAACGTCTCCAGCAGCACCGGGCGCGTGCCATAGCGTGCGGCAAAATCCTCGGGAACCTGCACGGCGGCCAGGGACAACACCTTCGAGGCGAGATTTCTCACCTGTACCCAGGGCAACAGGAGAAACCTCGCGTTGTTCAGCACCCGGTCCAAATACGCCTCGCGCTGGGTACGCTCCCAGCCGATCCAGCGGTCACGTGCCGCGACCTTCCAGGCCGCCGCCCCAAAGCCGATGGCACCCAACACCCCCCGATCGCTTTGGATCAGATAACGCAGTTGCGCTCCCGGCAAGGGTGTGTAACCCAGGTACAGATGACCTGACTTCGAGGAATCTACGTCGCGCCCAGTTTCAGAATCAGGCGCAGGTTCGTGCGCGGGAAAACCGTCTCCGTCGCGTTGAGCTCCTCGCACAGTTTCTCGATCACCTGGTCGGTGACGGCGTTTGCGCCATGGTGCAAGCGTACCGTCAAGGTGCCCGCATCCGGATCCGGTAACAGATCGGCCTCGGTGGTGTAGAGCGCACGCAGTAAGCGACGTGCCTCATCGGGGCGTGTGAGGTGCTCGCGCAGGCTGTTGGCCATCGCCGTCTCGGCGCGGTAGGCGATCATCTTGATGGTATCGACGAGGTGCTTGGACTGAGTGCTGAGTTGGCGAAAGCGCGCCTCCGCGGGCAGCTCATCGAGCGTGACGTGGTGGGGCGTTGCCTTGCGCTTGGCCTTGAGGGTCTCAAGCTCGAGTTGCAGGGTCTCGATCTGCTCTTGCAGCGTCGCCTTACGCCGCACGAACGGCTCGACATGCTTCGGCTCGATGGGCTCCTCGAGGGTCAGGGCGGCGAAGGTGGCCAGGCGGCGGGTGCGCTTGCCGGTGGCCGATCGCACCTGCCCGTCGAGGTGGCGATAGTCTGGATTGACCACCCGTAGGGGGTCGGAAATCGCCTCGGTGCGATAATCGACCAAGCGGTCCAGGCTGAAGTGTTCGCGGGCATACTTGAAAAAATTCTCCTGCGACCATCGAGCGAACATCGCCATGGCCAAGGGGGCCGCCGCGGAGCGATAGTCGGTGCACAGGATGGCGGTTTGGTGGCCGCGCTCGCTGCGCTTGCGCAACTCCCGGACCCACAACCCGTTACGCAGGCGCGTGCCCCGTTCGGCCAAGTCCATGGTCACGGCCTCGCCGCTTGCGAGGCGGACCGCGGCGGGGGCGAACTCCTCCTCGGACCAATCCTCGCCGGGGAATTTGTGATAGGTCAGACAGGCGATGCGCTGGGCCTTCATGCGCAGCAGAAAGTCCGGGGAGTAGCCCTCGCGGTCGAAGACCAGCGTGAAGCGATGCTGTAGGGGATCGGCCTTGAGGAGCTCCCCGTTTGCCGGAGCGGGCAGGCGTTGCTCGAGCCGCGGCACGATCTCGCGCTCGATGACCTGGATCAGCCCCGGGTCGACCACTTGGTTGACGACGAAGAAGGGCTGGCCGTCCATGGCGTTGACCCAGTAATCGGTAGTGGCGCGCAGACACAGGCGCTGGCGGGCCACATAGTGGCGCGGCAGCTGGGTCTGGCTGCCGTTGTAGACGCGTACATGCCCGTCGATGTAGAGCACGCCGGCCTGCTCGGGGGCGGCCCCCATCCAGCGCTCGCACAGCGCCGCGTTCCATTGCGCCGGGCGATCCTCCCGGGCCAGCAGCGCGATCTTGCCCCGCAGCGTGCGCACTTCGGGCACCCGATCCAGCCCCAGCAGCTTGCCCCACTCGCCCGGGGCGCTGTAGCGCAGCGACTCGATCGATTCGAGGCGCGCCAGCGCCATGAAGGCCAGCAGCAATAACAGGCTATCCAGGCCGTAGTAGCCCTTGGGCAGCTGCAAATGGCGCTCGACGCCTGCGAGCAGGCCCACCGCCAGCAACGCCGGCAGCGCGCACAGCAGGCCGCCATTGGGCACATCCAGCGCCGGGGTGAAATCCGGGGCTACCGCATCAAGCTCGCCGACGCTGGCGGCCAAACGGCCCATCACATCCGCCGCTCCCACGCCCATGGGGGCGATGCGGTCCGCGGCAGAGCGCTCGCTCTTGCTGGTCAGCTCGACAGGGTTTTTTTTACCGGCTTGTGCACACGCCCCGCACGCACCGCCTTGGAGAAGGTGTTGCGCTTGATGCCGAGTCGATCGGCCACCTCCGCGGGTTCCAAGCCTTCATCGAGCAGCCGCTGGGCCTCGCCCAGCACCGGTTCGGTCAACACCGCCGGTCCGCGCCGCGTGCGCGGTGTATAGAATCCTTTCGGCCCCTCCTCGCGGTAGCGCTTCACCGCACGCTTGAGGCTGATCTTCGTCACCCCGAAGGCGCGCACAATGTCCGCCTGTTTGGCATTACCGTTGACGCAGAACTGGGCGGTGATCATTTGAAAAGACGCCACGTCCTCTTCCTCGTGAACGAACACCGGCATGGACCCGTTGAAGTAGGTCACGCGCCCATCCTGTTTGCTGAACGCCAGCACGGGGGTGATGGGCGTGACTCCCGCGGGGAAGATCGGCAGCTGGATCTGTGGCATCGATTCTGGCCCTTTTGGCAGGACAATTGTGACGCTCGGCGAAACAGCGCGCGTCAAAACCGGTATCTTCGCAAAATCCCAGCCGCTGCCAAAGCCCGCGCGGCGGCATCGCTGCGCTCGGCTTGCTTCCGATTGAATTTCTGAGGTTTTCCGGCAGACCCTTGCAAGAAGACCGCGGGGCCGAGATCAGGTCCTCTGAGGTAGTGGTAACGATCGATCAGCCCGTTCCACAGGCGCGAGGCGCGTTTGTCGATCACCGCTTCAAGCCGCAGCCCGCCCAGTTGCCCAACCGTTCCCTGCACGGGCACCGGCTCGGGCCAGACATCCGGCTCATGCACCAGCCCCCGACCATTGCCATTGCCTCTGCTCGGCGCCGGAAGCTCGATCAGCCCGGCCCGATGCAGCCGCAGCAGCCCCACCCGGGCGCTCATCAGCTTGGGCCGGCCCAGTGCGTCGGTCCACTCCAGCGCCCGGCATACCTGTCGCGCGATCTCCGATCGCAACGGTGGATTCGCCGCCACAATCTCGCGCCGAATCCTCTCCAGGTCCGCCCCATCGAACGGCCGCCCGCACAGCTTGCTCGGTATCGCCTCGCCCATCTGTCTTCGCCCCATCGGTTGTGATGGGGCTGGATTTCAACAGATACGGCTCAGCGTGTCCAGCCCACGGCGACTCTGTCCCCGTTGAGATGTGGGTAATGGTATGGTGCTTGCTCCCGGAGCATCGCGAACGGCTGTTTCCGCCGACGGAGACGTTGTCGATGTTCATTGCGCAGGCGCTGTCGGCGGACGGAAGTTGCCAGCAGGCGGTCAACGACGCCATGGTCAAGCGCATGCTCGGCGGTCTAAAGCCGGGCAGTACCGATACGGGAGGCTACTGTAAGGCGCGGGCGCGCCTGCCGCTCACGATGGTCTCGACGCTGGCGCGCGAAGTTGGCGGGATCGTCGCCCGGGGGGAAGTCCCCTGGTGGCACTGGCAAGGTCGTCAGGTACGCCTGGTCGATGGCGCCACGGTGACACTGCCCGATACCGAGGAGAATCAGGGCGCCTATCCGCAGTCGAACAGTCAGAAGGCGGGCTTGGGTTTTCCGATCTGTCGTGTGGTGGCGCTGTTGTGCCTGGGCAGCGGGGCGTTGCTCGATGCGGCAATGGGTCCTTGCGAAGGCAAGGGCAGCGACGAGCAGTCGCTATTGCGCGAGATGCTCGATAGCCTGCAGAGCGGCGATATCTTGCTCGGTGACGCCTTCTACGCGACCTATTTTCTGCTCTGTGAGCTGGTTCGAGGCGGTGTCGATGGCCTGTTCGAGCAGCACGGTGGGCGCAAGCGCAGTACCGATTTCGGCAAGGGCGAGAAGCTCGGTGCACGCGATCACCTCATCGTTCTGAGCAAGCCCAAGCAGAAGCCGGATTGGATGAGTCAATACGAGTACGATCAAGCACCGGCCACCCTGCGGGTGCGTGAGCTCCAAGCCGGCGGCAAGATCATGGTCACGACGTTTCTGTGCCCCAAGGAGACGCCCAAGAACGTGCTCAAGGCCCTGTACCGCCAGCGCTGGAACGTGGAACTGGATCTGAGGAATATCAAGACAACGCTCGGCATGGAGCAGCTGCGTTGCAAGACCCCGGAGATGGCCATCAAAGAGCTGTGGGTCTATCTGCTGGCCTACAATCTGATCCGGCTGCTGATGGCGCAGGCCGCGCTGTTGGCCGACCAGATCCCGCGCCAGCTCAGCTTCAAGCACACGGTGCAGATCTGGATGGCCTGGCAGCAACGCGGTGGCAGTGGTCACGATGCGGTTTGCATCAACGCCCTGCTGGTCATGATTGCCGAACCACGGGTTGGTCTGCGTCCCGGACGGGTCGAACCGCGTGCATTGAAACGGCGCATGAAGCCGTTTCCATTGCTCACCAAACCGAGACAGGTCGCGCGGGAGGAAATCAAGGAAAATGGGCACCCGAAAAAGCAGCGGTGAATTGCCCGAATTCCAGTGCTGGTACCACGCCGTATCGCTATGATTTAGTGCCTGAATGGAAACTCGGTTTTTCTCGCGGTCAGCAGTGCCGCAGAATGATCGGCACATCGCGTTTTCATTCAATAACGAATCAATTGACCGGAATGAGCTTGTTTAATGAGAGCGAATCTCATCTCTTCCGTGACGCAGACAGACCACTCCCGCGGAATTGTGACTCTGCGCCGTACCAATGGGGTCAAGCCGCACGTTTTCTTCGGCGCCTCTCCTGCTCGGCCTCTTGCTCGAGCAGGATGGCGCCGAGGCGGTGGAGATTGCGCCCGACCACGGCCAGGGCGACGTAGCGTTTGAAGCCGTCGATGCCATGATCGCGGCAGATATCCAGTCCGTGCACCTCCAAGGCGTTGATTGCCGATTCGACGCCGGAGTGGCGGCGGCGCAGGCGAATGAACTCGGGATCGCTCTCGCGCTCGGCCTCGGTCGCGGAGCGCTTGCCCTTCTTGGGAACCACCGGCAGGTCGACGATCTCGGCCAGTCGCGCCTGGTTGGCGGGGCTGTGAAAGCCTTTGTCCATGCTGGCGCTCTCGACTTCGGGGAAGCGCGCCTTGGTTTGTTCGACCAGCGCGATGGCAATTTTATCGTCGGTGGTCTTCTCCATCACCTGGTGGTACAGGATAAAGCCGTGTTGGTCTTCGCACACGGCCACGCGCAGTCCGAGCTCGACGGGCACGCCGGCCTTGCCCTTGTTGATCCATTCGGTGTGGCGTTCGAAGATGGAGAAGACCTTCTCGGTATGGGGGATACGCTCGCCGCGCAGGACGCGACGGCGGATCTGGTCGCTCTGGCGCTCGATATCGGCGATGTACGCGTCGAGCTCGGCCAACATCGCCGCGGGCAGGCTGTAGCCGATGTGCAGCATGGCGCGGGTGTCGCGCACCCGGGCGAGGAAATCCCCGGCCAGTTCCAGGTAGTCGCAATAGGCTTGCTCGATCTCGGCTTGACGTTCCTGGCGCTTGGCCTCGTCCTTGGACGTGGAGCGCTTGAGCTGCTGTACGCGGCGATAGGCCTTCTTGAAGCAGCGTACGTTGTGGGCGCTTTGGCGCCAATCGCTCAGTCCCTCGTCCCGGCACAGTTGCGCACTGGTCTCGATGGCCTTGCGCACGGCATCCAACAGCAGATTGCTATCGGTGGGATAGTGCACATCGGTCTCGACGACGAAGGAGTCACAGCGGATGTTGAGCCCTTCGTCCGGGCTTTTTTTTACCAGGCGGTGCCCCGCACGGACCACCTCCTGGTTGATGCGATCGAGGATCTCGGGGGTGAACAGGCGCAGGTTCTCCTGGATCGTCTGCAAGCTGTACTGGCTGTCATCGGCCCAGTCGCCGTGTCCGAGCATCTGGCGGATGGTCGCGTGCTGGTTGGCCAGCTCTTGGAGACGGTCATGATCCGCATTCAGACCCAAGCGCAACGCACCGAGCACCAGGATCTTCCACTGCGCCATGCCGGGCCGACCGGTGTCGGCACTGACCTTGCCCTCGTCATCCGCCCGCTGGGGGAGCACTTCCGCCAAGATCGCGAACACGCGCTCGCGCACCTCCGGGGTGGTGTAGATGTACTGCAACCCACGCAGGATCCGCGGAATGTCGTCGCGCGAGCGAGGATCGAGCTCAATGGCCGAGATGTCTTGCTCGCCGAAGTGCAATTGTGGATCGATGACTTGACGCATGGGATGTCGAATGACGAAGTTTATTAAGATTCATTCCATCGGGCGAGGAAGTCGCTCGAAAACACCCGTTGCAGTAACCGCAAATCAACGAGTTGCGCTTGCTCCGCGCCCTTTTGATCGGGATTACGCGCTATCTTCGATCATGGGGCCATATCGTAACAGATTGTTTTGAAGAGCGAACAATCCTTTCGGTTCA
>CAWDLA010000002.1:0-79272 GCA_963802975.1 uncultured Gammaproteobacteria bacterium
CATCCGCATGACGCCGAACACCTTCGAGGCCTATTTGTTGCTCGACAAAGACAGCGAGCGCTTCAACTACCTGCTCGGCTATGTGGACAAGATCAAGAAACGCACCGAAACCACCTTCAAGCCCATGTCCGAGGCGGCTGGCGCCGAAGGCACGAAAAATGGCGTCAGCATGATCGGTGGGCGCTACAACTTGTCGGAGAACGCGCGCATCGGCGCTATCAACCAGTATGGCCACAACACCTTCAACACCTTCTATGTCGAGGCCACCGGCCACCGCAAGCTCGGCGAGGACCTGGAGCTGAGACTGTCCGGCCAATACACGAACCAGCAGAGCGTCGGCGATGCGCTGATTGGCGCTCTCGATACCGATCAGCTCGGCGTCAAGCTCGACGCCTCACTGGCCGGCGCCACCTTGACGCTGGCCTACACCCGGACCGGTAACAACAGCGGCATCCAGAAGCCCTGGGGCGGTACGCCCAGCTATAACTCGGTGATCGTCGAAGACTTCGACCGCGCCGGCGAAGACTCCTGGCGCGTCGGCGTTGCCTATGACTTTGCCCGCGTCGGCCTGAAAGACGTCAGCGGTTTCGTCAACTACACCGTCGGCGACACCCCGGACAGCGGCGACAATGCCAGTGCCGACGAGGACGAGCTCGACTTCACGCTGGACTGGAAGCCCAAGAACGGCAGGCTCGATGGACTCTGGCTGCGCGCCCGCGCCGCGCTGATCAACGCCAGCGGCCCGGATGCCGTGGATATGGGCGACTACAGGCTGATCCTGAACTACGACTTTTCGATTCTTCAACAGTTCAAACTTGATCAGCAAGGCCAGTATCGGTGCGTTCCCGGAATCGGGCTGCAGCCGGATCACGGCAGCAAAAAAATCCCACCTACCCTGATGCACAACTGTAGATGCAGTGCACTGGTCGGCAGCCCCGCCCAGTTCGAGCCGATGCTGACGAAGCGTGCCATGCTGCCGCTGGCCTCGCTTCCGATGGAGGCTCATCAATTTATCGTCAACTATTGACGATGTCGGCGTAAGCGTATCGAGTTAGCCTCGCTCCCATGGAGAAACCCTGCCCCGAAGAACCCCGGTTGGAATGCATGGAGTCTCCTGTGTACGAGCAAGCTGAATAGTGAGCCACGAGAGGAGTACCCCACAATGAACAACGAAGTTGAATCGACCGGGTCGAGCCCCGGAGCCACCAGCAGTGGCGCAGCCCCGGATGACCTGGAGAAAGCGAGTCTCGACACGGTCTATAAAAACTCGAGCCTCCCCCAAGGGCCTGACCTCGGCCGAGGCCAAGGCCCGGATCGACAAGTACGGCCGCAACGAGTTGGTCGCCAAGGAGACCAGCGACCTGGAGAAGTTTCTGCTCTTCTTCTGGGGACCCATCGCCTGGATGATCGAGGCCGCCGCCATACTGTCCCTGTTGATGGGGCATTGGGCGGATCTCACCATCATCCTGGTGCTGCTCTTCTACAACGCCATCTCCGGCTTCTGGCAGGAGCGCAAGGCGTCCGACGCCCTGGCCGCCTTGAAGGCCGGCATGGCCCCCAAGGCCACGGCCCTGCGCGACGGGGAATTCGCCGCCATCGACGCCGCCGAGGTCGTCCCCGGGGACGTGCTGCGCATCAAGCTCGGCGAGGTCGTGCCCGCCGACGTGCGCTTCATCGACGGGGACTACATCAGCATCGACCAGGCCGCGCTGACCGGCGAGTCCCTGCCGGTGAGCAAGAAGGTCGGCGACGAGGGCTACTCCGGCAGTATCGCCAAGAAGGGCGAGATGAACGCGGTGGTCATCGGCACCGGCAACAACACCTTCTTCGGGCGCACCGCCAGCCTGGTGGCGAGCGCCGGCGGCGGGGCCTCGCATTCGCAGCAGGCCACGGCCCAGATCGGCGACTTCCTCATCATCACCTCGGTGATCCTGTGCGTCCTCCTGGTGGGCTTCGAGCTCTACCAGGACATCGTGCGTGCAAAGCGCCTGGCAGTGGTCCGAGCTGGCGGACATCGCCCGCATGGTGCTGGTGCTGCTGATCGCCTCCATTCCGGTGGCCATGCCGACGGTGATCACGATCACCAATTCCCTGGGCGCCCAGGCCCTGGCGAAGAAGAAGGCCATCGTCTCCCGGCTCGAGGCCATCGAGGAGCTGGCCGGGGTCGACATCCTGTGCTCGGACAAGACCGGGACGCTCACCAAGAACATCCTCAGCCTCGGCGATCCGATCCTGTTCCGGCGCAGTCCGCCGACGAGCTGATCCTGGCCGGCGCGCTGGCCTCCGAGAAGGGCAGCGAGGACGCCATCGACAAGGCGGTCAGCGGCGGACTGAAAGATCCCAAGGCCCTGGACGGCTACAAAGTGACCAAGTTCGTGCCCTTCGACCCGGTCGGCAAGCGCACCGAGGGGCAGGTGACCAACGCCCAGGGCAAGGCCCTGCGATACACCAAGGGCGCGCCCCAAGTCATCATCGCCCTGTGCAAGCTCGACGCGGAAACCGAAGCCAAGGCCAACAAGACAGTGGCCGACCTGGCCGCCGTCGGCATGCGTGCCCTGGGCATCGCGGAGTCGGCCGACGAGGGCAAGAGCTGGAGCTTCCTCGGCATCCTCTCGATGCTCGACCCGCCGCGGGACGACTCCAAGGCCACCATCGAGCAGGCCAAGGAACACGGCCTGCAGGTCAAGATGGCCACCGGCGACGACGTGGCCATCGGCAGCCAGATCTCCGGACAATTGGGCATGGGCACCCATCTCATCGCGGCCGCGGACCTGTTCACCAAGGACATGGACATGGACCATCTGCCGGATCGGATCGAGCAGTGCGTCGAGACCGCGGACGGGTTCGGCCGGGTGTTCCCCGAGCACAAGTACGGCATCGTCAAGGCGTTGCAGCACCGGGGTCATGTGGTCGCCATGACCGGCGACGGCGTCAACGATGCGCCGGCGCTCAAGCAGGCCGACTGCGGCATCGCCGTGAGCGGCGCCACCGATGCCGCCCGCGCCGCGGCGGCCCTGATCCTCACGGCCCCGGGCCTGTCGACGGTCATCGACGCCATCGACGAGTCGCGCCGGATCTTCGAGCGCATCATCAACTACATCCTGTTCCGGGTCGCGATGACCCTGGACATCATGTTCGTCGTGGTGCTGGCGACCCTGTTCTTCGGCTTCTCGCCGCTGACGCCGGTCATGATCATCCTGATCGCCCTGCTCGACGACGTGCCCATCATGACCATCGCCTACGACAACACCCCGTTGCCCAAGGAGCCGGTGCGCTGGCATATGCGCCGGCTGTTGTTCGTTTCCGGCTTCATGGGTGTGATGGCGGTGGCGCAGACCTTCGGGCTGTTGCTCATCGGCATGGAATGGCTGAGCAACCCGGAGTGGCAGTCCTGGATCAAGCTGACCCAGGATCAGGTCCAGACCGCCGTCTTCCTGCAGATCGTCGCCGGCGGCCACCTGCTGCTGTTCGTGATGCGCTCGCGCGGATCCTTCTTCAGCCCGCCCTGGCCGGCCATGCCCATGTTCCTGGCCATCGTCGGCACCCAGATCTTCGCCGTCCTGCTGTGCGGGTTCGGCTGGTTCGTCACCGCGCTGCCCTGGACCGTCATCGGGCTGGTGTGGCTCTACATGCTGGCCTGGATGGTCGTCCTCGACTGGGTCAAGTTGGCGCTCTACAGCCGAATCCGCAGCGGTGCCGATCGTCCGCATTGGTACACCCGGTTTCTCAAGGGGCGGCACCCCGCCCAGGCCGTCGCCCAGGCCGGCACTGCGGCCGAATAGCAACTGAGCGACCGACCCTGGACAGCCGCGGGGCTGTCCAGGATGCGGCGAAACCAGCGGCGCTCACCCGAGCCCGGGTCCGGTTACGCTGCGCTCCAGCCTCACCAACATACAGATAGAAAGAGACAAACCATGAACTACAGCAAAAAGTTCGTCGTAAAGCCGGGCAGCAAGGTCGATCTCAGCAAGATCGACGCCGGCTTCAAAGACAAGCATGAGTCCCACGAGCACGCCCTGCCCGAGATCGAGGCCTACGACCAAAAGCTGCACGACTTGCAGTACCTGATGTACGCGGAAGGCAAGCGCTCGTTGCTGATCTGCCTGCAGGGGCGGGACGCCGCCGGCAAGGACGGCACCATCAACCACGTGCTCACGGCGATGAACCCTCAGGGCTGCACGGTTACCGGTTTCAAGGTTCCTTCCAAGGAGGAGGCCGCCCATGACTTTTTGTGGCGCTATCACCAGGCCACACCGGGCAAGGGCCATGTGGCCATCTTCAACCGCTCCCACTACGAGGATGTGCTGGTACAACGCGTGCACAACATGGTGCCGAAGTCTGTCTGGTCGGGGCGCTACGAGCACATCAACAACTTCGAGAAGCTGCTGCACGACAACGGCACCCATATCCTCAAGTTCTATCTGCACATCGACGCCGAGGAGCAGTTGGAGCGCTTCAAGGTGCGCATCACCGACCCTGCCCGGCATTGGAAAATCAGCGACGGGGACTACGCCGAGCGCCCGTTCTGGGACGCCTATACCGCAGCGTTCGAAGACGCGCTGGGTAAGTGCAGCACCGAGCATGCCCCCTGGTTCGTCATCCCCTCGAACCACAAATGGTTCCGCAATCTCGCGATCTCCCAGATCGTCTCCGAGACGCTGGAGTCCCTGGGCATGAAGTTCCCGGAACCGACGGTCGACATCGACGAGATCAAGAAGAAGTACCACGCCATCGTGGAAGCGGAAGGGGATGGGCCAGAGGCCGAGCTCGACGCACCGGCGGACAGCGGAACGGAAAAAAAGGAGAAGAAGGGCAAAAAAGGGAAGAAAGGCAAGAAAAAGTAAGCAAAGCGGGGCGAACCTTCTCTGGCTACTTGATTGCCCGCAGATCACACAGATTGAAGAATCTAACTGCGCATACCTGCGTGATCTGCGGGCGGTAAAAAAAGCGCTACGTTCGCACCTCGCCCGAAATGAACTTGATAGTAGGTTCTGCGCGTACTTGCAGGAACCAGCGGGATTGAAACGCATGCCGTTGGATCGGAACACCAGCGCAGGAATCGCCACCAACGTCACCCGAACGCGAGTGACGGTGCTGGTGTTCAACCTCACCATCATCACCTTCATGTATTCGATGCTGGTCAAGGGTGATGCCTCTCCCGGTCATCTTGAGCATCTGTCCAGCTCCGTCGCCTTGTTCACGGGTTTTTGTCTGACGCTGTTGGGACTCTGGCTGCTGCTGTTGTCCCAGGACTGGGACGCCGAAGGACTGAGCCGTCCCCTGCCGTTCACCCTGGGGGCGATGACCAACTATCTGGCGCTGTCGCAGACCGTCACCGCGTTCATGCACGAGTTTCTGCTTGGAGTCACCTCAGAGGTCAAGGCCTCGCGGTCGGTCGATGTGGATGGTGCCGCATCGTTGCTTGGTCTCGATGCCCTCGGCGATAGCACGCTGCTGGTACTGCTGGTGATGGGCGCGGCCGTCTGGGTACTGATTACCTACATTGCGCCGGTGATCGCGGTCCTCGACAGTCCGGTTCGTGGTGGCCGGCGCTGGCTGTTGGCGGGCTACTATTTTGCGCTCCAGATTCCGATCTATTGGGTCTATTCCACGGCTTGGCACCTGGAATACGCTCCTGCGGATCAAACCGCCGAGGTGCTGAGCCTGTTTGCTCTGCAGTTTGTTCAGCCGTTTCTCTGGTTTCGCTGAGCTTTCGCTCTACACAATGTTGAGAAATAGAATGAAGACGTCCAATATCAAGATAGCCAAAGAAGACCTGATTTGGTACCTACTGCATGAGCTCGATGAAGCCTTTCTGTTGTTTCAAGATGGAATTATTGGTGACGACACGAATGGCACTGAGTTAAGCGCTGAGGCTTTGTAAATCATAGCGTTACGGCGTGGTACCAGCACTGGAATTCGGGCAATTCAGCGCTGCTTTTTCGGGTGCCCATTTTCCTTGATTTCCTCCCGCGCGACCTGTCTCGGTTTGGTGAGCAATGGAAACGGCTTCATGCGCCGTTTCAAGGCACGTGGTTCGACCCGTCCGGGACGCAGACCAACCCGCGGTTCGGCAATCAGGACCAGCAAGGCGTTGATGGAAACCGCATCGTGAGTACCGCCACCGCGTTGCTGCCAGGCCATCCAGATCTGCACCGTGTGCTTGAAGCTGAGCTGGCGCGGAATCTGATCGGCCAGCAGGGCGGCCTGCGCCATCAGCAGCCGGATCAGATTGTAGGCCAGCAGATAGACCCACAGCTCTTTGACGGCCATCTCCGGGGTCTTGCAGCGCAGCTGCTCCATGCCGAGCGTTGTCTTGATGTTCCTCAGATCCAGTTCCACGTTCCAGCGCTGGCGATACAGCGCCTTGAGCACGTTCTTGGGCGTCTCCTTGGGGCACAGAAACGTCGTGACCATGATCTTGCCGCCGGCTTGGAACTCACGCACCTTCAGGGTGGCCGGTGCTTGATCGTACTCGTATTGACTCATCCAATCCGGCTTCTGCTCGGGCTTGCTCAGAACGATGAGGTGATCGCGCGCGCCGAGCTTCTCGCCCTTGCCGAAGTCCGTACTGCGCTTACGCCCACCGTGCTGCTCGAACAGGTCATCGACAACGTCTCCGTCGGCGCAAACAGCCGTTCGCGATGCTCGGGCAGCAACTCCTCGACCCGATCCAAGAGTTGCGGACCGGTCAGCAGATTGAACAGCGCGTACGCATCGGCGTTGCTCGCGTAATGGCTCACACGTTTCTGTTGCCCCGTCGCGGGGCGCTGGCTAGGATCCATAAAGGCTGGCTCCTCTGGTGGTTGCTTTGGTGTCGCAACCTTCAGCCTATCATCCGAGGCAGCCAGCCCCTCGATTTTCCTTCCGCATCAAGCGGTTTGGCTTAACTCAGTGCCATTCGGGTCCGACCCTATTTGACAGAGATTCGTATCGGCAGCCAGGGAGTTGCCTTCGACCGACTTGAACTGGACGATTGGGTGGAAGATTATAAGTCCCGCAACGGGCGTCCCGGTCAACCGAAAGGGGAACCACAATGGGACGCAAAAGATCGCCAGGGCTCCGCTTGCGCGGTGGTACCTGGTATGTCGACAAAGTCATTTTCGGACAGCGAGTTGTCGAGACTACTCGAACAGGCGACCTCCAAGAAGCGGAACGATATTTAGCGCACCGCATCGAGGAGATTCGCCGCGCCGAGGTTTACGGCATCAGGCCGAAAAGGCCGTTCAAGGAAGCAGCCGCGAAGTATCTGCGCGAAAACATGGAACAAAGATCGATCGGTGACGATGCGTCTAGGCTCAAAGGCCTTCTGCCGTTCATCGGGGAACTGCCTCTGACGCAGATACACGACGGTACTCTGGCGGCTTACGTCAACGACTGTAAGAAGAAGGGACTCAAGAACAAGACCGTCAATAACGGACTGGAGGTCGTGAGGCGCATCCTTAACCTGGCTGCCCGAAAGTGGCGTGACGAGCGCGGGCTGACGTGGCTGGAAACACCCCCGCTGCTCACGATGCTGGACATCAGCGATGCCCGGTCCCCGTATCCCTTGGGTTGGGATGAGCAGAAGTTTCTGCTCAGGGCGCTTCCGGATCACCTTGCACAGATGGCTCTGTTCAAGGTGAATACCGGGACGAGGGAGCAGGAGGCCTGCAACTTACGATGGGACTGGGAGATTCAGGTGCCGGAGCTGGACACCCCAGTGTTCCTGATACCGAGAGATATCGTGAAGAACAAGGAAGATCGGCTGGTAGTTCTGAACCGCGTGGCCGCATCGGTAGTAGAGGCCCAGCGTGGCAGGCACCACTGCCGCGTTTTCACGTTTCGGGCCAAACCGATCGGTGGAATCTACAACAGCGCTTGGAAACGTGCTCGCGAAGCGGCTGCGCAAGCCTACGCCTTTCAGCATCACGAGCCGGTATCGTGGGATTTTTCGCACCTACGTGTCCACGACCTGAAGCACTCGTTCGGTCGCCGCCTCCGGGCCGCCGGTGTGCCGTTAGAAACAAGGAAAGTGCTCTTGGGGCACCGGAACGGCGACATTACGTCGCACTACTCGGCGCCTGAGATTGCCGAGCTGTTGGCGGCTGCAAACCGGGTTTGCGAAACCAATCCCGTCAAAATCCCGTCATTGACGGTTCTGAAACGAAAAACGGCTTAGCGGTGGAAAGCCAAGCCGTTGTTTTAGAAACATAAAATTGGTAGCGGGGGCAGGATTTGAACCTACGACCTTCGGGTTATGAGCCCGACGAGCTGCCTGACTGCTCCACCCCGCAACTGAGTCCATCATTTTATGTCTCTATGGCCAGGCACGCAACCCTGCGTTTTGTCTTTGATTCGCAGCACGGCTTTCGCCTCTTAATCAACGAATCGGCTCGACGGTCCGCCCAGCGCTTCTACGATGCGCTCGGCGACGCGAAAAGCGTTCGCGTAAATGGTCCAGGTGTGAGGTACGCTGCCACCGATGGGCATGAAGCTACCATCGGTAACGTAGAGGTTTTCCAACTCGTGGGCACGGCAGTCGGGATAGCCGAGCCGGATGCGGGCGACCGGCATTCCCCATTTGTCCTTTTGCTCGGGATCCAGGGACACGAAACAGTCGTCCACGGGGGTCAAGTCGTTGAAGACCTCGAAGCGCAGATAACGCGCTTCGGTAAAGTAGGATTTGATGCGGTCTTTCAGGGGCTGGCCCCAGACCAGGTTGCCGTTGTCGTCCCACTTCTGCGCCAGGGCTCTCGAGATGGCGTTCGCGTGGCGAAACAGAAATTCAATGGTACCGCCCTTTCGGCGCTCGCCGGTATCCGGGTCTTTATAGGTGTACCAAGCGTGCAGCACCCGATTGACGAACTGCCCGCGCGCCTTGAGCGCCTCGGCCCGCTCCTGCAGTCAAAGCGTCTTCAGGTACTCCAGCAACGCGCTACGCTCGTCGCGGGTCAGCTCGTCTCCGAAGTCGTGCCCCTGATTGGAGTAACCGCGCAAGGTCGTGTCGTAGATTCGGTTACGTTCGTCCCAACCCATAGCGCCGTCCTTGCCGTAATCGACAGACCTATAGATCCAGCCCAGGGCCTGTTGGTCGTAAGCAGGCTCCTCGCCTGCAAAACGCCAGTACTCGGGTCGAGCGGCGCGTTTCCAATAGCGCGGCCAGAGTCGGCACGGACCCGTTATGCAAATATGGCGCGGTCGACCAAACGCCATCCAGCGGCGGCGCGATATAGCCCAACGCCGGCTCGATCCTGGACAGCTCACCGTAGAAAGACTGCTCGAACCAACGGATGAAACGGTCGGCATCATTGTACGCACCCTGCGCCAGGGCTGGATCCGTCCCCAGGTCTTCCAGGCCGACCACTTTGTTGGGATAGGTCCAATCTTTACCGTAGGTGCCGTGACAACGCTTGCAGTTCTTGTTGAAGAGACCCTCTCCCCGTCCCGCGAGGTCCCGATCGACGCCGTAGGGGTACGGGGGCGGATCGAGCGTCAGCAGATAGGCCCGTACGTCGACGAACCAGGCGTCGATGGCCGCGGCCTCCTCGACGGAATCGGTGCAGGTGGTGGAGGCGAGCATCATGAAACGGACCTGATCCCCCCTTCCCTCCGCGTTGTAGAACCCGGCGTGCTTCTTGCGCATGTTCCACCAAGGCGGAACACTCACGGGCAATGGTTGCTCCGGGGGCGGCTCCATCAGGGCCTTGTCGGACCAGGCGAGGGTCTTGGGATCGCGGTGGGCGATCAGGGCGAACGTCAGGTTGTTGGCCGGATTGACGCCCAGTGTATCCGTCATCATGTATGGAGAAATGGCATCGATCCGGTCCGCCCACTTGCGCCATTGCACGGCCTCGTCTTCGCTCTTCACGAAGGCCCCGGCGCTCTCGACGGAGACGATCGGATCGGCGGTGAAATCGAGAAACTCGTTTCCCAGCCCGATGATCATCTCCCCGTTCAGCGGCGCGGCATGGCAGCTCAGACAGTTGGAGGTGACCAGCTCCACGCCGCTAGCCGAGCTATGGGCGGTCAGTGAGTAGGGAAGCTCGGCGTTGAGCCCTGTGCGCCCCGGGAGCAAGTGCTTCGGATCGATCTCGCCGACGCTCTTGCGGAAGGCGGATAAGGGGAGCCCGCAGGTAACCACCGCCCGGTTCAACAGTGCATCGTAGCCCTTCGCAGGGTCACCGGGGCGCTGTTCCTCGGCGGCGACCTTCCCCGGCTCCGACTTGGCCGGCGCGCCTTCCTCCCCTTCCTGCCCACAGCTCCCCACCAGTAGGGCGGCGAGAGCAGCGATGGGCCTGATCGATCGTTCTTTCATGGCTTAATAGACTGATTCGCAATGGGCAGGGTTCCGAAGCCAGGGTACCACTCACACCCCGCCCCCGGCCTTCGCATAACCGGACAGCTCCAGATGACCGCGCCCGGCTGCGGGCGCTCCTGCAGACCGGCCCGACACCACCACCGCCCCGCTCCATGCGCGGGTTGAAAAGTTCGCCTCCTGGTCCTCCAACAGGGGGGTGATCTCGAGGTCCAACGCCTCTCCCGGCAGCTCTAGGCGCCATCGCAGCGGATAGCTGGTCCCATCCAATGTGCTGCGCCAATGAGCGAGTGGCTCGAGGCGGATCTCGCGGCGGCGGAAGGACCTGGCGGAGCCATCACCCGCGATCAACAGGCAGCTCGGGATGGGGGTTCCGCTGCCGTCCCGCCGGCGCCGGTCTGCCCTTCTTGCTGCAACCACACCAGGGAGCCGGCGGCCAGAACGAGAAGGAGCAGAAGCCGGCGCAGGGACCGCTTCATCCAGGGCCTCTGCGCACTGTCGGGAAGCGCAGCATCGCACTCGCCACGGCTATCTGGCGCGCTCGTACTCGGCCAGCGCCTCCGGCAGCAGGCTTTCGAGCTTGGCGATACGCGTGCTGTCCAAGGGGTGTGTGCTCAGAAACTCGGGAGGCTTCCCGCCCTTCTTGCGCCCATACTCCTGGAAGCGCCGCCAAAAGGCGATGGCTTGGCGCGGATCGAATCCTGCACGCGCCATATAAAGCAATCCCAGGTGATCGGCCTCCAGCTCCTGGGTTCGCGAGTACGGCAGAGCGACACCGACCGTCGTCCCGATGCTGTAGGCCTGCATCGCGACGTCGCGGGTAATCCCGGCATCCGTGCCGATCGCGGCGGACAAGGCGACGCCGCCGACCTGGACCAGCATAGATTGCGACATGCGCTCGGCGCCGTGACGGGCGGTGACGTGGGCGATCTCGTGGGCGATGACGGTGGCGAGTCCGGCCTCGTTCTGGGTAATCGGCAGAATCCCGGTGAAGACGCCGACCTTACCTCCGGGCAGGGCGAAGGCGTTGGCGCTGTCGCCGTCCTTGAACAGGACGAACTCCCAACGCGCATGGGGTACCGGGGCGACCCGCGCAATCCGTCTCCCCACCTTTTGGAGCTGATCGGCCTGTCGTCCGGTCGTTACCACCGGCTCCTTGCTCTTGAGCTGCGCAAACGCCTGAAAACCCATCTCGGCCTCCTGGGCCGGGCTGATCAGGAGCAGCTGCGAGCGCCCCGTCTCAGGCGCCGTGGCGCAGGCAGCGAGGGTTGCGACCGCTACCGCGGTCCCTAAACAAAGAAATGTTTTCGTAATGCGCATCGTTCTCTTCTCCCTACCCTACCCTAAAGGATACGCCCGCCACTACCTAAGGGCCATGCCGGATCAGACAAGCCCCGCCGGGCGGCCCGAATCTGCGCTGCGCATCCCTGCTCCTTGACCGACGTCAGATTCCCGGCCGAGTTTGGCCCCTTTAAACGCCGGTACGCGGGTGTCGGACCCTGCTGCGTAGTACACTCGTCATACAACCACGCGCGGGCAGGAGGAATCAGGCCATGCTCAAGGTCCGTCTCGAAACACTCTGCTACATCATCGCCAAGGCTCGCGAGTGTCAAGCCAAGGAGCAGGTGGTCATCCCCGATTCCCCCTCGGGCTCGGACGACGACTGGGCCATGCAGGTGCTCGCCGATCACATAGGCGACATGAGTGTGCAAGAGATCAAGGCCGCCGTGGAGGATTTGTCCCCGGAGCAGCAGGCGGAAGTGGTTGCCCTGATGTGGTTGGGCCGCGGAGACTTCACCCTGGAGGAATGGGACGAGGCGAATTCCGAGGCCCTGGTGCAGTACCTGGACAAGCAAAACACCGCCCAGTACCTGCTGTCACACCCCATGGTTTCCGATCACCTTGAAGAAGGTTTGATCGCGCTTGATTACTCCTGCGAAGACTAAAGATCGTCCATCCCCACATCCGCCCGGCGCTTCAGCAGGTCGATGACCCGCTGCGTCAGGATGAGCTCCATCGCATACATCATCTTGCCGCCCGGGATCACCAGGGTGTTGAAGCCGGTGATCATGGCCCCGTCGATCAGACCCTTGAGGTTGATCTTGTACTCGACGTTGGGTTTCTGTTTCACGAAGTGGATCAACACCAGGCTCTGGTCCGCGGTCGGGATGTTTCTGACGCAGAAGGGATTGCTGGTGTCGGTCAGCGGGATGCGCTGAAAATTGATGTGGGTCTCGGAGAACTGAGGCACGATGTAGTGCATGTAGTCGTACATGCGCCGGTGGATCGTCTCCAGGACGGCCTCCTGATGGTATCCCCGCTCGGCCGTATCGCGGTTGATCTTCTGCACCCATTCCAGGTTGATGGTCGGGCAAACGCCGATCAGCAGGTCCACCTCCTTGGCCATGTTGATGTCACCGGAAACCACTCCGCCGTGCAGTCCTTCGTAGAAAAGCAGATCCGTATCCGGCGGGATGGGCTCCCAGGGTGTAAAGGTGCCCTGCTCGCCCCCGTACATTGTGGCCTCTCCCTCGTCGTGGATATAGTGCCGCCGCTCTCCCTTGCCGGACTCACCGTAAAGGCGAAACATCTCCAGTTGCTTCTCGAACAGGTTTCCCTCGGGTCCGAAGTGGCTCAGATTGCGCCCTTCGGCCCTGGCCCTCTCGAGCTCGGTCTTCATCTGCGCGCGGTCGTAACGATGAAAGCTGTCGCCCTCGATCATCGCGGCACGGGCGCCGACGCGCCCGAAGATGTGCTCCAACGCGTTCTTCACCGTGCTGGTCCCGGACCCGGAAGAGCCGGTAACCGCGATGATCGGGTGCTTCTTGGACATGTCGCTCTCCTCGTTCTCTCGTGTATGTTTTTTTCTAGTCTCAGGCGATTTCTGTCGAATCCGGCAATCGCCTTATGCGGACAGAGATCCGAGTTCCGCCGAGTGAAAAACTTATCTGGTGGAACCGGTCTAACCTCAGTGACCGGACGATACCCCGGTGCCTGGATTGGTTGATAGCTCGTCCTGGTAAAGCGGCTGGGCGAGTATCGCGCTCCTCGGGTACAACAGCTTCCGTGTCGCCGGGATTCCGTAGTGTAAGTGCGCCCTGCGCCACAAGCCAGAGCCCCGTCCGCTGAATCTCGTACCTCCATCCAACTGGCGCAATCGGGTGGGTTGCCGGATTATCGTCAGCGGGCGGTCGGAGATTTTCAATATCGGAGAACCACATGAGAGCCAGATTCCTACTCCTGTCGACCCTTTTGCCGGCCTTCGCGGCGCTGCTCTGGATGAGCGTTTCCGGCCCCGGCACGCAGGCGGTCGCTGCCGATCTGGATAAAAGGGCCTGCGCCAAGGTTGCGGACAAGGAACGCTGGCAACGCCCCGCGCAGGACGAGATCAAGCGCCGCCTCACCCCGGAGCAGTACGAAGTGACTCAGGAGGACGGAACCGAGCCGCCCTTCCGCAACGACTATTGGGACAACAAGAAAGACGGAATCTACGTGGACGTCGTCACCGGCGAGCCTCTGTTCAGCTCGAAGGAGAAGTTCAAATCCGGCACCGGCTGGCCGAGCTTCCATTCTCCCCTGGAGCCGGACCTGATCGTCGAGCACGAGGACCGCAAGCTGTGGATGACCCGTGTCGAGGTGCGCTCCCGCCACGGCGATTCTCACCTTGGCCATGTATTCGACGACGGCCCGGAGCCCACCGGCCTGCGGTACTGCGTCAACTCCGCCGCCCTGCGCTTCATCCCGGCGGCCGATCTGGAGAAAGAGGGCTACGGCGAGTACCAATCCCTGTTCGAAACGGGTAAGCAGGCGAAAAAGCCGAAGCCCGACAGAGCCGTTGCGACCTTCGGCATGGGTTGCTTCTGGGGGGCGGAGTCCGACTTCTGCGCCCTGAAGGGCGTGACATCAACCCGCGTCGGCTATGCGGGAGGGCAGACCAAAAACCCAGGCTACCGGCAGGTGTCCAGCGGGCGCACCGGGCACGCAGAGGTGGTGCAGGTGGAGTACGACCCCGAGCAGATCTCTTACGGGCAGCTTCTGGACGTGTTCTGGAGCAAGCACGACCCCACCACACCAAACCGCCAGGGGCCCGACGTGGGCACGCAGTACCGCAGCATGATCCTGTTCCACGACAAGGAGCAGGAGCGCATCGCGAAGGAAACTAAACAGACCAACGCCAGCCGGTATCTTCACCCGATCGTAACCGAGATCGCGCCGGCGATAGCCTTCTATCCCGCCGAAGACTACCACCAGCGCTATCTGGAAAAGCGGGGCCGGGGCCGCTGTAACCGCTGACTTCGCTGCATGCGCCATCGTCGGGCCGCTCTGCTCAATGGAGCCTGCGCCGGCTGTTCTTTGCGGGTTATGCGTTCGAGCACGCGGGCGTCGGACCGCCACACCGCCGCCTCTCTACAAACCCAATCGAATGACCGAGCCCCATGACCGACCGACCCACAAGGCAACATCCCACGGACATCAAGCTCCACCAAAAATCCAGGATCCTGCACCATAGCCTTCGACGACGGTGAAATCTTCGAGCTGCCCTGCGAGTACCTGCGGGTCTTCTCCAAGGCCGCGGAGGTCAGAACCATGGACCGCCCGGTGACCGGCAAGGAAGAGGTAAACGTCGAGAGCGTCGAGCCTCAGGGGCAATAGGCGATCCGCATCGTCTTCGACGACGGTCACGACACCGGAATCTACTCGTGGGACACGCTTTACGCCCTCGGAGCCAACCAGGAGAAGAACTGGGGGGAGTACCTGCAGGCGCTGGAGCGCATCGGTTACGAAAGGCAGGAGACGGTGCAGGGGGAGAAGCGGGTCAAGCTGCTTTATTTCAATTGGATGGCCCAGAAAATGCGCAAGGAGACCGAAGAGCTTGTAGTCCCGCCTAGTGTCTCGGATGTGGATGGGCTCCTAGTCTGGCTCGGCCGGCGCAAGCCCGGTGCCGCCCCGCTTTTCGACAAGGAGCGAGTCCGGGTGACGCTGAACAAGCAGTTCACCGAGGGCTTCTCCAAGCTCCACCACGGGGACGAGGTGGGGATAGTTCCCACTTCGCCGACGGCCCCGCCCACGCCGGACCTGATTTAGTACGTCTCCGAACCAGTTGCCGTAAGTGCCGTAGTACGGCATCCAAAGGCAAATGTACGTCGGAACCTAGGTCGGACTTCAGTTCGACCCCTGCGGCTGCAATGTCGGGCTCAAGCCCGACCCGCGCACGATCCTCGAGGCAAGTTCACGCGGTGTTCCAGGGCCTCGAAGCCCTAGCGCGCGGACACTGGCGCAAGGCCAACGCGCGGCGCTTTACCCGGGGCTGGCGGCGCAGGCGCCGGAGTCGGTACCGGGTGCGGCGTTCCCGTACCCGTCGGACTCGGCATCCAGCGCCAAATGCTAAGAGCACCGACCAGGGAAGACGCAAAATAGGTCAGGCCCGAAGCTAGAAGGATTTTCTTGGCGGCCTTCTCCTGCTCCCTATTGATATAGCCCTCCCGAAGCAGCGGCAGCGCCTTGCGAAAGCTCGCGTCCAGCTCGCCGCCCGTCAGATCGAACGAGTCCTCGCCGTCGCTGTTGTATTGCCTGAGCACCTTCTGCACCCAATGCTCAGCGCCTAGCGCCAGGGCGGCCGCGGGTACGAGGATGAGCACTGGATGCACAGGAATCAGGGCCTGGCGCGAATTCGCAGGGCCAATTCGTTTAGCTGCCCCTGGTCCACTGCCGAGGGCGCCGATGTGAGCGGACAGGCCGCGGTCTGGGTCTTGGGAAAAGCCATGACGTCGCGGATCGAGCCCGCACCCGTCATCAGCATCACCAATCGATCGAGGCCGAAGGCGATACCGCCATGGGGCGGGCAGCCGAACTTGAGGGCCTGGAGCAGGAAACCGAAGCGATCGTCGGCCTCCTCGTCACTGATGTTGAGCAGCTTGAAGATCTGGCGCTGCACCTCCTCGCGATGGATACGAATGGAGCCGCCACCGACCTCGGTGCCGTTGAGCACCATGTCGTAGGCACGGGACTCGCAGGCCCCCGGATCTGTTTCGAGCAGCCCCACTTGATCCGCCTTCGGGGAGGTGAAGGGGTGATGCAGGGCCGTCCAGCGGCCCGTGTGCTCGTCACGCTCGAACATGGGGAAATCCACCACCCACAGCGGGCGCCAATCCCCTGCCAGCAGGCCCCTATCCTTTCCAAGCCTCTCGCGCAGGGCGCCGATGGACTCGTTGACCACGTGGGCCTTGTCGGCTCCGAAGAAGACCAGGTCGCCGTCCTCGGCACCGGTGCGCTCCATGATGCCCTGCACGGCGTCGTCCGGCAGGAACTTCAGGATCGGCGACTGCAGCCCCTCTCGGCCCTTGGCGGCCCATTCGTTGACCTTGATGTAGGCCAGGCCCTTCGCACCGTAGATGCCGACGAACTTGGTGTACTCGTCGATCTCCTTGCGGCTTAGCGCGCCTCCCTTGGGCAGACGCATGGCCACCACCCTGCCCTCCGGGTCCTTGGCGGGACCGGCAAAGACCTTGAAGTCCACGCCCTGCATCAGGTCTGCGACGTCGATCAATTCCAAAGGCACGCGCAGATCCGGGCGGTCCGAGCCGTAGCGCCGCATCGACTCGGCATAGGTCATGCGCGGGAAGGGAGACGGCAGCTCCGTGTCCAGGATCTCGCGGAACAGCTGCCGGATCATGGTCTCCATGACGCCCATGAGCTCGTCTTCTGTCATGAAGGAGACCTCGATATCGAGCTGGGTGAACTCGGGCTGACGGTCGGCGCGCAGGTCCTCGTCGCGGAAGCAGCGGGCGATCTGGTAGTAGCGGTCCAGGCCCGACATCATCAGCAGCTGCTTGAAGAGCTGGGGCGACTGTGGCAGGGCGAAGAACTGACCCGGATGGGTGCGGCTGGGCACCAGGTAGTCGCGGGCGCCCTCGGGGGTGGACTTGGTGAGGATGGGGGTCTCCACGTCCATGAAGTCCATGACCGTCCAGGTAGCGGCGCATGGCGCTGGTGATGCGGCTGCGAATTCGAAGACGCTCCTGCATCTCGGGGCGGCGCAGATCGATGTAGCGGTAGCGCAGGCGGACCTCCTCCGAAGCGTCCTGACCATGCTCGTCGAGCTGGATCGGCGGGGTTTCGGAGGCGTTGAGGACTTCCAGCTCACGCGCCAAGACCTCGATCTCGCCGGTGGGCAGGTCCTTGTTCTCGGTCCCTTCCGGGCGCGGCCTGCACCCTGCCGCAGACCTGAAGCACGTACTCGCTGCGGACCTGCTCGGCAAGCCGAAACATATCCGGAAGATCGGGATCGAACACGACCTGCACCAGGCCCTCGCGGTCGCGCAGATCGACGAAGATCACGCCACCGTGGTCACGCCGGCGGTGCACCCAGCCGCACAGCAGTACCTCCTGGCCGTCGTGGCTGATGTTCAAATCCCCGCAATAATGACTGCGCATGCTCTCGTGCCCCGGTTTCTCGACTGTTTGCTGGATTCACGGCCTGAATCGACCGCAAAAAAGAGGAAAACGATACTAAATCCACCGTGTCCGGCGCAAGCTTCGCAGAAGGTCAGAGCTGCGCGATGCCTATCGTGTTCCTCGACGTTGCGACGGGCTTCGTCCATACGGCCATCCTAGGGACTCAACCAGCGTTGGATGCCTTCGGTTTGACTGCCGCCTTCTTCTCGCCACTGCTGGACTCCTTCTTCTTATCCTTGGCAGTGCCGCCATCTTTCTTTTCCTTCTTCTCGCCGCTGTCGTGCAGGTTCTTCGTCTTGCCGCCCTTGAAGTCCGTCTCGTACCAGCCGCCACCCTTGAGCCGAAATCCCGCGGCGGAGACCAGCTTCTTCAGCGCTGGTTGCCCACACTCCGGACAGTCCACAAGGGGCGCGTCGCTGATCTTTTGCAGGGCCTCCATCTGGTGGCCACATTTCTCGCATCTGTACTCGTAAAAAGGCATCTCTTACAGGCTCCGGGAGGGTTACTACCTAATCCGCCAATCATACCCCAGCCGCGGGGATCGCAGCACTTCCGGACGTTCTCACCCAACGTCCGGACGGTCTCCGTGAGAACGATAGCCGATGCGCATAAGTACGAGTCTGCGGCTTGGAGCAAGGGCGGCGACAGCTCCCCGACCAGTCCTGTACCGCAGGCATCGAATCAAAATAGCTGCTACAGTTCCGTCGCATCCGGTGCGGTTTTCAAAGGACCAACGCAAGGAGAAAGGAGATGACGCAAGGACCCGGCCAATCCGATCCCCGCGAAACCCTGATGACGAGCAACTCGTCCCCAAGCAAGATTCGGCGCCTGTGGCTACCCGGCATTGTCGCCCTGGCGGCCCTGGTGGCGCTTCTCCTCGTGGGCAAAGAGATGGGGCAGTACCGCACGGAGCTGCGCGCCGGGCCGCAAAGGGCCGACCTCATGAGCCTCCAACTCGCGTTCTCGCAGAGCAAGGGGGAGCGTATCCTCGCAGACTGGGCGAGCCGCGAGCCAGCCAAGCAACCCTCGGATTTAACGCCACCCGTATGCGGACCCAGGGTAACAGCGTGCGCCCGGAAGAACATCGAGCTCGACCGTTGGTTCATCTTTGCCTACGCCATATTCGGCTTCGCCTTCCTGACCGCGTTACTGCGCCTGATGGAGATTCCCTTCAACAGATCCTGGCTGATCGCAAGTCTCCTCCCGACGCTCGCCGCAGCGCTGGACATCGGGGAAAATCTGCTGCACCTGCGGCTTTTGGACGACCCGTCCCGCTTGTACCTCGTCACCTGGGCCAGCCTGTTTGCCGGGGTCAAGCTCCTGCTGCTCGGTTTCGTGCTGATGCTCGTGGTGGCCGTCCTGGGCTTCTGGCTTTTCGGCCAGCCCCGCGCAAAGCCCTCGCCGCCGGAATCAAAGGTAAAGCTCGCAGATCTCGCGAAAGTCATGGAGAAGGAGGCGGAATACCTGAACAACCGCCGCAAGCTGGTCACCGACCCACCCATCCCGACTCACTCCCCCTGGATCGGCCTGGCCATGTCCGGAGGCGGCATCCGCTCGGCAACCGTCAACCTCGGGGTGCTCCAGGTGCTTTTGGGGTCTTCGTTCTTTCGCCGCATCGATTACCTGAGTTCGGTTTCCGGCGGCGGGTATATCGGATCGACGCTCTCGAGCCTGCTCTCATTCCGGAAAAAAGACGGGGCCGGGGACGTCCTCGACGAGCATCAGTACGAGTTCCGCCGCCCTGAGGACGAACCCCACTTCGACACCAGCGCCGGGAAAGACAATCCATTCGATCCACGGCTGAGCACAAGGCGCCAGCCCTGGCTGTCCGGGCGCATGGTCACTCAGCACCTGCTCGCCTACGGGGAGTTTCTGGTGCGGCGGCGGCGCTTGCTTTCCCTGGACCTCCTGCGGGCCATAGGGACCTTTGCCAGCGGCATCGGCTCGATGCTGGTGCTCTTCATTCTGGCCATGTTGCTCGTTGCCGCCGTAACGGCGACGCTGATCGAGTCCTCTGGCGTCGACCTCTCCTCGGGGAGTTACCGGGAGCTGGGCGCCTATTGGAACATCCTCTGGGGGGGCATCGGCGGGATACCCGGGCTTCTACGGGTTTCGGCCTTCGGCGCCCTCGCCGCACTGGCGATTCTCTGGGCCTGCGCCTGGACGGTACGCAGGACCCCGCCGGGATGGTTCGAACGGGACGGTGACACCGTCGCCGAATCGCAGCAACACCGTGCCCTCTGGATTGCCGGGGGGACGATTGCCGTTCTCGGCCTGATCTTCGTCGGACCCGTCGCCTCGATTCGCAGCCCCACCCCCGGACTGGCCACGCTCTTGACGATCCCCGGGTTCTTTCTCGGTAGTCTGGTGATGACGGCACTGGCTCGGGTCGCCCTCAGTGTCTCAGGCATTGACCTCCCGGGGCTGCGTTCGAATCCCACCTCACGTTCCTACGTCAGCGGGTCCAACGGACTGTCCCTTAACCTCTTCGTCCTCGGTACTGCGATCGCCCTGTTGCCCTGGGCCTACACTGCAGTGCAGGGTCTGTCTGCGGTCGAGACCCGAAGCATCGGCAGCATTGGCACCTTCGCCGCGGTGGCTTCGGGCATTCTGGCCTGGCTGCAGAACGGCAGGACCGGCGGCGAATCGCAACTCAAAACCGCTTGGGGCTGGCTCAAGGCGTCCGGGGGCTTTCTGCAGAAACTGGCTTTGGGCGTCGCCGTCGCGGTCCTTTTGACTATGGCCTTGTTTCTGGCGCTGGCGGCGCTGATCGAGTTGTTGGGCGATTCCCCAACCTCGAACCCGGGGTGGACGAAGTACTTCTGGTGGGGAACAGGCATCGCCGCTGTCTTGCTAGCCTTGGGGTTCATCTTGGATTTCAACCGGCTTTCCCTACACTACTTCTATCGCGATCGCCTGGTGGACGCCTATCTCCGCACGGATGGGCGGGTAAAGGGCTCCAAGGAGAGGCATCTCGAGCGCAAACGCGACAACTCCGAGATGCGCTTGACACAACTCCAGGGCGTGCTGCTGACCGGGGAGGCCTCCGGGCAGGAACAGCAGCGCGTCAAGACCACCGCGATCGGCCGCATGAACCCCTTTGCCGACGCGCCGAAACCCGTGGTAACAGGCGCCGAGGCCGCCACCGCGGCTCCCTATCACCTGATCTGCACCTGTCTCAATCTCACCAGCGACCGGGACATGCACCTGCGCAGCCGCCGATCGGACGTCTTCCTGTTCTCGAAGCTCTTCTGCGGTTCCGATACGACCGGGTTCGTCGACGCCGCCCTCTACCGGTCGGGGGCCACCAAGCTGGCGCGGGCCGTCACCATCTCCGGTGCGGCGGCCGATTCCGCCCTCGGGCGTCAGACGTTCTTCGCCCAGTCCTTCGCAACGACCCTGTTCAACATCAGGCTGGGCCAATGGCTGGAGAACCCCCGGTACCGGGACGGCCGCCACGTCCACCTCCTGGAGAACCGGGTGTTCTGGCCGAAGTACCTGCTCAAGGAGGTATTCGGCATCAGCGATTCCCGCAGCCGGCTGGTCCACCTCTCCGACGGTGGACACACGGGCGACAACCTCGGAATCATGCCCCTGCTCCAGCGCCGCTGCAGACTGGTGGTTGCAGTAGACGCGGAAAGCGATCCCGAGCACCGGTTCGGCTCGCTGATGAATGCCCTGCAGTATGCCCAGGTCGACCTCGACATCGAGATCGACATGGACCTGTCCGGACTCGAGCTGGACAACAAGGGGCTAACAGCCAAACATCTGGCAATCGGCTACATCCGCTACCCGCCCACCGAGTCGCCGAAGCGGGAGGCGTCCAGGGGGATTCTCATTTACCTCAAGTCCTCGGTGGCTGCCGTGGACGGGGAACCCGAGTCCATACGTCAATACCGCAAGACCCACCCGAAGTTTCCCCATGAAACCACCGCGGACCAGTTCTTCAGCGAGGCCCAGTTCGAGGCCTATCGCAACCTTGGACGTGCGCTGGCAAGAAGCATGATCGATGAATACTCCGATCTCAATGATGCCGGGTCCGACACGGAGAGAATTGTCGAACGGATTTGGGAACAGCGAACAACCAAGAGCCGTAAATGACGACTGAGAACCCGCGTACCGTCCAGATCACCGGCTGCTCCACCGGCATCGGATATACCTGCGCCCACGGCCTGAAGGAACGAGGGTATCGAGTATTCGCCTCGGCGCGAAAGCGAGAAGACGTGGCGCGCCTGGCCGATGAGGGACTGCAGGCCCTGCAATTAGACCTCGATGACCCGGCGAGCATCGAAGAGGCGGTGCTCAAGAAGCTCATACACGCCCTGGAGAGCCCGCGACCCAGACCGCGCTACTACGTAACGGTACCAACCTACCTGCTGGGAGACCTGCGGAGGATACTGACGTCTCGCGGGCTCGATCGAGTGCTCAGGCGCGCGTCGGGCTCCGGGGCGCGATAGACCGGCAGGCCGTGACCGAGCACCTTGGCCGGGCGCCCGTCGACGCGTGCCTCGACCTTGGTGATGGGCGTGCTGGCGTCGAATCGCGGCAACGACGCCGCTCCTGCGAAGGCAGGCCCTGTGGGTCCTTACTGGGCGAAATAGCGCTCCAGGAACGCGTCGAAACCAATATCGTCCTTCTCCTCGAGCTCGCGCTGGCGTTCGCGGGACTCCCGGCTCAGACGCTCGAACAGGGCCTGCCGCTCGGCGCTGAGCGAAAGTCCGCGAAAACGGTCCCGGTGCTGCTCCGAGGTGCGCCGCGCATACTCGAAGAAACTCTCCTTGTTGGCGCGCATCTCTGCGAGCATTTGCGCAGAGGGAGTAGAATCCGGCTCCTGTACCTTCGCCTGCTGCCGGCGCAAGCTGTCCGCACAAGGGCCATCGCCGCCGCCGTCCATCAGCTCGGCTGCGGGGGACATCGCTTCCAGCAGCTCCCCTGCCCATTTCCTCAGAGGAGCTCCCCGGCCTTGTCGATCCAGCTCCAGGCGCGGATCGCGCCCGCGATGAGCCGCCAATACCAAATTGTGGTCGATGGCCCGTCGCTCCCGGGCACTGATGCGGGGGCTGTCCGCCAGTAAGCAGAAGAGCATGAATGCCTCCAGGAAGCGCAGCTGCTCTTCAGCCACGCCGAGGGGATGAACGGCATTTACGTCCAGCGATCTCAGCTCCACGTAACGAACACCCCGCCGGCGCAGGGCCAAGGTCGGCTTCTCCAGCCATTGGAGGATCTGCTTGGGACGCACCGTGCTGTAGTACTCGTTCTCGATCTGCAGCACGTTGGCGTTGAGCTGCTCATAGCGCTCACCCACCTTGACGCCGATTTCCTCATAGTGCGGGCAAGGGGTCTCGATGGCCCAGGTCAGGCTCCGTGTATAGGCGTCCAGGCTGTCGTAGCTCGCCTTCATCCCGGTGCCTTCGGTCTGACTGTTCTGATAGCCGATGTCTCCCATGCGCAGCGAGGTCGCGTAAGGATAGTAGAAGGTATACGGGTCGAGCGCCTCAAGATCCCCGGCGTGCCCCTGGACGAAGGTCTTGCAGACGGCAGGAGAGGCTCCGAACAGATAAGGGACGAGCCAGCCGAAACGCTGAAGGTTGCGGATCGCGGCCATGTAGGCCTCGGAACAAAACCGTCCCGGCTCACCGGGGTGCCCCTCCACCTGCTGGTAAAGGGGCCAGAAGGCGTCGGGAAACGAAAAATTGTAGTGCACACCAGCGATCACCTGCATGACACGGCCGTAACGATTGCCTAGTCCGCGCCGGTAGACCGACTTCATTTGTGCGGCGTTGGAGCTACCGTATCTTGCCAGGGGAATGCTGGCCGCTCCCTCCAGCACGCAGGGCATACTGGTGGCCCACAGCAGCTCATCGCCGAGGTGGCGGTAGACGAAGACATGCAGGTCGCGCAGGAAGCCAAGGACTTCCTGCCTGTCGACCATCGCCGGCGTGACGGCCTCGAGTAGGGCCTCGGAAAAATCGGTGGTGATATAAGGGTGCGTCAATGCGGATCCGAGGGCCGCGGGATGGGGTGTGGAGGCAATCGGTTCCCGCGGGGGATACGCGCAGAGTCTCCTTCTCGAGCCCGATGAGGCTGTGCTGAAGACAGGCATTGAGCGGGACGCGGACCAGTCCGGTCAAACGTCTTTCGTAGCTGGGAAAGGGCTCATTCACGGCGGGAGCTCCTGTGCCGTCGCTCGGCGATGGCTTCGAACGAACGGCTCGGCTGCGACAAGGCGCAGGTATGCGGCTCCGACCAAACGGATCCCTCGGTTGATCGGAGATTTTCGCCGGGTCAGCGGCGAGGGGAAATCCGTAAGCTCAGTCGCGCATGACCGCGCGCGGCCGACCGACGGTAGAGAGACGAATGGCATCGGCGAGGATTCGCGCCGCCTCGTCTACTTGGATACGCGCAACGATCTCCTGCTGTTTCTCCAGCGCCTCGTCGTCGACATCGTCGGCCTCGTCGTCGACGGGCTCGAATCCCTGTGACCTGAGAAAATCGTCGCGCTGGTCCTTGAGGATGCGTTCGCGGCGCTTCGACTCTATGCGCCGATCCTCCTCGCGCAGCGAGACCTCGGTTTGATCGTCGGCCTCACGCAGCACTTGGTCGCGCGCGGTCAGCATCTCGAAACCATCGTCACGACGGATGCGGCGGTCGGAGCGCTTCTGCAGCGAGTCTACCTTCGCGCCTTGGGACACCCGTGCGTAGTCCGCTTGATCGATGCGGGCCCAGGGCAACGGATTGTCCAGGGCACGCTCGCCATGATCGTCCATATTCACCGCAGTCGGGAACTCGATATCCGGCACCACGCCGCGCAGCTGCGTGCTGCCACCGCTGATGCGGAAGAACTCCGCCATCGTCAGCCGCAGGCGGCCCAGGTCGTCGTCGTTCCCGGGCACGAAGCGGTTGAGATCGATCAGGGTCTGCACGGTACCCTTGCCGAACGTAGGCTCGCCGATGATGATCCCGCGGCCATAGTCCTGCATGGCACCGGCGAATATCTCCGAGGCGGAGGCACTGTTGCGGTCTACGAGCACCGCTAGAGGCCCCCGGTAGACTATACCCGGGTTTGGATCGGTCTCCACCTCCACCTTCCCGAACGAATCCTTCACCTGCACCACGGGGCCTTCGTCGATGAACAGCCCGGTAAGCGCCGTCGCCTCGGTCAGAGAGCCGCCGCCGTTACCGCGCAGGTCCACCACGATACCGTCCACCCCCTCCTTTTTGAGGTCCGCAATGAGCGCGCTGACATCCCTGGTGGTGCTGCGAAAGTCTTTTTTTCCTTTCGACTCGGCTCGAAAATCGCGGTAGAAGGCCGGGATCTCTATGACCCCGATGCGCGCACCCTTAGCATTCTCCATGTCGTCGATCACGTAGCTCTTGGCGGCTTGGTCCTCCAGCTTGATCTCGTTGCGTACGATGGAGACTTCACGCGTCTTTCCGTCCGAGGCGGCGGATTTGGGCAGAATCTGCAGGCGCACCACCGAGCCCTTGGGTCCGCGGATCTTGTCGACCACGTCCTGCAGGCGCCAGCCGATTACGTCCTCCATCGTTCCATCCAGGCCCTGGGCAACGCCCACGATCCGATCTCCGGATTGAATCTGTCCGCTTTGTTTCGCGGGTCCGCCCGCGATGGTGCGTTGCACCACCGTGTACTCCGTCTCCGCACGCAATACCGCGCCTATTCCCTCCAGCGACAAGCGCATGCTGATATCGAAGTTCTCCGAGGTGCTCGGCGACATGTAGCTGGTGTGGGGCTCGAGGCTTTGCGTATAGGCGTTGACAAAGGCCTGGTAGACATCGTCGCTGTCGAATTGACGCACACGCCGAGCGATACCCTCGTAACGCTTGCGCAAGAGGTCGGGAATCTCCTCTTCTTCTTTCTTGGAGAGGCGCAAACCGAGCCAGTCGTTCTTCACGCGCTTGCGCCAAATCTCGTCCAGGTCCGCACGGCTCTCCGCCCGGCTCGCCTCCGAGCGGTCGAAGCGGTAGTTCTCCTTGCGGTCGAAGTCGAAACCTTCGTCTAACAGCGACACGGCGTACTTAACACGCTCGTCGACGCGCTGGCGATAGAGGCGAAAAATATCGAACGCGGTGTCGAGCTTGCCCCGCGTCAGATCATCGTCCAATCGAAGCATGTAACGATTAAAGCGGTCCACGTCGCGTTGGAGAAAGAAAGAGCGGTTCGGATCCAGCGCCTCGATGTAGTTCTCAAAAATCTGCTCGGCGAAATCGTCGTCCAACGAAACCTTTCGATAGTGGAAACGCTCGAGGGCCTGGTTTATTACGATCGTAGTCCGTTGCTGGCGGTGATTGGGCACCAGCTCGGAGATTGGAACATCCTGTGATTTGGCGCTGAGCGACCCCGCGGGTAACGCCAAAAGGAGAGCGACGAGAAAAGCGGGAAAGCGCTGTCTCATAAGCGATCACTCGTAAAACAAAACCTAACCATATTTACGACAACTTTCGACGGTGCGGGTTTCCCGCGGGATCTTGCAGCTTTGCGTCCGGTTCAGGCACTCCACGTAAACCGCCGGTAAGCACTTATCGGGTGACGATATGACGACCTCTAGGACCGGCACATTCGAACAAACCTCGAGAGTAGTGGCTGGCGCTGGGATTTTCAACGAGTTAGGTCGCATTTTTGCGGAAAAGCGGCAATACGCCTAAGCCAATTTGCCCCCCTTCTGGTAGACCTTGCGCCGAAACAGGTCCGTTCTGCGGCTGACGACACGGTCCACGAACAGCATACCGTCGAGGTGGTCGAGCTCGTGCTGCGCTGCGCGCGCCTCGAAACCGTCCATCTCGAATTCGAGGGGATCGCCCATGGGGTCCTTGGCGACTAGACGGATGCGAGTGGCGCGTATCACGTTACCTGTGTAGTCGGGGACGGAAAGGCAACCCTCGCGGCCGATTTCGAAGCCTTCCCAATGGGTGATCTCCGGGTTCACCAGGATTTGGTAGCCGTGATTGGGGATGTTCTTCTTTCCCGACACATCCAAGATAACAATGCGCTGAAATCGGCCGACTTGCGGAGCGGCGATGCCGACCGCTGCGGGCCCGCCGCGCCGTGTCTCCTCGAGGTCCTCGATGAAGCCGTGCAGCTCATCTTCGAAGCTCTCCACGGGCTCGGAAACCTGGCGCAAACGTTCGTCCGGTACCTTCAATATGTCGAGCACTGCCATGCGTGGATTACCCGATGAGGGTCTCCACCGAAGAGATATCCACCGAAATCCCTTCTTGCATCAGTGCGGCGACCGCCGTTTGTAGCGACTCGATCGTCTGCTCGCAGTAGCCCTGGATGTTCATTATATAGACAGGCCGCTCCTCGTCGCCGGCCACATCCGACTCCAACTCCAGAATGTTGAACCCCGCTTCGGCCAGGACACCGGTGACATCCGCAACGATGCCCGAACGGTCGGCGCCTGTCACCCTAACCTGCACGTTGGGCACTATGTGCCGATGCAGCCCCCCCTCGACCGGGTCCATGTGAAAACGCAGCCCAAGATTCGAAGCCACCAGGGACACTTCCCGCTCCATCTCAGCGGAAATCCCGTTCCCGGAAACCATCATCATGATGGTGAAGTTGCCTCCCAGGCGGATCATCGATGCCTCACCGAGGCTTCCGCCGGCCTCATATATCGCGCGCGCGACGCTGGCCACGATACCGGGCCTGTCCGCTCCAACCAATGTCAGCATGTTCCAGACTGCCAAGGTCCACCTCGTCGTTGTGGGGAAACGGTGGGGATACTACGTGGAAATGGTCGTGCTTGGAATCCGGTTATGAAAAGACTCATTTGGGTCAATCCAGATCAAGCTCGCCATGCGCCCCGTAGTACCATCGCGCCGATAAGAGAAGAAGCGATTCGGATCCGAGTAAGTACAGAGGCCCCCGCCCCAAACTTGATCTGCTCCCAGCGCATTCAGGCGCTCCGTCGCCAGAGCATAGAGATCCGCCAGCCACTTGCCGCCCGGCGAGGGGCGAAATGCGGCCTTGGTATCTACGCCACCCAGCTCCAGGAAACGTGCACGGACCTCAGGGCCAACCTCAAAGGCGTCAGGGCCGATGGCCGGTCCCAGCCAACAAAGAAGATCATTCGGGCGGGCCCCGATTTTCTCTACCGCGGCCTCAATGACGCCTCCGGCCAGTCCCCGCCAACCTGCGTGCACCGCCGCCACCCGCGTCCCCGCCCGGTCGCACAGAAGAAGCGGCAGGCAGTCGGCGGTCATCACCGCGCAAACCTCACCCGGATGGAAAGAAACCGACGCGTCCGCCTCGCAACCGCGCCGAGCTTCATCCGTTTGCACTACGGCGCAGCCGTGGACCTGTTGCAGCCAATGGGGCTCGGCAGGAAGGCCGAGCCGCTCGCGCAGCAGTGCGCGATTGCGCCCCACGCTGTCGGGGTCATCGCCCACGTGCTCGGCCAGGTTCAAGCTGAAGTAAGTCCCGGTGCTGACTCCGCCGACACGCGTGGCACAGAGGGCGCGCACCCGCGCAGGGGCCGGCCAATCAGGCTCGATCCAGGTCACTCGCTCTCCGCAACAATGTCAGCAGCGCCTCAATGTCCGAAGCCATGGAAACCTCCCAACGCATCCCCTCACCGGTCTTCGGATGGTTCAGGCCCAAAGCGATGGCGTGCAGGGCTTGTCGTGGAAACCCCTGCAGGAGAGCAAGCAGACCCGGACTCGCCCCGCGCGGGAGTCGCAAACGACCGCCATAGGTGCGGTCTCCGACCAATGGGTGCTGAATGTGCGCCATGTGCACCCGGATCTGGTGCGTACGTCCTGTCTCCAGCCTGACAGAGAGCAGGGTGTGGGCGTTAAACCGCTCCATGACACGATAGTGGGTCAACGCCGAACGTCCACCGGGCACCACGGCCATCTTGGTGCGTTGCAACGGGTGTCGTCCAATGGGATCCTCGACCCTACCACCCGACACCAGCACGCCCTGGACCAAGGCGCGGTACTCCCGCTGCACGCTGCGGCTTTGGAGCTGCTCGACCAGCGACTTGTGCGCCTGAAGCGTCTTGGCAACTGCCAGTAGTCCCGTGGTGTCCTTGTCCAGCCGGTGTACGATTCCGGCGCGTGGGACCTGGTCAAGCGAGGGGACGCGATGCAGGAGTGCGTTCTGCAAGGTACCGTCCGGATTACCGGCTGCGGGATGGACCACGAGGTCCGCCGGCTTGTTAATCACGAGCAGATGGTCGTCCTCGAACAGGACATCCAGGGGAATGTCCTGGGCGATACACTCGTTGCGAGACTCGGGCACCAGGGTAACGCGAACCTCTTCGCCGCCCAGTAATTTATCGCGGCGCTTGCGAACTTCCCCGTCCACCAGCACGCAACCCTCATCGATCCACTTCTGCAGGCGGCTGCGGGAGAGCTCGGGAAGCGCTTCGGCAAGTACCTGATCCAACCGCCGCCCCGCCATAGTCGAGCTGATTCGCAGGAAACGCTCGCCCGGCGCGGCTTCGTCAGCCCCGGTCAAGTCGTGCTCCCGGAAAAACAAACCGCTCCAGTGCCTGCCGCATCCCCGGTGTTGCTGTATACTTCGCCTGTTTTTCTCTGGGCAAACCTTGGCATGTTCTGGATTCGTTCAACACTCATTTGCGCGCTCACGCTCACCTTGTCCGCTTGCGCCTGGCTCGATAGCGCGAAGGATGTGACCAAAGACTGGAGGGCCGGCAAGCTCTATTCGGAAGCATCCCAGGAGCTCTCCGCAGGCAACTACAAGACCGCAATCGAGTATTACGAGAAGCTCGAAGCACGCTATCCCTTCGGCCGTTACGCCATGCAGGCACAGCTCGACGTGGCCTACGCCCACTACAAAGCGGAAGAGCCCGAGGCTGCCATCGCCGCCGCCGATCGTTTCATCAAGCTCTACCCGCAAAATCCTTACGTAGATTATGCCTACTACCTCAAAGGCATCGTGAACTACAATCGCAGCGTCGGCTTCTTCGACCGTTTCATCCCGACCGACCCGTCCCAGCGGGACCCGGGATCCGCCCTCGACGCCTTCCAAGACTTCGCCGAGCTGGTTCGCCTGTTTCCGGACAGCAAATATACGCCGGATGCCCACCAGCGTATGGTCTACCTTCGCAACAACCTGGCCAAGAACGAGATCCATGTCGCGCGCTATTACATGAAGCGCCAGGCATACGTAGCCGCCGCCAACCGCGCCAGCTACGTCGTGGAGCGGTACCAGCGTACCGGCGCCGTGGAGGACGCGTTGGAGATCATGGTCGAGGCGTACAAGCAGCTCGGGGAAGACAAGCTCGCGGCCGACGCGGAGCGAGTGCTGGTGCTGAACCGGCAGGCGGGCCGCTTTATCGACGACGAGCCGCCTCCCGGAGAGGTCAGTCTCGGACGCAAGGTCTGGGACTACGTCGGACTGGATACCAACTAGCCGACGGATCAGATCGCCGATTCGTTCTCTTCGCCGGTGCGGATACGCACGACGCGAGCCACGTCGCTGACGAAGATCTTTCCGTCACCGATCTTCCCCGTCCGCGCCGCCGATGTGATGGCCTCGAGACAGACATCCAGCTGATCGTCCGCGAGCACTAGCTCAAGCTTGACCTTGGGCAGAAAGTCCACCACATACTCGGCCCCGCGGTAGAGCTCGGTATGGCCCTTTTGGCGTCCGAATCCCTTCACCTCGATTGCCGTCATACCGGTGATGCCGGCCGCGGAAAGCGCCTCACGCACGTCATCCAGCTTGAAAGGCTTGATGATGGCTTCCACCTTTTTCATGAAAATCTCCGTCGCTCGATGCAGTTGCCAAATGATGGATCTTTACGAATTGCCGCGGGCAAGTATAAAAAACACGGGGCGCCGCAACCAGCGGAAAGATTGCTTCGCGAAGCCATCGGCCGGCGTATCCTACCTAAAACCCGCTGGTTATCGGATACCGCCTGTCGCGGCCGAACGCACGGCAGCTAATGCGCACTCCGGGGGGAGCCTGTCGGCGTTTGTACTCGTTTCGGTCCACCAAGCGCGCCACGCGCCGCACCTCGGCCTCCGGATAGCCGTCCGCCACGATCTGCGCCACGCTCTCGTCGTCCTCGATGTAACGCTTGAGCACTGCATCGAGTAGATCATAGTCGGGCAGGCTGTCCTGGTCGGTCTGGTCCGGGCGCAGCTCGGCAGAGGGCGGGCGCGCGATTACACGCTCCGGGATGACGCGCGAGCTGCGGTTTCGGTAATGTGCCAGGCGATAAACCAGGGTCTTGAACAGGTCCTTCAGGGGTGCGAAGCCGCCGGCCATGTCCCCGTAAAGGGTCGCGTAGCCCACCGCCATCTCGCTCTTGTTTCCCGTAGTCAGCAGTATCTTTCCCTTCTTGTTGCTGATGGCCATTAGGATGATGCCACGACAGCGGGCCTGAATGTTTTCCTCGGTGACGTCGGCGGGTCGGCCGGCAAACTCATCCTCGAGCATACGTAGAAATGCTTCGAACGCAGGCTCGATGGGGATGATGCCGGAATCTACTCCCAGGCTGCGAGCCTGCTCCAGCGCATCGTCGACGCTCATATCGACTGTGTAGCGTGAGGGCATCAGCACCACCTCCACCTGCTCCGCACCCAAGGCATCCGCAGCCACGGCCAGGGTAAGCGCCGAATCGATCCCCCCGGACAACCCGAGCACCGCTCCCTGGAAACCGTTTTTTCGGACATAGTCCCGTACGCCGAGCACCAGGGCTCTGTATACCGCTTCCTCCTCGTCAGGTAAGGGCGCCACTGCGCCCGGGAGTGGACGCGGTCCGTCCGCGAGGTCGAAATCCACCACCAGTGTCGCCTCCTCGAAGAAGGAGGCCCGTTGGCTGATTTCGCCCGTCGCATCGACGACGAACGAGCCGCCATCGAACACCAGCTCGTCCTGCCCACCCACCAGATTCGCGTAGATGATGGGGATTCCGTGCTCTCGGGCACGGAGCCTGATCAAGTCCTCACGCTCCGGAGCCTTGCTGGTGTGGTAGGGCGAGGCGTTGATGTTGACGAGGAGCTCCGCACCGGCCTCCACGGCCTGGCGCATCGGGCCCTCCGCCCATATGTCCTCGCAGACGTTCAGCCCGATACGCACTCCCTTGAGCTCCAGCACGCAGGCGCCGTGACCGGGTTGGAAGTAGCGCTTCTCATCGAAGACGCTGTAGTTCGGCAAGAGCTGCTTTGCATATTCGGCCGCGATCCGGCCGTCACTGACCAAGCCGGCCACGTTGAACAAACCGCCCACATCCGACTTGGGGTACCCCAGGATCAGTGAGATCCCCTGGATCTCGGCGGTTATGCGCTCCAAGGCGGCCTGGGTACGCGCGGCAAGCTCGGGGCGCAGCAGCAAGTCCTCCGGGGGATAGCCGGTCAGCGTCAGCTCCGGAAACACGAGCAAATCGGCTCCCTGCTCGTCGCGGGCGGCGCGCGCGGCCGAGATTACCCGGTCGCGGTTTCCCTCCACGTCACCGACGAGCAGGTTCAGTTGAGCGACCAGGATACGCAACTTCACGGGTGTCTCCATTTCAATCGAGTCTCTCCGCCCGCCGGTCCCGACCAACGCCCGGGAAGGCGGTTCGGGTTCGAGTTATAGGCTCTATCTTAGTATTCTCTATCAACTTGCTTCAGGTCGGCAAAGGCGGCTTGGGGGTCTGTGCGGCTTGCGCGGGATCCTCTCTTCTTTGTTCGGCAACCAGCGCAGCCATCGCATTCGCGGCGATGTACCAGAGTCCCTCTCATGACACAGAGCACCCGAACAACCTCAGCGTCGAGCACCAACGCGGGGGCTGGCACCAAATCCTACCCTAGTTGGCGGGCGCTGGCCTGGTTCCTGCTGTTTCGGCTGTGCATTGCCGCCGGGCTGTTCATCCTGTTCGTCCCTTCCCCCACCGAGCTTTGGCGCAGCGAAGGTCCCCTGCCTGTTAACTCTTGGGTGGCGGTGGCCTACGTCTGCCTGGTCCTGTTCGGAGCCTTTGCCTGGATCGCGCGCTGGCCGACCAAGGAGCAGCAAATCCAGATCGCAGTGTTTCTGGACATCCTATCCTTCACGCTGCTCATGCACGGTAGCGGGGGTGTCCACAGTAGTATCGGGCTGCTTCTCGCCATCACCGTAGCGGCAGGTGCAATGCAAATGAAGGGCCGGCTCTCCCTTCTGTTCGCCTCCTTTGCCACCCTCGGAGTCATTGCTCAACAGGTTTCCGCCCAGCTCTACCCCGGCTCCGGAACCGTCAGCTTCACCAGGGCCGGCCTGCTCGGGATCACCTTTTTCACGGTAGCGACTCTTGCCCACGTGCTCTACAGGCGCATCCAGCAAACAGAGCAGCTAGCCGCTCGCAGGCAGGTCGATATCGCGGACCTTTCCAAGCTCAACGACTTCATCATCCAGTGTATGGACACGGGCGTCCTGGTCGTCGACCAGGATCAAAGGTTGCGTTTGATGAACGCGGCCGCACTGCAGCTGTTGGACCTGCCGATATCAGCCACGGGATCGCGCCTGACGGCCGTGGCTCCCCAGCTCGCGCTCTGGTTGTCGGCCCAAACCAAGCGTCCGAAGGCGCCACCCGATAGATCGGCTGCTGTCCTGGTCAACGGGCACGAGGTCAGGCCTAGCTTCCTGCTGCTCGGGAACGACCCCGGGGGGGGGATGATCGTCTTCTTGCGGGACGAGCGAGAGCTGGCCCGCGAGGCCCAGCAGATCAAGCTCGCCTCCCTCGGACGCCTGACCGCGAGCATCGCCCACAACATCCGCAATCCCCTAAGCGCCGTTAGCCACGCCGGACAGCTGTTGGCCGAATCCCCGGCCTTGAGCGCGGAGGACCAGCGGCTGCTCGACATCGTACGCCGCAACAGCGGGCGAATCGACGACATTATCGAGAGCGTCCTGCACTTGTCCCGGCGCAACCAGGCGGCCCCCCGGCGCATCAAGATCAATGCATGGCTCGAAGAGCTCTGCAGCGATCTGAGAGAGGCGTACAGGCTGCCCGAGGAGAGACTGCGGCTTAGGGTCCCCGACGCCGAGCTGGAGGTCGAAATGGATCCGCGGCATTTGCACCAAGTCATTTCGAATCTCTGCGACAACGCGCTCAAGCACGCGGACAACGGACAGACGCCCGTAGAGATCGAAATCCGCGCGCTTCGCGACCCGATTCGCAGCAATCCACGAATCGAGGTGAAGGACAACGGCATGGGAATCGATCAGCAAACTGCCGCTGAGATCTTCTCCCCTTTTTTTTCCAACAGCCCGCAAGGAACGGGACTCGGCCTCTATATCGCCAAAGAGCTCTGCGAGACCAACGGGGTCGAGTTGGAGTATATTACAGATGAGAAACGAGGCGCCTGTTTCCGCCTCACCTTTCCCTCCTGATTTCTAATGATGAGTAAGGCGCAGGTCCTGATCGTCGACGACGAAACGGACATCCTCGAGTTGCTGCAGATTACCCTGTCCCGCATGGGAATCGATTGCCGTGCGGCGAAGGATCTCAGCGAAGCGAAACGCCTGCTCGCGAGCAGGGACTTCGATTTGTGCCTCACCGACATGTGCCTGCCGGACGGCAGCGGGATCGACTTGGTGAGGCATATCGGCGAGGCACGCCCGGACATGCCTGTGGCGGTCATCACGGCCCACGGCAACATGGAAACAGCTGTGACCGCAATGAAGGCAGGCGCCTTCGACTTCGTCGCCAAGCCCCTTGACCTCAAGATGCTTCGCCAGTCGGTGGAATCGGCACTGCGGCTGCGCGGGACCGGCGCGTCTGCCGATCAGGCCACGCCTTCGGCAACCCACGGCGGGCTCCTCGGAGAATCCCGGCAGATTCAGGAGCTGCAGCGACTGATCGCTAAGCTTGCGCGCAGTCATGCGCCGGTGTTCATCAGCGGGGAGAGCGGCACCGGGAAGGAGCTTGCAGCGCGTCTCATCCACTTGCGGGGACCACGGACGCAAGGGGCATTCGTTCCGGTCAATTGCGGAGCCATCCCACAAGAGTTGGTGGAGAGCGAGCTGTTCGGCCACAAAAAAGGCAGCTTCACCGGAGCGGTAAGCGAAAAACAGGGTCTCTTTCAGGCCGCCGATGGGGGGACCCTGTTCCTCGACGAGGTGGCCGACTTGCCTCTTCCCGCCCAGGTCAAGCTGTTGCGTGTGATTCAGGAGAAGAGAGTTCGCCCGGTCGGGGCCCAACAGGAGATCGCGGTGGACGTGCGCATTATCAGCGCCAGCCACCGCGACCTCAGTGTCCAGGTCGAGAAGCAGGCATTCCGTCAGGACCTGTTCTACCGCATCAACGTCATTGAGCTGAACATGCCGCCACTGCGTGACCGTCCGGGTGACATAGCGCCGCTGGCGGATCATATTCTGGAACGTATCGCTCACCAGTGCGGTTCGGACAAGCCGGTACTGACCCCCTCTGCGCTGAACGCCCTGCAAGGCTACGACTTCCCCGGAAACGTCCGCGAGCTGGAGAATATTCTGGAGCGCGCCATGGCCTTGGACGAAGGCGGGAGCATCGAGGCCCGAGATCTGCACTTACCCCGCGCAGAGCCCGCTGCGGATTCGCCGGTAGCACCCGGCGAGAAGCAGCCCCTGGAAGACTATCTCGGCGACGTCGAAAGGCAAGCAATCGTCAAGGCCCTGGAGGCGACGCGCTGGAACCGAACCGCCGCGGCCAAGAGGCTCGGCATGACCTTGCGCGCGCTGCGTTACCGGCTCTCCAAGCTCGGCATCGACTGAAATGCACAAATCGATACGGAAGCTCTGGCCCCTCCTCGCCCTGATCCTGGCCGGACCTGCAGCGGCGCCGACCCTGGCCGCGGAAGAGCCAGAAAAGGCTGGAGGACCGGACATCGTCTTCAGCGCCGGACGCAAGGGCGGCGGTTACTGGGGTATCGCCGAGCGCCTGCAGGCGGTGGGGGCGGAATCGGGGCTGAAGATAGAGGTCCTCGCGAGCGTGGGCTCGATCGAGAACCTCAACCGCCTGGCCGATCCGGACAACCCGGTCAACCTGACGCTCACGCAGGCCGACGCCCTGCAGCGGTACCTGAAGCGGAATCCGGACTTCTCCGGCCAATTCAAAATCCTGGAATCCATCGGCCTGGAATGCGTGTTCGTCATCTCCAACGCCAACGGAGACGTGAAATCCGACCAGGACCTGCAGGACCCGAAAGGTCACCGAATTGCCATCCCGGGAGAGCAAAGCGGCGTGGCCATGACCTTCGAGTACATGTCAGACCTGGTTCCCGGGCTGAGCAACACCAAGCCCGTCTATATGGATACCCTGGAGGCCATGAAGAAGATGCGCGCCGGAGACAGCGACGCCGTAGACGCCATCATGCTGGTTCACCGCCCCAAGGTACGCAGCCCCGAGATTCACCTCGCCCTGGACAAGCCTTCTCTGTTTCACCTGGTCCCGGTTGAAGACCGGCACCTGCTGGACGAGCTGCCAAACGGCGAATCAGTGTACGAGTTCCTCGACGTGCCCCTGATTCGCGGTGGCTTGCGCTCGGGCAAGAGCGTGCCGACGGTCTGCACCAAGGGCTTGCTGCTTTCCTCCTTGAGCAAGCTGGACGGGGCCTCAAACGCCAAGATCAAGCGCATCATCGATTTCCAGTGGATGCGCGTGTACCCGGTGGATCTGTAGGCGATTGCCGGAAAACGCACATACCGGACTACGCAGGATTTTCGTTCGTATTCAAGGAGTGGCAACAGGCGCGATGTAACTGTTGCCCGGACGCAGAAGAAGGGCGAAAAGACAAGCAAGATGCGATGTGATAAGACAGAAATCGCCTTAGCACGACAGACCCGATTTTTCGCACGAAGATCTGTGACCCTAGAAAGGTCGTTGACCGCTTCGATGTTGAACCGACCACTTGACCCACGTAGAGAATGCAGCGCTGTCGAGCTTCACCCTATGGATGAGGCCGCTACGCCCCTTGCAGGGTAACGGCATGGCCGAACGCTCCAATTTCTTGCCGCTGTCTGTAGCCGACACGGACCCATTCGTCCACTGGTTCCGGCAGGCGACGCCCTATGTCCACGCCCACCGCGGGCGGACCTTCGTCATCGCCTTCGGCGGAGAATCAGTGGCCGGTGCAAGGTTCGCGGAGCTGATCCACGATCTCGCCCTGCTCCACGGACTGGGGATACGCCTGGTGCTGGTGCATGGCGCGCGGCCTCAGATCGAGGAAAGGCTCGCGCAGCGCGGGGCCGAGCTGCGCTACGTCAAGGGCCTGCGGGTGACTGATGATCAAGCCCTGGCCTGCGTCAAGGAGGCCGCCGGGGCCGTTCGGGTCGAGATCGAGGCATTGCTCTCCCTGGGCACGGCCAACTCCCCCATGGCCGGCGTGCGCATCCCTGTCGCCTCCGGCAACTTCGTCACCGCCAAGCCCTTGGGGGTGCTGGAGGGGGTGGATTATCTGCACACGGGTGTGGTCCGGCGCATCGACAGCAGGTCCTTGCGCCAGCGTCTGGATGACGGCGCGGTAGCCCTGATGCCCCCCATCGGCTACTCGCCCACCGGCGAGGTCTTCAATCTGAGCGCCGCCGACGTGGCCCGCTCCGCCGCCATCTCCTTGAAAGCGGACAAGCTCATCTTCCTGCTGGAGGAGCCGGGCGTGACCGACGGGTCCGGGGGCATCATCTCCAACGTTCTCAGCCAGGAGCGTCGCATCCTTGCTCGCCGACTCGCCGCCTATGCCCGAAGACCTGGCCCAATCCCTGCGGGCCGGTGCCGATGCCTGCATCCAGGGCGTGGGCCGCGTGCACCTGCTCGGCCGCCGCATCGACGGGGCCCTGCTCAAGGAGCTGTTCACCCGCGACGGTATCGGCACCATGATCACCGCCTCACCCTACGAGGAGCTGCGCCCCGCCCGCATCGACGACGTCGGCGGCATCCTGGAGCTGCTGCGCCCCCTGGAGGAGCAAGGGGTCCTGGTGCGCCGCTCCCGCGAGCGCCTGGAGACCGAGATCGACCGCTTCCGCCTCATGGAGCGCGACGGCATGGCCATCGCCTGCGCGGCCCTCTACTGCTTTCCGGAACAGGGGTTGGCCGAGCTCGCCTGCGTAGCCGTCCATCCCGATTACCGGGAGAAGGCCAGGGGCGACAAGCTGCTGGAGCACATAGAGGGAATCGCCAGGGGGCGCGGGATCGGCCGGCTGTTCGTGCTCACCACCCAGACCGCCCACTGGTTCCGCGAGCGTGGGTTCGAGCACGCCCGCCTGAGCGATTTGCCCATGGAGAAGCAGGCCCTGTACAACTATCGGCGAAATTCCAAGGTTTTTATCAAGGCGTTGTGATCCTGTTCCGATGAGCAGGACTCTTGTGGGAGGCGCCCCCAGGCCCTTCCCGTCGTCAAATCCTGTTAACGGCGCTGCGATGCAGACTCAACGCGCTGAAACTCCCACCTTTGCCGAAGCTCCGCTAGCCCGACTGCCGCAACTCAGCGGTGTGGGCGAGCGTAACTGATTGATAACCGGAGAGCGGGCTCGAAAGGTCAGCACTACAAGCCGGCTCTCCTCGCTCAGGCGACTTCGGCGCCGCCGAGGCACGTAGCGAACAGCAGACACCCGCCCGGATCAATGGGATGGTCTAGAAGCGGACCTCCGATGAACTGGCCCACGCATTTTCGCAACGAAAAAGATCAGCCCTGCGCGTCGCACCAGCGTGGAAATCAGCGCACGTTGAATCAAAGGTGGATCGGGTTGTAACCTGACACTTATTTTTCTATTGCCGTAAATGTTGCCGAGCGATTCGAATGGTAGCCTACTGCTTAATCGGAGACAGCATGCGTCGACTCATCTTCGCGGATAAGACAACACTTGGTTCTTTACGTTTAAGCACACACGCGCACGGAGGTGTCATGATCGCTGTACTTGCGCTTTTGCTGATGATCCCGGCCTCCTCATGGGCGTGGACAGTGACTGAGCGGTGCGAGCTGGCGCAGGAAACCCCGAAGGGCACCGTTACCATTTCCCCCGGTCCCAGCGACATCCTCATGTATCTGCCCGAAGGTTTGGTCGCAAACGGGAACTCCGTCAGCGTGAGCATTGGCAGCAGGAACTGGCGGACGAACTTGGTGGGCGGCGCAGTCGAGCTGAAGGGTGGAACCAAGCCCTTGCTCGAAAAGAACTGGGCCACCGTGCGTGCCAACGGCGACCAGGTGTTCGGATTCAACCTTGCAGGCTCGTCGGAGGTTTGGGAACAAGCGCGGGACTGCGATCCAGCCGTCGACGGACGTGGATGGGTATCACTGGTCGGAGAAATCACCGCGTCTACCGACGACGAGATCATCCGTGCGATCAGACGACGTCGCCCCGAGGGGCTGGTGCTCGACTCGCCGGGGGGGTTGGCGGAGGAAGCCCAACGCATCGGAAACGCCGTACGCAAGGCGGGATTGGCAACGATGGTTCGGTCCGACGGGCGGTGTTTGTCAGAATGCACATTCATTCTAGCCGCCGGAAAGCCGCGCACGGTGGAAGAGTACGGGCGCGTGGGCATCTCCGCCGATCTGGTCACCAAGGGGATCGGCTTCTTTCCCGGCGACCACGAATCGGTTGCCGGCAGCGCGGTCTATTTCAGCGGCATGGGTGTTGACGGCGGCAAACTGGCCGTCATGGCAATTTCGGCGAGACGAGACGACATCAAAGTCTTGACACCCGAGGAGCTGCGCAGCGTGGGCTTCATCGACACATCAGCCCCGCTGAACACGAGCAGCACCACCGGACGTTTGCCCGGAAATGCCGTAGTCGATTGGTGGTTTATGGGGGCCCTGCTCGCCGTAGTCGTCGCTCTCGGATGGGGCCTGACGAAGATCCGGCGCAGGGCATGAGCCGATGCGTCGCCGAGGTATCCTCTCTCGGCGACCGAGCTGGTCGGTGCTGGCTCGCCAGCGGGTCCTTGCGCCGAGCTTTGCGGTCGCGGCTCGGCCTTTCCTGCCTATGGCCCGAGTCCGGACAGGAAGAGACATTGACCTCCGTCGGCCGAGGAAATTCAATGTGCGTCACGAACTCGGCGCGTAGGAGTTACCTCGGACTCGGTATTACGGCGACGACCTCTCGCCCCGCTGAATTCTCGCAGCGGAGCGCCTGCCCGGTCGCCTCTCCTGGTCTGTGGGGAACATCGCAAGCCCCATTTTGCACTTAGATTTCGTTTCGGGAAGGGGCGACCATCCCATTAGTCGGGGTCGGCGAGAAACTATTGCAGAGCAGCAATTGGTGCGCCGCGCTATGTTCCGCGGGTTGGCTCGCTGTCTGTCCAGAGACAGACGTAAGCCAACGGCAGATGAACGAGGGGGAATGCCAGATATTGGAGTGTGAGTCGTGTCCCGTAGCCGTAGACTTCGGTATCGCCGGATTGCGGCGTACTTCCGCAGCTATCGGTAACGAAAAACGTGATTCTGTTCACAATTCTATCCCTCAAAACGAGATAGCGTTTGCTCGCGCATTTCGGGGAAATATATCTATCGATCGCTGACGCGCTTGGAGGCGATTGCGCTTTGGCAATTGCCTGTTCAATGTGACAAAGTCCCCGGTAATCAAATTCTTAGGAAGCCAGACTAGACACAAGGCAGTGGAAAGACGTGCGCGTGTCCAATACACCGCGAAATCTGGCTCGATGTGCAGAACAAAGAATATCACGCGATAGTAATAAGCGAGGGTTCACAATGTTGAATAAAGAAATAGGGCTGTCACGCGTCAAGAAAAATAAGGATTGGGAAGCCTGCCGTGTCGGTTTGATCGACATAGCACGCGGATCGTCCGATGCTAGGAAGCTAGTCTGGACCAATGCCTTGGAGTGCGGGATCAAAGCAATCGATGCTCAGCACCGAAAGTTATTTGAAGTAAGTAACGCTTTACTGGAGACCGTTCACAAAAATCCAAGCGAATCAGAGGCAACTTTGAAAGTCGAAATTCTTATTAATGCAGTAAAGTCTCATTTCGAATCCGAAGAATCACTCCTCGCTGGGTGGAAACACCCCCTGACCGAAGACCATAAAGCTGTTCACGAGGACCTGTTAGCCAGAGCCAACGAGCTTCTCGCCAGATCACAGAACGGCACGCTTTCATCTCACTGCGTATTCAATTTTCTGGTTGATGACCTTGTATATGGACATATCGCTTCGGAGGATCGGAAATTCTTGTTCCCGATTTGAACGCACGAGTGGGCACCGACGCCGTTCCCACCTATACAGCCTGGGTCGAGAGCCCACTTTCGCTTCCTAACCGGGCGGCCCTTCTTCGAATTGAACCACGCCTTCTGGCATCACTTCCCAGGTCGCTTTGGAGCCAACGTAAATGTGCATTTTTATCTCAATCTCTGGATCACCGTTCACGCATCCTAGAGTGACCCCATGAATGTCACCTCTGTAGGTGCCGCATAGTGTGGAGCCACATTGGCTACAAAACTTGAGACCAAATCCGTGGCTACTCTCGTAGGTCGTCAGCAGGTCTTCGCCAGATACCCACTCCAATGTGCCTGCTGCAACTTCCGCGTATGCCGATGCTTGGGAGCTGAATGCTTTTCGACACCGCGAGCAATGACAGGATCGCGCACCGTGGAGCTTACCGTTGACTCTGTAGCTGACTTTGCCGCAAAAACATTCGCCGGTTATGGCCATCGCGGTTTCTCCCGGGAGGGTGCCTATTCTGTAGGATTCCCCATCGGGAAACTGACTTCAGCTTCGGGTGGGGGCGAGCGTTTCCTCCCTCACCTGTTTCCTCGGTTTGCGTCACGACCTGCAAGCCGGTGGCGAGGTGGAGATTTCTCAAAAGCCCGCAACGAATTGCTGTTGGGAACAACAGCAAGCCTGGTCGGGAGCGGCGTAGAGTCGGTCGGATCCAACTCTAGCATCCCGTCCGCAGCCGGCGCTACAGCGGTCGCCCGTCCTTGCGGTAACGCAGGCGGAGCAGTTCGGAAACCGGGATCTCCTGCGCGCCCGTGTCCCCGGGAACGATCACGCGAGCTTCCGGAGCGTAATCGGCGAGCAGCCGGTGGTCGGTATAGATCAACGTCAGATCCTTCTCGAGACAGAGCGAGTTCATTGCCGTTTTACCAGTCCCACGACTCAATCGGCTTCCAACGCGCTCTCGACGACCTCGCGCAGCTCGGCTTCCAACTCAACCGCCCGCCCCTTGCCGGGACTTCCCTGGCCCATCTTCGGGCGCGTTCACGCGGAACAGGATCGCGTACAGGGTCGGCACGACCACCAGGGTCAGGATCGATGGCGAAGCCCAGCCCGGCCATGATGGTGATGGACATGTTGACGAAGAACACGTCCGTCAGCAGCGGGATCAGGCCCAGGATGGTGGTGGTCGCGGCCAGCACCACCGGGCGCAGGCGGCTGACCGCCGCAGTCCAGGATGGCGGTGTAGGGCTCCTTGCCCTCCTCGATCTGCTGGTCGATCTCCTCGATGAGCACGATGGCGTTCTTGATCAGCAGGCCGATCAGGGACAGGGCGCCGAGCAGGGACATGAAGTCGAAGGCGCCGTCTGAAGCCGAGCAGCCCGGCGGTGATGCCGACGATGGCCAGCGGCACCGTGAGCCAGATGATCAGCGGCTGGCGCACCTTGCCGAACAGCAGGATGCTGGTCAGGATCATCAGCAGGAAGCCGCCCGGCAGGGCACCGACCAGGCCCGCCTGGGCCTCTGCTGGAGTCCTCGTACTCGCCGCCCCAGGACAGGGAGTAGCCCGGCGGCAGCTCCATGGCCTCGATCTGCGGCCGCAGCCGCTCGAACAGGGGCGTGGCCAGCTCGCCGGTGGGATTGCGGAGGCGATGATGGTCTGGATGCGGTCGCGCCCGCGCACCACCGTGTTCTCCCACACGGTCTCGAAGCCGCTCACCACCTGGGCCACCGGCACCGCCTCGGCTCAGCACCGGGCTCCAGACCTGGATGTCCTGCAGATTGCCGACGTCCGCCCGCTCCTCGTCCGGCGCCCGCGCGTAGGATGGGCAGCAGGCGGATGCCGTCGCGGTACAGGCCCACCTGGTGTCCCTCGAAGGCGTACGCGCATGGCCTGCGCCAGGTCCTCGCGGGTGATGCCGAGCTGGCGGCCCACCTGTTCGTTGAACACGGGCTGCACCAGCTTCACCGGCTGGCGCCAGTCGTCGCGCACCTCCTTGGTCTCCGGGTCGGCGCGCATGATGGCCTTGGCCTGCTCGGCGAGCTCACGCAGCACCTCCGCGTCCGGGCCGTGAAAGCGGGCCTCGATCTTGGAGTCGCGCCCGGGACCGATGCGCAGGGACTTGAGGATGGGATCAGGTCCAGGGCATCTCGCTCCCGCATGCATGGTATCGACCGCGTCCCACACCTCCGGGATCTGCTCCCGGGTCTCGGTCTGCACGATGATCTGGGCGTAGACCGCAGTCCTGATCCCTGGGGTCGTACACCAGGGTGAAACGCTGGTGGGGACCGCCGACCACGGTGGTGGTCTGCACGACGCCCGCCTGCTCGCGCAGGAACTCGCTACCTGCAGGGTGTCGTCCCGGGTCTTGCGGATGTCCGTGCCCTCGGTCTCCCAGATATCGACGAAGAAGATCGGCGTGTTGGACTCGGGGAAGAAGGCCTGCTTGACCGAGCCGAAGCCGATCAGGGCCGCGACGAACAGGCCACGACGACGCCGACCGTGATCCAGCGAAAACGCATCGCCTTGGCAACGAAGCCGCGGAACACCTTGAAGAAGCCGCCGCCGTAGGGATCGGCCTGCTCGCCGCTGCCCGCGTCCTTGCCCGGCTTGAGCAGCAGGGCGCACAGCAGCGGCGTGGTGCTGATGGCGGTCACCCAGGACAGCAGCAGCGAGTAGAGGATGACCCAGAACAGGGAGTTGGCGAACTCACCGGTGTTGTCCGGCGACAGGCCGATGGCGGAGAAGGCGAGGATGCCGATGACGGTGCCGCCCAGCAGGGCCCAGATGGTCTTGCCCACCGTCTCCCGCGCGGCGACTGGCCGCGTCCATGCCCGCCTGCATGCGCACCAGCATGCCCTCGGCCACCACGATGGCGTTGTCCACCAGCATGCCCAGGGCGATGACCAGGGCGCCCAGGGAGATGCGCTGCAGCTCGATGCCGTGCAGAGCCATGATCAGCAGGGTGCCGGCCACCGTGATCAGCAGCACCGCGCCGATGATGAGGCCCACCCTGATCCCCATGAACAGCAGCAGCACGACGATGACGATGGCCACCGCCTGGCCGACGCTGACGATGAAGCCGCTGACCGATTTGTCCACCTCCACGGGCTGGTTGTAGATGGGCTGCAGCTCCATGCCCAGGGGGATGTTGGGCTTCAGCTCTGCCAGACGCTGCACGATGCCGTCACCCACCGCCACCACGTTCTCGCCGCCGAGCATGGAGATGCCCAGGGTCAGGGCCGGCTTGCCGTTGACGAAGTAGTAGCTGGTCCGGCACCTCGTTGTAGGCGCGGGTGATCTCGGCGATGTCTGCAGGTAGATCAGCTTCTTCTCGTCGGAGCCGATCAGCACGTCGCCGATGGCCTTCACCGACGGGAACTCCCCGGTGGGCTCGATGCGCAGGTACTCGTCCTCGACCCGCACGTTGCCCGCATCCGCCACCACGTTCTGGGACTGCAGGATGTCGGCGATACGCTCCAGGGGGATACCCAGCTCCGCCAGCCGGGAGCGGGACATCTCCACATAGACCACCTCCTGCTGCTCGCCGCCGATGGAGATCTTGCGCACCCCGGGCACCAGCACCAGCTCGCGCTTGAGGTAGTCCGCGAAGTCCCACAGGTCGCGCCAGCTGTAGCCCTCTCCGGTCAGGGCCACGTAGACGCCGTAGACGTCGCCGAACTCGTCGATGACGATGGGCTTCTGCGGCCCCCGGCGGGAGCTTGTGCTTCATGTCGGCGATCTTGCGCCGCAGCTCGTCGTAGATGCCGGGAAAATCCTCGGCCCTGTACTTGTCCTTGAACTCGATCAGGATGTCCGACATCCCGGGGCGGGAGATGGACATCTTGATGTACTTGACCTGCTCCATGCGCTGGATCGCGTCCTCGATGTGGTAGGTCACCTCGTCCTGGACCTCCTGGGCGGAGGCGCCGGGATAGAGGGTGATGATCTTGGCCTGCTTGATGGTGAACGCCGGGTCTTCCAGCTTGCCCATGCCCTCGAAGCCGAGAGGCCACCGCCCACCATGATGATGACCATCAGCCAGGAGATGACCTTGCTGCGTACCGAATATTCGCCGATATTCATTTATGCGTAGCTCCCGGCTCAGGATTCGGAGTCGGCCGCGGGGGCTTCGGCGTCAACCGGTGCATCGACCGGCGCTGGGCCGGGTGCGCCAGGCTCCGCCTGCTTCTCGGCCTTCTCGACCTCCTCCTCCACCTCGGGCACGATCGGGTTCGGCGCCTCCTCGGAGCGTGGCTGCGCCTGCTCCGGCTGAGCCATCAGCCGCACCTGCATGCCTTCCGCCAGATAGCCGACGCCGGCGGTGACGATGCGTGAGCCCGGCTCGATGCCGCTCTCCACCTCGATGTTCCAGCCGCTCATGCGGCCGACCTGGACCGGCTGCTTTGAAACCGTCATCGCCTGCTCGTCGATGACCCAGACGAAGGGATCGAGACCCGCGTCCGCCGTTACGGCGCTGACCGGCAGGTAGTGCTTGCTCTCCTCGGACTTGACCGCGCCGAGATCGGCGACCACGTTCGCGGTCATGCCGGGCAGGATGTTCAGGCCCTTCGGCGGCTCCATCAGGAAGGTCACCTGGAAGGTCTGCGTGGCCCTGTCGGCGCGGGTCGACACCTCCTTGAACACCAGATCGATGCGGCTGTCCGGCGCGGCATCGAAGGTCGCGTAAACGGGAATCAGGTCTGAGGCGGCCTCACGCCCGACGCGATCGATGCGCGAGACGATATTTTCGGGCACGTCCACCTTGATCTCCAGCTGTTGCTCGTCCTGGATCGCCAGCACGTTCTGCTTGGCCTGCACCTCCTCGGCCTTCTCCGCGTAGCGTTCCGCAACGGTGCCGCCGAAGGGCGCGGTGAGCTTGGTGTACTTGATGTCCTGCACGGCCGCATGCAGCGCCGCCTCGGCATTCTTGTACTCGCTCTCCTTCTTGTCGAAATCGGAGCGGGAGATGAACCCGTCCTTGACCAGCTCCTTGGCGCGCTCGAAATCGGCCTTGGTCCGGTCGTATGTCGCCTGCCGATCCTTGAGCGTGATCTCGTAGTCGGTTGGATCGAGCTCGACCAGCACCTGTCCCTCCTCGACCAGATCGCCTTTGCGCACGTGGACCGTCTGCACGGTTCCGGGAATGCGAAATGCCAACTCGGCCTTGCTCGTGGAATCGACTCGGCCGGGAAATTTGCGTTCGCCGCCCGCCTCCGGGCCACCGACGATGACGCTCTTGACCGGGCGTGACCTGTCGACAACCTCGGGCGCCTCTCGCTCTGAGCAACCACCAAGCAAGAGCGCGGCCGCTCCGAAAATAAAGAAAGGGAATGCCGCACCGGAAACGTGTGTACGAAGTTGTTTGTTCACGTCTGTGTATCCGCAGGTTGGTCGAATTGGAAAACGGCGCAAGCTTACCACAGGGCCGCCTGTTCTCCGGCAGCTCGGACCAGGCTTGCACTCGATCTCGCGTCCCGTGACCTATTCTGCGAGGACACGCAGAATTCTTACGACGGCCTGCTGACCAGCGCCTTGGACGACTCCGCCTTGACCCTGTTCCATCCGGCCTTCTCGGTGGTGGTGCCAAGACCGGAGACCTTCTCTGTCCCAATCGCGTTCCCAGTCGCCCCGGGTGGCGAGTTGTTGGCCGCAAGCCAGGTTACCCGAGTCACCGAAAGCGCCTCGCGCGAGATCGTCGCACCAAAGGGAAAACTCCGGCGGATAGAGAAGAGCGATCTCCGCGGAATTCAGAACGCCATCTCGAGATCGTCCATCACCTTGTCGACTCCGGCCTGTGCGCACTCCTCGTCCGTTTCTCCGGACGGTGCACCACTAACGCCCACTCCGGCCACCAATGCGCCTCCCACCTGAATCGGCACGCCTCCCGCGGACATGACCAGGCCGTCGATACGCCCGATGGGGGTGTCCGCACGGCTGCCCAGAGCAGAGGTCGCCGCGTTGAAGTTCACTGCGGTGTAGGCCTTCATCGTACTGACGGGCACCGTGATGGGCGCCGCAATCGTATCCCGCAGGGTAACCTGCACCGTGCCCTCGCGATCCACCACGGTAGCGGCGATCTGAATACCCTTCTCACGGCAGGCGTCGACCGCGCCTTGGGCCACTTTCGCGGCCATGTCCATAGACAAGCGTTTAACGGACACCATCGGTATGTCTTCCGCAACGGCAGCGCTCGCTGCCAGGGTGGCCGCAAACGTAAAGGGATACAGCTTCTTCATCTATCGGGGCTCCTATTTCTCGATAACAAAAGGCAATTTAGATTGACCTCGACACGAAACTGCCGTTGCTAGGTCGAATCCGTCTGTGCCGGCTCCAGCTCACCGCGCTGCGCCGATATCAGCCGCCGCACCGTGGACCCGAGCTCCCGGTCCAGCTCGGCAAACTGCTCCCAGTCGCCCTCCGGGATCTCCTCGCCCATGCGCATCAGGCTGCGGAAGACCTCGGCTGAGGCGATCTCCTCCGGCGCGACCCCCGCCTCCAGCAGGCTCTCCGCCCCCTCGATGAAACTGCCGATCAGGCGCATCATCACCGCCTGACGGGCCGGAGTGGCGTAGCGATCGATCTGCGAGAAGGCGGACTGGCGCAGGAACGCCTGGTTCACGAGCTGGGCGCACAGCAGGATCAGGCGCTGGCGCTCCGGCATGGCGTCTCGGCCGATGATGCGGGCCATGCGCTCGAGCCTGGCCTCCTCCTCCAGCAGGGTGAGAAAGCGCCGCCGCAGCTCCTCCCAGCGCGTGCAGTCCTCGGCATGCCACCAGCGCGCCAGGCCCCCGGCGACGACGCTGTAGGACTGCAGCGGGTGGATGGCGGGATAGAAGCGGGCCTGGGCGCGGCGCGCGTCCAGCGCCCACAGGCGCCCGGACGTAGCGCTTGGTATGGATGGTGACCGGCTCGGAGAAGTCGCCCGACGGCGGGCTCACCGCCCCCAGCAGGGTCACCGACCCCTCGTCGCCGCCCAGGGTGCGCACCCTGGCCGCACGCTCGTAGAAGTCCGCCAGGCGGCTGCTCAGATAGGCCGGATAGCCGCTCTCGCCGGGCAGCTCGCCCAGGCGTCCGGAGACCTCGCGCAGGGCCTCGGCCCAGCGGCTGGTGGAGTCCGCCATCAGGGCCACGTTGCAGGCCCTGGTCGCGGAAATACTCGGCCACCGTGACGCCGGTGTAGATGCTGGCCTCGCGGGCGGAGACCGGCATGTTGGAGGTGTTGGCGATGACCACCGTGCGCTCCAGCAGCTGGCGCCCGCTGCGCGGGTCCTCCAGCTCGGAGAACTCGTCCAGCAGGCCGGCCATCTCGTTGCCGCGCTCGCCGCAGCCGACGTAGACGATGACGTCGGCATCGCACCACTTGGCGATGGTCTCCAGCAGTACCGTCTTGCCGGTGCCGAAGCCGCCCGGGATGGCAGCGGTGCCACCCCGGGCCACCGGGAACAGGCAGTCGAGTATGCGCTGACCGGTGAGCATGGGCTCGTCGGAGCGCAGCCGCCTGGTCACTGGCCGCGGGATGCGAACCGGCCAACGGTGGCCCATGGCCAGCTCCTGTACCCGGCCTTCCTGGTCCCGCACGCGGCAGACGATCTCGTCCTCCAGGTAGTCTCCCGCATCGGCGATCTCAATTACCTCGCCCGCGGGAAGGTCTGGCGGGACCAGACAGCGTTGGATCTGCCCATCGCCGTTGCGGACTTTCCCCAGGGTTTCTCCCGGTCCCAGCCGTCCGCCCACCTCAACCTTTGGGTGAAAACCGAAGTCGGCCGCCGGCAGCTCCCGCATGCCGGGATTGACGTAGGGCTCCACCGAGTCGGTGATGGGCCGCAGGAGTCCATCGAAGATGTTACCCAGGATACCGGGGCCGAGACGGATCGAGAGCAGCCGGCCGGATCCCCGGACCTCCACGCCGGGGCGCAGCCCGCTGGTGTCCTCGTAGACCTGGACCACGATCTCGTCGCGGGCGATACGCATCACCTCGCCAAGCAAACGATCGGGTCCCACGGTAACTGCCTCACGGAGCAGGAAGGGTCCCTTCGGGCGCGCCCGCAGCACCGGGCCGCTGAGCCAGACGGCGGTCGCCAGACTCATACCGACGCCTCGTCCGCGACCAGTGCCAACAGGCGGGACTCCAGGCGTGCGCGGTCTCGGAGCAGCCCTTGAAGGCTGGCGTCCAGCACCGCGCCGCCGGACTCGACGACCAGGCCAGCCTCGAGGCCGCCCTCGCTCTGGAACCGCGGCCTGTGACCCAGGCGCTCCGCCAGCTGCTCGGCGATTTCACGGCGCTCCTTCTCCCGCCACTCGGGGGCGTGGCGCACCATCCAACGCGCCGGCGGGAGCAGCTCCACGGCCTGACGCAGGTAGCTGTCGGCCCAACGCTGCCTCTGCCCCGGGACCTGCCAGCGCGCAAGCAGACGCTCGCGCAGCAGCGGCCAGGCGGACTCCAGCAGCTCCAGACTCGTGCGCTCGTTGCTCCAGCGTTCCTGCGTCGCCTGCTCGGCCCTGGCGGCCTGGATCAGGGAGCGGGCCCGGCTACGCTCGGCGACGACATGCGCGTGCAGCCGGGCCCGCTCCTTGCGGAACGTCTGTCTGGTGAGCTCCGCCGCTTCCCGACGGGCGGCGTCCAGGATGCGCCGGCATTCTTGCTCCCGGTAGTCGGCAACCAGCTTGAGCATGCCTTTTCGGCGCTCGTCGAGGTTCATTCGACCATCCCCAACTGTCGTCTCAACACCGACGCAGGATCCGGCGCCGCAACCCGCCCCCGAACGTCTTGAATGACCAGGACCGGCGGGCGCCCGGCGATCGCTGCGCGACGCAACAGATCCTCCGGGAGACAGCCCGAGACCTCGGCTGTGAGCAGGACAAGCGAGGATTCGCGCAGCAAGCGCCGGAACAGATTCGCCGCCTCCCCCGGTCCCGGTACATGGACATCGACGCCGGCGAGCCGGAAGCCCGCGGCGCTGACCTCGTCGCCGATAAAGGCGCAGAAGCTCATCAGGTCAGCCGGTTCAGAATCAGCACGGAGATGATAACGCCATAGATGGCGATACCCTCGGCAAGCCCGACCAGAATGATGACCCGGCCGAACAGCTCGGGCTTCTCCGCCATGGCCCCCACCGCGGCGGTACCTACGGCCGCAACTGCCCAGGCCGCGCCCAGTGCGGCAAGCCCGGTGACCAGGGCGGCCGCCAGATAGCCCCATTGCAGGACCCCGGGGTCCGTCTCCTTGACCGCGACCTCCACGACCGCCTCCGCCAATGCGCCGGGTGCCCACAGCAACAAGGTGCCGATTGCGGCTAACAGCGCGATACTCAAGGTCAGGAAGGCGGCCAGCATTTGTTGTCTGTTCATACCGAATCTCCGTAAAAAATCTCTGCGCCCCTCTGTGCCTCTTCTGCTAGATCGATCTCTTTCGGCTCAAACGGCACCCGTGACCAGGGTCGGCGGCGGGGGCAAGGGCCGAAACACCCGTCCGGTTCCCTTCAGGAAGCGGTTGAAGAACTCGAACAACACCAAGCGGGTGGTCTGAATGGAAACCACCAGCCCCTCCAGCAGAATGATCAACAGATTACCCAGGATCATGATCAGCAGCACGCCCGGAAAGGAGCCGGCGGCGTCGGCCATGGCAACCACCGCCGCCGACAGGGCGGCATGGGCCAGGGCGAAGGCGCCGACCCGCGCGAACGAGAGGGTGTTGACCAGTATCTGAAGCCCCCCCTCCAGCAGGTGACCCAGGGCCGCCAGGGTTCCGAGCAATCTGCGGTTGACCAGGAAGCTGCCCGCCAGGTACCAGGACAGCCCCAGCAGGACCGGCCAGATCCTGTCCGTCCACGACACCAGGGCGATGAGGCCAAGGTACAGCAGGAGAAAACCCGCATCCGTGAGCAGCCAACGGCCCAGCTCACCCCTGCGCAGGGCACCGAGGCCTGACAGCAACTGGCCCAGGCTGAGCAAGAGCACCGCGAAGACCAAGGGTACCAGAAGGACCGTCAGGGGCTCTTGCATCGGATGGAGCCAGAGGGCGGGAATCAGGTCCTCGCGGGAAAACATGCTGCCAAAGAGCAGGCCGAACAGCGCAGCGCTTGCGCCCCCTGCGATCAACAAGCGGGCGACCTGGAACCGGTCCCGAAGCAACCAGCCGGCGACAACCAGCACCAAACCCTGGCCGACATCGCCGAACATGTAGCCGAACAGCAACGGCACCACCAGCGCGAGCAGGGGGGTCGGATCCGCCTCGTCCGCCCCAGGGACGCCGAATGCACGGGTAAATATCTCGAACGGCCGCAGCCAGCGGGAATTGTCCAGTATCTGCGGGGGGCGGGTTCCGGGCGGCGGCGGCTTCAGCCGCAGCAGGGCGCGGGTCCCGGACCGCTCCAGCGCCCGGGCGAGGGAGCCCCCGGTCAGGTCGTCCGTCCAGCCGGTGATCCAGACCAGATGCTCACTCGCGGGCTCCAGTCCCCCGACCCGAACGGCAAACCAATCCAGCCAGGCGGCCTCACCCAGAACCACCGCCAGGTCGAAGTCCTCGAACAGGCTGTCGAGCTCAGCGTAGAGGTGGACCAGGCGCACCGCGAGGAACTCGCGGCGCGCGGCGACCCGGCTCAGCGCTTGGCCGACACTGCCCCGAAGCCACGGGGGGCGCTCTATGACGCGGCCCTTCGCCCCCTTGATCTGATGCTTTACCTGCTCCAGCCGGTCCCCCGGCCCTAGGATCATGCTGCAGCTCTCGTCCTCCCAGGGCACCGTACGCTGGATCACACAGTCGGGAAGCCGCAGGTCCAGATTCCGCGGCAAGATTGCGCAGAAGCTCCCCAGCACGGGACCGCTCTCGGCCACCAGAGCGAAGTCCAGGCTGCTTCCGGAGATGCGTCCCAGAATACGGGTCAGCCACTTGAGACGGAGCAACTCCTCCTCGCAGGCCTGAAGGCTATCGATCAAGGGGTCGGCCTCGCGGCGCCACGCGTCGATCCGGGCCAGGGCCCGCTCCAGCACGACGTCCGGGGGCTCCGCCAGGGGCGTGCGACGCAGATGGCCTCGCTCCCAGTAGGGGCCATAGAGGCCATACAGCTCCTCGTACTCCGCCAGCCCGCGCGCCAGGTGACGAACCGGGAAATCCTCCTCGGCATGGGGCCGTATCTCCGTCTCTACCGCTCCGGTCCCGGCCAGCTCCGCCACGGCGCGAACGCTCTCCGTACGCGGACAAAGCACCTCGAACCATCGGGTGGTGGCGGGACGCAACATCAGGCCCCGCCCTGCCCCACCGCTGCGAGCCGTGGCAGCTCGTCCCCGGTTGAGAAAAGGGCACGGCTCACCAGGGACGCCCGCAGGCGTTCCAGGTCCAGTGCCGACAAGGTGATGAAGATGAACGGCATCTCGGGTTGAAGCGTGCGCTGGTGAAACCGTGAGCGAAGCCGCTCGCGCAGCTCTCGGCGCAAGGACCAGGCAGCGGTGGGCGGACTGCGGCGGAAAGCCTCGACGTGCGCCGCGAGCAGCGCGGCCAATCCCTCCAGATTCTTTGCGGTCTCACGGCAGCAGCGGGGCCAGCGGCTGCGCCATTGCACAATCCAGGGACGGGCTAGCCCTTCCTCGCCACCGAGCAGGCAGTGTAAGCCGGTACCGGCCAGGCGTTTCGGATCCAACGCCCCGTCATCATTGATGAGCGGGCGAAGATCGGGGTCCCGGACCGTCCAAAGGGGCGCCGAGCCGCCGGCCGCAAGGTGGGCGAGCAGAGGAAGATGGTTCAGCCATCGGACCCAGGAGACGGCTCCCTTCCAGGGGGTGGGCACCCAACTTGCGACCTCGTCCAACATCTCCCGGTGCAGGGAACGCACTCCCGCCTCCAGTTCGTGCACGCCGCTCTGGCCGGAGAAGCCCTTGACCCAGCCGCGCAAGGGGCCGGTGCGTGCCTCCTCCAGAAAGGACGCGAGGGTGCGGGATGCGGCCAGACGCTGCCACTCATCCTCTTGCGGAAGACCCGCGAAACGCGCCTGTATACGGGCCTGTGAATACGCAAATCCAAGGTTCGGGCTCATGGTGTCCCACCGAGGATGTCTTCCACCAGCGCGTCCACCGCCCGATCCACCAGCTTTCGGACCTCTCCTTCCTCCGCTGGCGCTCTCTGGCCGGATTGCGGACCGCGCAGTTTCCGCAGGGCATCATCCACCGATTGGTCGGCGATCTTGTGCGTCAACCTGATTCGATTCTCGGTACGTCGCCCGATACCGCGTGTCCGCTCCTCGGCGTCGGCAAGGATGTGAGCGGCCTCGGCGCGGCACTGCTCGACGGCTTCCCGCGCGTGCCGCTCGGCCGCCAGGATCTGGTTCATCACTCGGTCCACTACATCCGAATCGGACAATCCGTTACCTGCAGACATGCCGCGTCTCCTCTCTCCTCCCGCCCGGTCGGTCGTTGAGCCCGGTGGACTTCAGCAGATTCCGGACATGGGTGACCGGATGCAGCCCGAGAGACCCCCGCGAGCAGCAGGTGCAGGATGAAAATCAGAGCTCGTTTCATCACAGGTCCGAGCTGGTTTGCGCACCCGCCGACGGGCGACAGAGCGCGCGAAGGTATGCCGGGCAGAGGTTTTCAACCGAATTCTATCACGGGGATTTTGGCCGAAGAGGAAACTGTAGACCGGCGGAAGGATACGCCACTGGAGGCCCGCGTCTTCAACTCGCATGGAAAATCGATCTCGGCCCCGCGATCCCTCGTTACGGACGCGCAAGCCAGACAGCCTGATGGGAGTGGTTTCTCGCCGTACCATTCGACTGCAGCGGCGGGTACTGGCAAAGAATGGTGCAAGACTACCCCTGTCTAAACATCTTCTGATCGGCGTGGGGCTAGGGCACATCATCGCCGCCGCTGGAAACTGGCTCGTCGTGAGCATACCTGCGGTGCCGGCCCGAAAGAGCTGCAGCTCAGCGATGGCGGCCGTCCGACTGGTCCAGGCTGTTCGCAGACTGTCGGGTGGGATGGCCTGACAGGCAGACTTGGACCCCTTGCCGACCCTGTTGTTTGAGAACTCAGGGTCAGCTGCTAAGAGCTGAGCGGACGAAAGGACGCAACGCGGAAGTCCTATATCCTGCCCTGAAATGCGAGTTATTCTGCCGACGCTCATAGGCGGAGTAGATTGTTGGACGTGGAAAACCGCCGACAGAGATTGCATTGAAGCAGGCGACCAGCGTCAAAGTCGTCCGTTGCGCCTGCGGTAAACGCGAAAACGCCGCCACGGACCCGGTCCCCGATTACAGGTTTGCTAGGACTCAGGCAACTCGGATCGAAACGCTCTGATCTCAGCTGTGACGCAGCCCGTTGTATGACGAAGGAGGAAAACGCATCTGATTGCAGCGAGGCTAATACAGCCCAACTGCCGCGCCGTCGTTGCCGTCACGAACGATGAGGGTATCAACAGGAAGTCCGTTGTGATGACTCACCTTATAAACCCGGACGTGCAGTTGATCTGCCGCTCTACATCAGGTGTAGAGGGGGAGTTTCTCGAGGCGCCGGGGGTAAACGTCGCAAACCCCTTTAAGATCGTTGCCCGGCAGTTGGGCATTGCTCTGAACCTGCCGGTCCTACACACCCTGATAGGCTGGCTCGCGGGTGCCCGGGTGGTGAAAGCGGCAGAATCGCCATGATGACGAACCGGCTTTCCAGGCATCCGACGCAGACCTGGTGATGCAACCCTGCCTGGTTACGGCGCGCCATATCCTGCTCATGCTGATCTCGCCCCTGACACAGAGGTTTCAGGACTACCTGCAGAACATCGATGTAAAAGCGCTGACTGAGACGACTCGCCGTCTGCACGATGCTGTGGGTGATGAAGCAGCCCGGATCTGGATCGAGATAATCCCTACCTGTTCCGAACAAGTTCGCTCAGAGTTGGCGTCGGAAGTCTACTCACCGACCCTGGGCGATATCATGCGGGATCTAGTTGATCGAGCACAGAATCTGAGTTGCGTTCCCCTGGCGCATGAGCGAGGGGGCACACTCATATTCTGCCCGCCGCTTCCCGGAAGCTGAAAGCAGGGGACCAAGTCATTTTTTGCGGAACTTCCAGCGCCCGCCGTGTTATGAATACGACGCTCTAAAACCCGTACCTCATGAGCTACCAGATTACCGGCGTTGAAGAACCCCGCGGCCATATTATGCGATGGTTTACTAAGAGATCCCGTTCACGATTTACAGTTACCAGTTGACTCTTTGTAATATAGACGCATTAAGAAATCGCTCGCCGATTCCCTGTTCCTCAGTCGTCGAAGCGACTCCCCACACCTGTCGGCGCGCCAGTATGCGCGGGTGGTCAAGCGCTCGACTTCGCAACCCATCGCGGAGAAGTAGTCGCTCATGGGCGGGGCTGTGGTTGTTTGGTGCCCAAGGCCTCACTGCGAAGGGCGCGCACCTGATCAAGCAGTGTCGGATCATCCCATGTTCGCCCGCCAATAGCGCGGTAGGCCAAACGTCCCTTCGGGTCGACAATGAAGGTCGTGGGGAGCCCGCGAACCGGCCACTCTCCTGCGACCTTGGAGTCGCGATCCATCAACAAGGGGAACCCTACCGTATAATTGGCCGTGAACTGAAAGATCGTGTCCTCGTCTTCACCCACGTTCACGGCGAGCATCAGGATATCTTCCCCTTTGAGCATCTTCCGGGCTCGATCCATAGAGGGCATCTCCTCTCTACAGGGCGGGCACCAGGTCGCCCAGAAATTGATGATCAGCACCTTCCCCCGGTAGTCCGACAGCCGATAGGTGTTGCCCTCAATGTCGATCAGCTCGAAATCCGGCGCCTGGGCCCTGTCCTGCAACAAAGTAAGCCCTTTACCGGGTCGCTGGGCCTGGATCGGCAGCGTAAATCCAACCAGCAAAATAACCATAACCAGTGTTCGCATAGTGCTTACTCGCATTAGCGGTCGGCAGCGCACACTACCGACGGCACCTCTGCGGCAATGGGTTCGCCGCCGATGTTGACAATCAAACTGAGGTCGAACTGCACTCCTGGCGGCAGGTTGAAGCTCGTCATGCCCCAGTTATAGTCGCCGGGCTCGAAGCGTTGAACGGTCGGTAGCAACGCCCACCGAAAAGCGGTGCGTGCTGCATCATCGACGCCGCGGGTCGCCCATTCCGGATCCCAAACTTCCCGGGTGCGCAGCCGCAACCGACCGGTTCGGTGACGAACCGACCAGGTGTCCAGATCGTACTCGACGGGGCGAACACCATCGTTGCGGAAAATGGTCTGAAACACACACGAACGGCCGATCCGGTCCGCGTCCTCGCGCCCGAACCCTCGACCCAGGAAGAAGGCGCGGGTCTGGTCGGGCAGTAGCTGCAGGAGCTGGACCGAGACCCCATCGTGGGTCCAAGTCCAGGACAGCAGTCTAGATTCTGCATCCTGGTCGGAGATAACCTCGGCTGTAACCACACCGGCAAGCAAGCTCGCTCCCAACGACATGGCAATCTGCTTTTTCCGTCGGCCAGGACGCGGCTCCATATGGTCGTTCCTCCTCTCTCGGTGGAGAGTAATGTCCAAACAGGTGTACTTGCTCGGCCACGTCAACGGCGATTGTCTAATCGGATTCGACCGGCAATCCCGCCCGGCGCCACTCGGGAAGGCCATCTTCCAGGCGTCGGGCCTCTATGCCTGCGTCGCGAAGTCGTGCCACCGCCTCGAACGACAGAACGCACCAGGGTCCTCGGCAATAGGCAACGACCTCCCGATCGCGCGGCAGCTCCTGGATGCGCGTTTTGAGCTTGTTGAGCGGGATGCTCAGCGCCCCGGCGATGTGTCCCTGCACATACTCCGCCGGGGGGCGCACGTCGATCACGGTCACCAGGCCGTCGCGGGCTCGTTCCAGCAGGGTCGAGGCCGGCACCGGCTCCAGGGCATCGCGGCTGCGCAGGTAGCTCGCCACCAGATCGCCAACCTTGTCGAGGTGCGCTTCGGCAAGAAGGCGCAGGTCGGCGATGGCATCCAGCACGCGGTCGTCGACAAGACGATAGCGGACATACTTGCCGTCGCGCTGCGCCTCCACCAGACCTGCGGCTTTGAGCTGCTGCAGGTGCTTGGAGGTGTTGGCCACGGACAGGTCCGCTACCTGCGCCAGTTCCTCCACGTTGCGCTCGCCCTGGGCCAGAAAATCCAGGATCTCCAGGCGTGCCGCGCTGCCCAGGGCACGTGCCACCACCGCCAACTGCTCGAACAGTGCCTGTTTGGGTTCTTGGCTCATTGACATCTTTCTCAAGTCCGGACTATACATTCAACTAATCGGTTGATCGTTAGAGGCATTGACCGTCAGTATAGCCTTGCTGCCCCGCGCAGCGGGAGTCCGGCCGGCAGAGGAGGAGCAAGCCCTTGGACACGTTCGTACAGGCGCACGAGGCCACCATCCGCCTCGGTTTCTTTCTCGGCATCTTCGCCGTCATGGCGCTGTGGGAAGTGTTGGCCCCGCGCCGGGCGCTGACGGTCTCCAAGGCCGTACGCTGGGTGAACAACCTGGGGTTGGTAGCCTTGAACACAGTCTTGCTGCGGCTGCTGTTCCCCGCGGCGGCGGTGGGCATCGCGGCCTTCGCGGCCACGCAGGGCTGGGGGCTGCTCAATCACTTCCAGGTCCCGTTCTGGCTTTCCGTTCCGGTCGCGGTGGTCGCCATGGATTTCGTCATCTGGCTGCAGCACGTCATGGTGCACGCGGTGCCGGTCCTGTGGCGCCTGCACCGGGTGCATCACGCGGACCTGGATTACGACGTGACCACCGGGGCGCGCTTCCACCCCATCGAGATCATCCTCTCCATGCTCATCAAGTTCGCCACCATCATGGTGCTGGGACCACCGGTGGTGGCGGTGATCCTGTTCGAGGTGATCCTCAACGGCATGGCCATGTTCAACCACGGCAACGTGCGCCTGCCCGCGGCCGCTGGACCGGGTGCTGCGCTGGCTCGTGGTCACCCCGGACATGCACCGGGTGCACCACTCGGTGGAGGACGACGAGGCCAACTCCAACTTCGGCTTCAACCTGTCCTGGTGGGACCGGCTGTTCGGCACCTACCGCGACCAGCCCCGCGGCGGCCACCAGGGCATGACCATCGGCATCCACCGCTACCGGGAGCCGCGCGAGGTGAGCTGGCTGCCGGGGCTGCTGGCCCTGCCGTTTCGCGGCAGGATCACCGGCTATGCCATCAATCGACGCCAATGGTCGGCTGACGAGGCGGCCGATGAGTAGGACTCTGCAGCGCGCTCTGCTGGCACTTGTTTTTGTCGGCGCTATTGCCCTGGCCTTCGTTTACCGGGATCGAATCGACGCCACTCTCGGCGCGGCGCTTGCGTTCCTGGTAGCGAGGTATCTTGCCTCCAACTGGGTGCAGGCCCGAGCTCTGCAAACACCGCTTTCGCACATGTGCAGCTGATAGCGGCGCAGGTCCTGCGCCATGGCCGTCGCGGGGGAACGTGTTTAGTCTGACCGAATCAGCGAGCCCACATTCGTTGGTTCCAGTGTCGTCAGATGGGACCAACCTGCCGACGGAGTGGACGGCTCAATGGTGGCATCGGGACTCGCGGTCTATCGCGCTGCATTAACGCAGATATGCGCCGTCCTCGCCGATCTTGCCCGGGCCGTCGAGGACGTAGATCCCGGCCGAGTTGTCCTTGACGTGGAACGAGAGGCGTACCGCCCTGGGCGGTGATCTCGTTGCCGGTGACCGCGTCGCGGTAGGTGCCGTCGCGGACGCCGCCGACGCTGATGTCCTGCCCGCCGCCGATCGTGAGCCCGACCACGGCGTAGCTCTCGCCGTCGTTCCAATCGCGGACGAACGACAGGCCGGAGCCCCACTCGTTCAGGTGGCTCATCGGTGCCTTCTGCAGGGCGGGGATGGCGCGGCGGATCTGGTTGAGGCGCTTGATGTGCCGGTAAAGCGGGTGGCTCTGGGTCTCAGCGATGCGCTCGTCGCTCGAGATGGTCGCCGAAGTAGGCGCGGCCGGTGGTCTCGAGGGTGTCGTCGTTGCCGATCACGTCCTGGGGCGCGCCCTTCATGAACTCGATCTCCTCGCCGAAGTAGAGGCAGGGGATGCCGCGGACCGTCCACAGCAGGTTGTAGGCGGCCGCCGCCATCCATTGCTCGCCCTTGAAGCGGAAGCGGAAGTCGTTGTCCGGGCCGACGTCGTGGTTCTGCAGGAAGGTGACCAGCTCGGTGGCGTTGCCGTAGATCCAGTCCATCTCCAGCACCCGGGCGACGCCGTCGAAGCTGCCGCGGCTGAGGTTGTCGCGGAAGGTGGAGAAGAGGCCGAAATCCAGCTGGGGAAAGCCGGAATCGCCGCCCGAGTTGGGATCGCGCGGGATCGTGGCCGAGGCGGGTGTACCACCAGGGGCGAATCTCCGACGGCCCGTTGTCGCCGCCGCCGAGGTCGCCCCAGCCGTAGCCCTTGACCAGGTTCTCGCCGAACACGAACAGCCCCGGCTTGTGGGCCTTCCAGGCGTTGACGTACTCGAGCAGGTTGTCGCGCTCGATGTGCTTGACGGTGTCGATCCGCAGCGCGTCGACGCCCATGTCGAGATAGCGGTTGATGCTGCCGATGATGTAGTCCTTGACGTTCTGGCGCTCGGTGGCGAGATCGATGCAGTCGCCGGCCAGGTGCTTGTTCTGCAGCGGATGGGCGCTCTCCCAGTCGCCGCCGCAGATGAATCCCTCCTGGTGGTACCACTCGGGGTCGAGGCTGTTGGCGTCGACGCCGAAGAAGCGGCCGGGATCGTAGCCGGGCTTGGGCAGCCGTCTCGCCGGTCTTGGGATCGACCAGGGGCTCGATGCCTTCGCGGGTCGCGGGCGTGGCGCTCCCGGTACCAGTCCGGGGCGACCGGGTTGTCGATGTCGTCCCGGTTCGGCCAGGCGTAGTTGCCGAGGTTGCCCTGGTAGGGGCCGTGGTCGACCCGACCCTGCTCGGAGCCCTGGGGGACGTAGTACTTGATCGGCAGATGGTCGATCCAGATCTTGCCGCGGATGCCGTACTGGCAGGAGTGGTTGACCACCACGTCCTGGATGATCTTGATGCCCCGCGCGTGGGCCGCGTCGATCAGGTCCTGGTAGGTCGGCGTCCGGCGATTCCAGCCGCGGGTCGATCCGCGTCCAGTCGTAGCCGTGATAGCCGTGGTAGTCGAGGCCGGAGCGGTTCTCGATCGGCGGGGTGATCCAGATGGCGGTGAAGCCGAGGTCGCGGATGTAGTCCAGGCGCTGGATCAGGCCCTTGAAATCGCCGCGCCAGTGCGGATCCTCGGCCTCGCCCTGCGGCGTTGAACTTGATGCGGTCGCGGCAGAAGAAGTTGTTGGACGGATCGCCGTCGTAGAAGCGGGTGGTGAGCAGGAAGTAGATGGTCTCCTCGCGGAAGTCGGGCAGCCCGGGGTTCTTCGCCTTGGCCCGCGGCTTGTCGCGGCCGCGCGGGTCGGCGTAGACGGTCTGCTTTGCCGGTGGTCACCTGCGCCGCTGCCCGCGGCGGTTGCATCGTGCCAGATGCCGTCGTCGGCATACCAGCCGTCGCGGTCCCGATGCAGATCGCCGGTCTGATGGCCCCGGGTGTCGTTGAAGACGAAGCTTGCGGCCTCGACGCCTTCGAACCGATGGACGAACCAGCCATCCTCCAGCACTCATCGGCACGCCCGGCCATGCGGAGCCTCCGCCGCGCGGATGGGTGTCCCAGAAGTGGATGTGGACGCTGTCGGCCCAGCCGGCGGGTTTCTTGAAGCGGACGATGAGGTCGGCCATCAGATGAGCTCCGGAAGCAAGGGGACGCCAACGGTACCCCTTCGCGGGAATCCATGGCAAGACCAAAAAATCAGTAGGTTGCCACTGTACTATCGACCCCTATGGCAATCGTAACCATCCCCTTTGGTGGCGAGCCCGCTGAGCTGGAGATTCCAGACCGGAATCTGGCCGAGGTGCTCAGCCCGAAGCCCAGCAAGCCTCTGCCGGACCTGGACGCGGCCATTGAGGCAGCGCTGGACGCACCCATCGGCCAGTCGCCCCTTGCGCAACGGGTCAAGCCTTCCGACCGGGTCATGATCGTCAGCGACGACACCACCCGACTCACCCCGGTACACCGCATGATTCCGGCGCTGCTCCGGCGCCTGAATGCCGCCGGGGTGCCGGACGCGAACATCGGCTGCATCATGGCCCTGGGTACCCACAGGTACATGACAACGGACGAGATGCGCGCCAAGGTGGGCGCCGCCGTATTCGATCGCGTCCGGGTCTTCAATCACGAGTGGCGCGACCAGCAGGTCTTGGTCGATTTGGGCACCTCGACCCACGGCACACCGCTGCTGGTCAATCGGGCGGTGGTCGACGCGGATGTCGTCATTGGTCTCGGCGCCATCGTGCCGCATCACATCCCGGGCTTCTCCGGTTCGTCGAAGATCATCCAACCCGGTGTGTGTGGCGACCAAACCACCGCCGAGACCCATCTGCTGTCCTGTGAGAGCGGCGGAGACTCCTACCTCGGGATAGAGGACAATCCGGTGCGCGCCGATATGGACGACATGGCGGACCGGATCGGCCTGAGCGCCATCTTCAATGCCGTGCTGAACGAATCGGGAGACCCGGTCGGCCTGTTCTTCGGAGGCATGCGCCCCGCATTCCGGGCGGGAGTGAAGCTGGCACGGGAGATCTACGGGGTCGAGTACCACGAGGTTCCGGACATCGTGCTGGCCAACTCCCATCCCTGTGACCTGGACTTCTGGCAGTCCCACAAGTCCCTGTATCCGGCGCAGCGGGTGGTCAAGGAGGGCGGCACCATCATCGTTTCTACGCCTGCCCCGGAGGGTGTCAGCCCGGTGCACACCGAGCTCCTGGATTTCACCGCCTGGCCATCGCAGGATATCAAGGCCGCCTACCGGGACGGCCGCCTTACCGTAACCGGCCATTCTGAGCCGTTATTCCATCCAGCGTGAATCTCTCTATGCTGTCGCCCACCGATTCGTTTTCTGAGCGGAAGGAGGGGCAGCATGGACCCATCGACAGTACCGGCGAGGCGGCCGCGGATGCGACGCAGCCGCGAGCAGTGGCGCGAGCTGCTGGAGCGCTTCGAGCGCAGCGGGCAGAGCCGCGAGCAGTTCTGTCGCGAGCAGGGCCTGACGTGAGCAGCTTCGCGCGCTGGCGACGGGCAGCTGGGCAAGACGGCGGCGCCGCGCCAAGTTATCGCCGACGAGCCAGTGTTCTTCGAGTTGACGGCGGACGGCGAGTGCTTCGAGCGGAGCATGGGACGTGGAATTGCAGCTGGGAGCGGCGTGGTCTTGCGCCTGCGCCGTCCATGCTGAGCGTCCCACCGGGGCGGCGGGTGTGGCTGTGCGTGCAGCCCACCGACATGCGCCGTTCCTTCGATGGCCTCTCGGCGCTGGTGCGCCAGCATCTGGGGGAGGACCCGAGCAGCGGCCAGTGGTTTGCCTTCATCAATCGGCGGCGCACCCAGATCAAGATTTTGGCCTTCGAGGAGGGCGGCTACTGCGTGTGGAGCAAGCGCCTCGAGCAGGGCCAGTTCGCGGCGCCGGGCGCTGCCGGCGCGCGCAAGCGCGCCCTGTGTCACACCGAATTGCTGGCCTTGCTCGAGGGCGTCGATCTGGTGATCACAAGGCAGCGAAAGCGCTACAAAATGGTGGCCTGAGGGACCGGCATCGAGTAAAATATCCGCAACAAAAACAGATGGATAACCCACCTTGTCGGCAGCTGTACGGATGGCGGAACTGGAGCGCGAGAATGCGCAATTGCAGGCGCAGCTCGCCACCTGCAACAGCAGCTCGAGTGGTTCAAACGCCAGCTGTTCGGCGCCAAGTCCGAAAAGCGCCTGGATGTGGATCCAGCCGTGCAGGGCAATCTGTTAGCGGCCCTGGGTGTGGCAGCACCGCCACCGCCGCCAGAGGCGCCCACCGAGACGATCAGCTATCAACGCCGGCCCAAGGCGCGCGATGCCGCGGTCAATGACACGGGCCTGCGCTTCGGCGAGGATGTGCCGCGCGAGATCATCGCGGTCACCGACCCCGAGATCGAGGCCATCCCCGCGGAGCGGCGCGTGCGCATCGGCGAGAAGGTCACCTACCGCCTGGCGCAGCGCCCGGGCAGCTACGTGATCCTCGAGTACACCCGCCCGGTCTACAAGCTCCTCGATGACCTGCGCATCGTCACCACCCCGGCGCCGGCCAACGTGCTGGAGAAGAGCGTGGCCGATGTCAGCTTCCTGGCCGGGATGCTGGTCGACAAGTTCTGCTATCACCTGCCGCTGTACCGCCAGCACCAGCGCCTGCTGCAGAGCGGCATTCAGCTCAGCCGCAGCACCCTGAGCGACCTGGGCCGGGCGGGCCATCGACTCTGCTGCGGCCCATCGTCGATGCCCAGGCCCGGCATCTGCTGCAAAGCCGCGTGCTGGCCATGGACGAGACGCCGATCAAGGCCGGGCGGCAGGACAAGGGCAAGATGCGCCAGGCCTACTTCTGGCCGATCTACGGCGAGGACGACGAGATCGTCTTCCACTATGCGCCCTCGCGCGCCCACCGCCACGTGCAGGCCTTCCTCGGCGATTTCAGCGCCACCTTGCTCAGCGACGGCTACGAGGCCTATGCGGCCTACGCCAAGCAAAACGCCGCCGTGACCCACGCCGCGTGCTGGAGCCACTGTCGCCGCGGGTTCGAGCGGGCGCAAGGACGGCGAGCCCGCCGCCAGCGCCGAGGCCCTGGCCCTGATCGGCGCGCTCTACCGCCACGAGCAGGTGATCCGCGACCAGGGGCTGAGCGGGAAGGAGAAGCTCGCCTACCGCAGCGAGCACAGCGAGCCGGTGGTGCAGGCCTTCTGGGCCTGGTGCGACAAGCCAGTGCCACCGACCGGATCTGTTGCCCAGCAGCCCCTTGGCCAAGGCCTTGCACTACGCCCTGGCACGCAAGGCCAGCCTGCAGGTGTTCCTCGCCGATCCCGACGTGGCGATCGACACCAACCATCTGGAGCGTGCCCTGCGCCCCATCCCGATGGGAAAGAAGAACTGGCTGTTCGCCTGGACGGAGATCGGCGCCGAACGCGTCGGCGTCATCCAGAGCCTGCTGGTCACCTGCCGGCTCCAGGGGGTCGATCCCTACACCTACCTGGTCGATGTGCTGCAGCGCATCAGCGAGCATCCGGCCAGCCGCGTCATCGAGCTCACCCCGCGCGAGTGGAAGACGCGGTTCTCCAACAATCCCATGAAATCAGACCTGGCGCTGGCCCAGCAATAACGGCCTGGAATGGCCGGTTACTCTCCGACGGACCCGATCGAGTCGACACAGCTTTCGTTTGACGAGATCAAGGCAGCCGTGGACGCCGCAGAGGACTTCGGGACCAACGTGGCGGTTCACGTGTACACCCCGCGCGGAGCGAACAGGGCGATCGACGAGGGCGTCAAGGTGATCGAACATGGCCAGCTCCTCGATGAGAAGACGTTGAAGCGCATGGCGGACGAGGGCATCTGGCTCAGCACGCAGCCGTTCACCACCGGCAACGAGCCGCAGTTGGACGAGGTCTCGAACGCCAAGCTCCCCGTCGTGTGCCAGGGTACGGAGTTCGTCTACAAGACCATCAAGAAGTACCCGAAACTGAAGGTCACCTACGGCACCGACATCTTAAACGACCCCGCCAACATCGAGAACGAGATCAAGTGGATGGACAGGCTAAGCAAATGGCACGGCCCCGGCGAACTCCTGATTATGGCGACCGGCAATGCAGGCGAGTTGCTGAAGCTCAGCGGCATTCGGGATCCCTATCCCGGCGAGCTGGGTGTCGTAAAGGAAGGTGCGCTCGCCGATTCGCGGCTGGTCGACGGCACCCCGCTGGAGGACGTCAAGGTCGTCGGTGAGCTCGAGAATCTGCGTGTGATCATCAAGAATAGCCAAGTCTATAAAAATACACTGTAAACAGTAGGTCCGCTCCCCGCCCTTCGGTGACGTCGGCGTTAGCGCGATAGATGGAATTCACGAGATTTCGATGTATCGACTGACCAGAGTTGTTCCTTTCGGCGCTCTTCTGATGCCCCTGCTGTTCGGCCTCGTATCAGCGCTGTCTTGGTCCGACGAGGCCGGCGCCGACGACCGCGTGCTTCGGGTCCAGGACGACATCAGCGCGCGGGTGTACCCGGTGGAGGAGTTAATCGCCGCCTTGGGATTCACCGAGCTGCGCCTGGCCGAAGACCCGCACTTCGGACCTGATCGGGTCTTCACCGGCTTTGCGCTGGAGCCCCTGTTGAACCACATCGGTTTGGGAGATGCCCCGGAAGTGCTCCTGCTCTGCGCGGACGGCTACCGCATCCCCTTAGACAGGTCAACGCTATCGCAGCGGCAATTGCGCGGTCTGCTCGCGGTTCGTGACACCGCGCTGCCCGTCGACGGAGATTCCTATTGGCTGGCGTATAAACACGGCGGCGAGATCGTCAACTTCGATCCCTTCTACCTCGTCTGGGCCAGCGCCGACGACAGCAGTGAGCTCGACACGAAGACGCTGCCATGGCCGTTCCAGGTCACCGAGATCCGTCGATTCGACCGGGACCGGTACTTCGCGCCGGCGCGGCCACCCGAAGGTGCCGACGACTCCGTGAAGCAGGGTTTCGATATCTATACCGGCCACTGTGGCAAGTGTCATCGTATGCGCGACGTCGGCGGAAAAGTCGGCCCGGTTCTGGATCGCGACGGCAGCCTGTCGTCGCTCTTGACCGAGGCACAGTTGCGCGAGTACGTGCGCCATGACGAGAGCCGCTTCCCGCAGTCGAAGATGCCTCAGTTCTCGAAGGTATTACGCCAGAAACAGATCGCTCAGGTGGTCTCTTACCTGCGCGCAATGCAACCATTGGCTTCTGAACAACCAGGAGGATCCGAAAATGACAGCCAAGGCGATGATGGTCCAACTACGCGTTAGTGTCGCTGCCGCTCTTCTGGCTTGCGGCCCCGCACTCGCCCAACGCTATCACTCGGAAGAGGCCGTTTCCGAGAACCTCGGTGGGGTTCAGTTCTCGCCCAACGCCGGCCGCACCTGTCCAACCCACCCTCTTTGGGGCGACCAGCACCTCCACACCGAGATCTCCGTCGACGCCGGGACCATGTGCCGGCTCGGTCAGGAGACCGCGTACTGCTTTGCCCGCGGCGAGGAGGTCACTTCGACAACCGGCGTGCGCGCCAAACTCTCGCGGCCCCTGAACTGGTTGGTAATCTCCGGTCAAACAGCAATATCGGCGTGGCCGCTTTATCGCACAAATGGCGGAACATTTCTCGCGAAAAACCGATCGGTGCGTGTAAGCAGAGCTTGGCTGAAGTTCAGTGCACCAATGGTTTCAGCAACGTATCTGGCAACCTGAGATTGGTTTCAGTTCCGTGTCAGAACGAGCGTCAGAACATGGCTGTCGCTTTTCGATAACTCTCGCCCGCCACCCAGCGACCCATTCCCATTCGTCAGGTTGATCTGGATACCACCGTCTTTAGTCGCCTCCGCGTCGAAGCTGACCTCAATGGATACTTGCTCGAACTTCAATGGCGCCCGACCCTCGTTACCTTGCGACAGGTCTTTGACGGCGGAGAGCACGGCGCCGGCAATTCGGTTGCTAACCGCCATATCGGCAGAATCGGATGGCGGCCTGAAGGTCGTCGATGGGTCCAGCTGAATAGTCAGAGTGCCGGTAGCGGAATCTTCCGCCTGCCTCTTGCTCGATACCGGAACGAGCGAGAGACTTCCCTCTTTGGTCTTTCCGACGGAAGTCTTGAGAACGATCGTCGCTTCCTTGACTCTTGGTGCTTGTCTGTATCCGAGACCGGCGTTGATCTGGGCGACGGCGGCTTGGATCGTCGACACAAGCTTTTCAAGGCTGACGGCTGGCTGTTCCCGGTCCGTTTGGAGCGTTGCACAACCATGGAGCAGAGTTACAGCGAGCAGACCAAGGATCGCTAACTTCATATTCGAATCCTCTCGTTGTCGTAAAAGAGTAGTGCATCCAATGCAAGCTGACCGGAAAAAAGCGACGCTGTCGAACGGCCGGCCGCTCCGGGTATCGGCCATATCTTTACTCGCAGAGGGTGCTGTTGTCCCCACCGCGGATGTCATGTAGTTTGAGCACTATTACATCACGCTTATATCGATATGTGGTATGCACAGAACCCGAACACTGTCGGAGGACGAGCAGCACAACGAATTGAAAAAGAATCGCTCGAAGCAAGGACCGGGGGCGAGGGTCAAGGTCGTCGAGGGGGATTCGCCGAAAAAGCCCTGGTAGTCGAGCGCCCGAAAGAACCACTTCGTCCCGGCGCGGCACGCTCCGATTACCCTCCGTACCATCTCTCGCCGCGACGTCGATCGACTCGCCGGAGTACTTCCATGAGCTGGCACATAGCTCGACGTGCGTTGGCCGCAGTGGCGGTCCTGGTCATCGTCATCGTCGGGGCCGGTTTTGCGTTCCTGCACCTTCCCGCGCTCGAGGACGCGCGGAGCCGGATCGCGGCGAACCTGCTGTCGTCCTATCTGGGCGAGGCCGTCGTCGTGAACGGAGGCGTCGACGTGACCCTCGGACGGACGATCGACGTCGCCGTGCAGGGCGTCGGCCCGGCCGCGGCCGCGTCGGCAGCGCCTGCGCCGACCGCGCCGGTGGGCACGCTGCGCATGTCCTTCTCGCTCGACGCCGCGCTGCGGGGGCGTCTGGACCTCACGGCGCTGGATCTCTCGAGCGTGCGCCTGATCATCGACGCGCGCCGAGCCGTCGAAGGAAACGCTCGGCCGGAGCGTCTCCAGCGCGGTGGAGGGGGTGCTGTCGTCGCCGCTGGTCCGGAGCCTGAAGCTGAAGGATGTCCGGATCCTGCGCATCAACGATCCGGCGGGCTGGAACGGATCGCTGTTCTTCGACACTGTCACCTCGCGCGAGACCGATCGCGCCGGCGCGGTTTCGCTCGAGGCGAAGGGGAGCCTGAACGGACAGGCGTTCACGCTTTCCGGGAACGTTCCGGACCTCTCCCCGGCCTCCGGAGCGGAGCGCGACGACGACATATCGCTGAAGCTGGCCTTCAAGGGGATCGAAGCCGGTCTGGATGGACGGCTGGCACAAGACGTCGGCGGGCTGACGCTCGCCGCTCGGCTCGACGTCACGTCGCCGTCGCTCGGCGACGTTCAGGACGTGCTGAAACTGGCGCGGGTGGTCGAGGGAACCGGGACGCTCGGACTGGCGCTCGACGGCGCGCTCGCCAAGCTTGCGATCGGCTCGGCGAAGCTGCGGATCGAGACCGCCGACGGCCGCGTCTACGAGGCGGACGGCGGGGTCGCGGACATGTGGGCGGTCGACGGGATCGATCTGGGCTTCGCCGCGACACTCGTCCCGCCCGGCGCAGCGAAGGGCAAATCGCGTTTCGACGTGGCGCCGCGCTCCATCAAGGGCCGCGTCTCGAGCAAGGAAGGCGGATTCGAGATCGACGACGTCGTCGTCGAGACGGGCCTCGCGTCGGTCGAGCTGGAGAATGTGGGCCCGATCCGGATCGGCCAGATCGCGCGCGACGAGAAGGGGCGCCTTCGGCTCGAAGACATCCGGCTGGTGCAGGGCGATCCGAAGGACCCGATTCTCGACCTGACCGGCAATCTGAACGACGCCCTCGAGCTGCGGGATTTCTCGCTCGAGGGCAGCTTCCGGCTGCGGATGGCGGTTCTGCTGACCGGACGGCCCGACGCGACCGGTGTCGGCGCGCTGAGAGGCAAAGTGGCGATGTCGGACGCCTCCGGACACCTGCGGCTGGAGACGCTCGATGCGAAGCTGGAGGGAACGGACCTGATGTCGCTCTCCCTGCGCCTCGCGGAAAGCGGCAAAAGCGGCGATCGGGTAGGCCTGAAATTCGACCTTCCCGATCTGGCCCGATTGGCCTCGGCCCTCGGGCGCAAGGCCTCGGCCGGCATCCAGATCGCCTTCGACGGCACGATCGGCGCGGCCGACGGCGCGGCGACGGTGCGCGGCTCGGGGCGCGTCGGCAAGACGGACCTGGAGGGCCGGCTGCGGATCGCCGCTCCCAAAGGGAAGCCCGAGATCACGGGGAAGATCAGCGCGAAAGACCTGCACCTCGACGACCTCACCGCCGCCCGCGAGGTGTCCGAAACTGTTCTCGGACCGAGAGATCGATGCGGTCAAGCTGCGCAAGGACGTTCAGGAAGAAACGACGCTGTCCCTCGATATCGCGGCGGACGCGGTCGAGGGCGGCGGTGAGACGGCCGGCGGCCTGAAGGCGCGCCTCGTCTACGCGAAGTCCCGCCTGCGGGTCTCGCCGGTCGACCTCGTGTATCTGGGCGGAAGCATCAAGGGCGACGTCGACGCGAATCTCGCCCCCTCGCCGCCGGCGCTCAAGCTCAAGGCGGCGGTGCGCCAGCTCAGCCTCGAGCAGGTGTTCAAGCGACTGGATAAAGCGCCCGCGGCGTCGGGTCCGCTCGACCTCGATCTCGCCGTTACGGCGAACGGCGCCGATCTGCACGCTCTGCTGGCCTCCATGAGCGGGCAGGTCTCAGGATCCATCCGGGGGGGCAGTCTCGCCGACAGGACGATCAATCTGGCCGGACAGACGATCATCGAATGGATGTTCACCCGCACCGCCGACGGCAGCGCGCCCCTGGTGTGCTTCGTGGCCCGGTTCGACTTCGAGGACGGGATCGGAACCGCCCGGCAACTGGTGCTGGAGACGGACAAGGTGCAGGCCGTCGGCGGAGGGACGCTCAATCTGCGCAACGAGACGATGGACTTCGTATTCACGCCGCGGGCCAAGCGGAACGACCTGGTCGGCACGGTCGGACCCGTCCACGTCAGCGGCCCGCTGTCCAAACCCGAGATCAAGCTGACCGACGGCACCGTCGCTGCGAAGGTGGTCGGAGAAACGATCGGCCTGCCGTTCCATCTGCTTGGCTCGATCCTCGGCGCGGACGGCCAGCCGTCGCCCGAGCACAAGCCTTGCGTCGTCGTCCCGGACAAGGAATAGCCAAACAGCCCTGACCCGGCTTACAGGAGGCGGCGCGCTTTTTCGGGTCCGGACGGGCTACGACCGCGTGTCGGAACTCGGGCCAGAGCTTTGCAGCCTCGCCCTCGACCATCGCCAGCGAGACCATCTCTCCGGCGACCTTGGCGAAGCGTTTGGCGCGTCCCTGGATAAGTACATAGCCGTCGATTTTAGATTCTCAGGTTTGCAGGGTTCGTACTGACGCAGCACTCGCTGACGCCGAGAGATAGTCTGCGTTCTCCGTTCATCCGGGAGATCGGCTGCGTTTCCTCACGGCCCTCAAGCAACAGGATCTTGCGATCAAGCTCCGTCTTGTTGGAGCGCCCGGAACGAGAATATTCGTCAAGCTGCGCGAAAAGCGAATCTGCCGCTGGCCCGAACGTCCGATGGAATGGGGCTTGCCGACGCTCTGCGGCCTCGCTAAGAATGCAGCGCTACCAGCGCTCCCGCTCTTTGGCCCGCCGAACCGGGCCTCGCTCCGTAGCCTTGATTGGCGCATCTGTCGAGTTCTGTTGCTCGGCTCCGAGAGGATTGTGGCAGCGGCGGCGTACCTTGCCTATGGTTATGCCGTCACATTATCCTACGAAGAGGTGACGCCCTCGTTTCTTGGGCCTACAATTCGGTCCGCAACTTCGATCCCGTGTTGATCGACCATCCAGCCGCCAAAAAAGTCGTCCGCCCAATAGCCGCAAGACACCGATGATCAAGGCCTTTTCCCAGCGTCTCCTACCGCCTTATTCCGGTCAGGCACAAATTGCCGAGTCGGATCGCGCGCGAGCGATCACGATGGACGGTGAGACTTGGGAGTTTCATTTTGTTCGTGCGATCAGCGGCGGACATCCGTCGAGTGGCTCGACACCCATGCGCTCGTTCAGGCGCGTGGCGTACATCCGGCAAAACGAGCTAAAGAACATCACCGGGAACGATTCCGAGGAACCGAGCGGTGCCGATGAGCGGATACGGGAGCTAGCGGAGTTTCTCACGGCGGCTTCGTTGCCATTTACCGCTGCAGACAAGTATGAGTACTGGCTGCTCGATCCGAAAGATGATGCTCCTCTCGCGCTGATTTTTACATGCACGGAAGAAGAGCAAATGTCGACGTTTCCATCACTGACGGAGTGGACGGCCCTTCCGGCGGCTGTAATGCCTATCGAAACCACACCCGAGGAGAAAGATCGCTCCTACGGACCGGTGAATTACCGGTTCGAACGGTGTGTGGCCGAGCGCGCCGGTAGCAAACCGCGTGCACGCTGGTTCACGCGACACGTTGGAGAAGAAGATAGCTTTCCACCTTTTCTGGTCACGGAAAAATGGAACGATGATGAGCATCGTCTGTTGTGTCAGCGCTATCTGCACAGGCAGTCTACGCGGTTGCTGATGCTGCATGGCTTGGAGCACGCGGAGCGAAAAAGATTGGAATTGTCCGCGAAATCGTACCCGCTGGAGGTCGAGAGGTTTTACACCCTGTATCCCGCGATTGCCGACCGGAAGCTTATGGATTCAATTCGTGTCGAAGCCAAGCTCCGGAAAGCGGATGGGCAGCAGATGCACGTGTTGGATCGCAGAGACGGTGTTCTTTATCAATAACTGCAGAGCCGCCAATTTTGGCCCGAAAACCGGCTTCAGATTTATACTCGCGCCGTTCGGAAAAGACGATGCGTTTCTTGGGAAAAGCGACAAGTCGTCCGGCTGCTTAGAATAAAGGCGCGTAGCCGCGTCTAGCGTTTCCAACTCATACTCTGTCTGTCCATTCCGCCTGCTTCTCGCGAAAGATTTCGCGGCCAATCCGTCCGTGCGAGAGAGCAGCCCTCTGTTGATGAGTAAGAACTGGTATGCCGCAATACATCTTGGTTTATCTCGGGGGAGAATACCCCTCCAGTCCCGAAGAGGGTAAAGCGCACTTCGACAGGTACCAGCGTTGGCTGATGTCGCTCGGCGACGCGGTGGTTAGCCCTGCAGTGCCACTCAAGGATACACTCACCGTTCAGCCCGATGGGTCCGCCGTTCCCGGGAACTCGACCGCCATGTCAGGTCTCAGCATCATAAGGGCGGGGTCTATGGCCGAGGCTCTGAAGGCTGCGAAATTTTGTCCGTTTCTTGAAATCAACGGGATACTTGAAGTGTCCGAGATGCTTGAGATTAGCGATACGGCAGCTCAGTCAACCGATGGAAAACCAAACTAGCTGCACTCGAACAGTAGCACCCGCTCGGCAGGCTCGAACGTGACGACTCCGCAAAGAAGAATCGACGCTGCCGGGATCGGGTCCTCCATTGAGCAGCTGCAAGAGCACTTCGGCAAGGATGATGTTGCTCCTTTGGTCGCCGTACTCGAAGCAATGAAACGCAATCCGCAGGATAGCGCTTTGATGGATCAGCTTTCCGAAGCGTTCGATGGTCTCGGCATCATGCAAGGTGCGGTGTTGACCTATGCACCTTATCTCGCGGTCATTTTGTCCGATTCCTACTTCGATGACCCCGACTGAAGCGCGTAAAGCGACCGTTTCTGATGCGGCGGTGTGTCGGCCCTGCCGCCTGAGCGGTACGATCACGCGAGGTGGCGCGACGGCAACTTGCTTGGGTTTTGCGCACTCGCGGAGGCTTGCCGATACGCTGTTGTTCGGGCTCCCGTCCCGCCACCTCTGGTCGCCACGATAATTCCTGGGCCGAGTAAGCGGAAACCATCCCGAACGAACTGGCGATCAAGGCAAACGGCCCCAAGGGAGCTCAAGGTCACCGAGGCGGTGGTACACCGGCAAGGCGCCTACGGCTACCCTTTCGCTCAGGAAGAGCGCGGAAAAATTTTTGAAGCAGAGCGTTATGACTCGATATTCGCAGATATCGCGCACCATTAACGCCGATTATGAGGCTCGAAAAAGTATGAGTCGCATCGCATATACTAACTTGCTTATAATTGACGCTCGATGCTCGTTGCAAGCGTACGTCGACGCGAGATCAGTATTTCGCTCGGGAGCGATCGGACACTTGCTCCTTCGGCACGGCCAGTTGACCTGCCCCAAGGACGGAACAGGGTCGACACATTCCTGAGGTAATCGGAGTCACGATCTAATGATCACCAGTAATCCCTTTGCGGAGCTCTCAGCTCTCATCCCACCCGATATCATGCAGGCTTACGTCGTCCTGATGGTCCTTCTGGTCATCGGCGGCACCTTGCTGGACGTGATCCACAAGAAGAGCGCGAGGTACTTCTTCGAGAACGCGCAGAAGGCCAAGAAGGCCGCCAAGCGCCAGGTCGGCGCCGGAGAGAAGATCGGCCTCGCCTTCAGCACGCTTACGCACGAGGTGTTGACCGCGGGTGAGTTCGACAATCGCCAGCGGCAGATCTCCCACCTGTTCACGATGTACGGCTTCATCATCTTTGTGGTGGCGACCGCTGTCATGATCTTCGGCCTCCCGGCTGCGGAGTCCGAAGCCTCAACCCTCATGCCCCTGCTCTGGCACCTGGGCGCGCTGATGATCTGCATCGGCGGCTACTGGTTCTGGTTCAAGATCCGCGTTGACGTGAGCTCCGAAGGCCACCAGTGGTACGAAGTGAATCAGGCCGACCTGTTTGTCGTCTCGCTGATCGCGATGGCGACCTTCGCTCTGATCTGGTCTCTCCTCCAGTCTGCAGGCGGTGGTGTTGCTTGCCGGTGTCGCGTTTTTCCTTTTCATCGCCGCGTCCACCACACTGTTCAGCACCATATTGTGGTCCAAGTTTGCCCACATGTTCTTCAAGCCTGCTGCGGCGTATCAGAAGAAGATCACCAAGGCAGATGGTTCGAGAGAGAATCTGCCCGATGACTACACGCTGACGGATCCTGCCGTACAGGAAAAGTTTCCGGATATACCCGAGTATATGGGCGACAACCCACCTAACATGGGGCCCGGTATCAAGCGTGAAGCTCCCCAACACTACTAGGTCGCATTGACTGGATCGCAAACGACGGAGAAATCGAATGCCAACTTTTGTATACATGACCCGCTGTGATGGTTGCGGATACTGCGTTGATATCTGCCCGTCCGATATCATGCACATCGACACGACCACGCGGCGCGCTTACAACATCGAACCGAGCATGTGCTGGGAGTGCTTCTCCTGCGTGAAAGCTTGTCCTATGCATGCGATTGATGACCGCGGCTATGCGGATTTTGCCCCACTGGGCCACTCGGTACGAGTACGCCGTGATGAGGAAAAAGGTGTCATTGCCTGGCGCATCAAATTCCGCAACGGGAAAAAAGACATGGATCTGCTGGCGCCTATCACCACGAAGCCTTGGGGGAAGCACATTCCCAAACTCGCAGATGTGCCCGCACCCAGCCAGGAGATGCGCGACAGCCAGCTGTTGTTCAACGAGCCCAAGTACATTCGCCTCGATGATGGTGACCTGAACACGCTCAAGTCCAACGGCCTGAAGTTGAAAGAAGGGGTGTACTACTAATGGCTTACAAGACGATTATCGAAGACGATATCGACATCCTCGTCGCCGGCGCCGGCTTGGGCGGTTCGGGCGCCGCTTTCGAGGCCCGCTACTGGGGTAAGGACAAGAAAATCGTCATCGCCGAGAAAGCGAATATCGACCGCTCCGGTGCGGTGGCGCAGGGCCTGTATGCGATCAACTGCTACATGGGTACCCGTTTCGGTGAAAATAACCCGGAAGACCACGTCCGTTACGCGCGTATCGACCTGATGGGCATGGTTCGCGAAGACCTGCTGTTTGATATGGCTCGTCACGTGGACTCTGCTGTGCATCAGTTCGAAGAATGGGGTCTGCCCCTGATGCGTAACCCAAAGACGGGTGCTTATCAGCGTGAAGGGCGATGGCAGATCATGATTCACGGTGAGTCCTACAAGCCGATTGTGGCCGAGGCCGCGAAGAAGTCTGCCGATAAGGTCTTCAACCGTATCTGCGTCACTCACCTGCTGATGGACGAAGCCAAGGAAAACCGCGTTGCCGGTGCCGTCGGCTTTAACGTGCGTACCGGTAACTACCACGTCTTCAAGTCCAAGACCGTCATCGTTGGCGCGGGCGGCGCGTCGAACATTTTCAAGCCACGCTCGGTTGGCGAAGGCGCTGGTCGTGTCTGGTATGCGCCGTGGTCGTCGGGCTCAGCCTATGGTTTGATGATTGACGCTGGCGCCAAAATGACACAGATGGAGAACAGGATTGTTCTCGCCCGTTTCAAGGACGGTTACGGTCCGGTGGGTGCCTACTTCCTGCATCTGAAGACCTATACCCAGAATGGCATGGGCGAAGAGTATGAATCCAAATGGTTCCCGGCACTACAGGAAATGGTCGGTAAGGAATATCTGGATGTAGAAGCTTCGCACGCAACCCATCGACCAATCCCGACCTGCCTGCGTAACCATGCATTTATCAGTGAGGTCAATGCCGGTCGCGGTCCGATCCACATGGTGACCATGGAAGCGTTCCAGGATCCTCACCTCGAAGAGATCGGCTGGCACAACTTCCTGGGCATGACCGTTGGTCAGGCCGTGCTGTGGGCAGCTACCGACGTTGATCCGAAGTACGAGAACCCGGAGCTGACCACGTCTGAGCCCTATGTCATGGGTTCTCACGCGACCGGTTGCGGCGCCTGGTGTTCAGGTCCGGAGGATATTTCACCGCCAGAGTACTTCTGGGGCTACAACCGGATGACCACGGTCGAAGGTCTGTTCGGCGCGGGTGATGCTGTCGGCGGTACGCCGCATGCATTCTCGTCCGGTTCCTTCACCGAAGGTCGTATTGCTGCCAAGGCTGCCTGCAAGTACATCGATGACGGCAAGGCCGGAGGTATCCGTGTATCTGACGAGCAGATCGATCGCCGCAAGAAAGAGATCTACAAGCCGATGGAGACTTACAAGATCTATCGCAATGAGATCACCGCGGGTTCGGTCAACCCGAACTACATCAACCCGCGCCAGGGCCTGGATCGCCTGCAGAAGCTGATGGACGAGTACGCCGGTGGTGTCACGGTCAGCTACATGACCAACGAGAAGTTGCTGAACATCGGTCTGAAGAAACTGAAGCCCCTGGAAGAGGATCTTGAGAAGGTTGCAGCGGAGAACATTCACGAACTGCTGCGTGCATGGGAAATGAAGCATCGTCAGCTCACCTCTGAGGCCGTCCTTCAACACACGCTGTTCCGCAAGGAAACCCGTTGGCCGGGCTACTACTATCGTGGTGACTACATGAAGGTCGATGACGCCAACTGGCATGTACTGACCGTGTCCCGTCGTGACCCCGAGACCGGCGAGTACACCATGGAGAAAGCTCCTTGCTACCACTTGGTAGAGGCGAACTAGCAAGCTCGTCTTCAGGCATGGGCTCCCGGGGCATCCGGGGGCCCTGTCTTTTTTCGGGGCTGAAGATTTTCGGTCGAACTCAGCGGCTAGCGAAACTGGATGTGCGCGCCGCCCGAATGACAAGGAGATCGACAGGGACTGTTACCCGTTGTTCTTGCGCTCTTTAAATCCACCGGTTACGCGCGGATTTTACGTCACGAGGACGCGAATCCGCTTGATGGCGATGTAGAATGAACATCATCGATAAGACAGACGAAGAAATTCTCGAGATCGCCCATCCAATGTGGGACGACCTCATCAAGTACTCCAACCAGGGTCAGTACGGCAAGTTCATCAGAAAATTCTCGTATGATTTGCTGCTCGGCTTGAACGAGGTGGAGATAGGTAAACAGTTTGCACGCAGCGAGTTGACACGGAACCTGCTCGAGGAGAGAGACTATATCGGCCTCATCAGGCGTGGCCAACATGTGACGGTTCTCTACCGGGTACGGAGTAAAAAGCGGGAAGGCGAGTGGCTGGGAAGAATGGTCCTCGGCTATGAGAAGGGTGAAGTACGAATTTTCGCCGCATCGATTTTCTGACGCCATGAAACAGACCATTGAAGACAGCAAATTCGTCGAGCTGACCTACCGGGTCATCGACCAAAAGACGGGCCATGTCTTGACAACCGTGGAATTTCCTCTGGGTTATGTGCACGGTGCCAAGGAACCGAGCATTCACCATTACGCCCGCCGTTCGGGTTTTCCGTGGAATTGTGTTTGCGTAGCCTGGCCTCGACCCTGGCCGCTTTGAGCAGGCCGTCCTCGACTAGCCAAGTCGCGCGTGGCCGCGATCCGGCCGGTGTGCCACGGCTTGCTCGAGCCGATAGTTCACTGGTGGCACATAGGTCCCTCCGGATCCCTCGTTGCAGGGCACGGCGAGTTGCGCGGCCGGCATGGCGACCCAAGACGGATGCGGGGGCACAAGATCTCGGTCTTCGAGATCGACGCAGGATTGCAGCAGCGCAAGCGGGGCACCGTCGGCGTCATCGAGTAGCCAGTATTCATGCTCGTCGACCGCGTCGAACGGGAGCGATGCGGCGGATAAGGCCGCGCATAGCTGATTGATGGTCGCGCTTATAGCGTCGGACGCTACGAATGGGTGGCTACCTCGGGTCTTCAGCGCGCCTTTCTCGATGGTCGCCACCAGAGCAAAGCGCCGACTGGGATCGACACCGGGGTGTTGGGTGCGAAACTGCGCTTCGCTGACCCTGGCGTACTGGACCTCCCAGTTGCGACCATCCAGGCTCAACGCGCGCGCCTCGGGCATCTCAGCGACTTGGACAACTCCGATGAACGGAGACAGGAGACGTCTGGAGTAGGTTCTGAGCATCAGGCTATGGCGCTGCAAACGTTTACTTGCCTGGGAAGGCGAGTGAAGGGCATTTTCTGGTTATCCGTTATCGACATTTCTCCAGCTACTTCGACATCAATGATGTCGAATTGGTTGACCTCTAGGTCTTGGTAGCCCGCGGAAAGGAAATAGTCGACGAGAAATACCATCCGGATGGATACAACATAGGGATTAACATCGGCAGTTGTGCCGGGCAATCCATTCACGACCTACGTATCCATGTGATCCCATGTTAAAAGGGCGATGTGAAAACCCGAAAGGTGGCGTGCGCGGCGTTATTCCTCACAAGAAGCTCAATAGTTTCTCTCCCGATAAACCTGCCGAACACGCGGCCGGGTCACCTGGCTGCATTGAAGCGCGGCACCGATCGCGCAACGCGTTCGGTGATCGCTGTGTTCTGTTCGATGATAACGTTTTGCCCTCAAATCCCGCGGTGATTGAGTGTTCGAGGCCCGATCATATGGCGCGGTTCATCAGAATTGAATCTTGCTGTTCGTTATTAAGGATGAAAGAGCTTCTTCATGGCGCCATATACATACTCATACGTATACGAGTTTTCGCCGCAATGAATGATCTCAACGTCATTGGTGCGAAACGTCAAATACGGATGCACCTCTGTACCATTAGCTTGGATGCCTGCGGTGTCGTCAATGGTACTAGCGATGCTTAATGCAATGTCTGCCGTTAAGTCTTCCAGTTTGTCTTGGCCCACGCCAGCTTCTTGAAGCTTAATTTTTACTTTTTCAACAATCTCGGCGGTGAATATAGCTTGGTGCTCTTCGAACTTCGAAGTCTCTAATGTCAGCTTCATTTTCGATACCTCGCTGGCGCGTCGTCGCACTTTGGGATGGGATTATGTCTCCGCACGCTGTGTTCAAGAGGACAGTACCAAAATATCGGCTAAGGCGACACGGTACTACCGAGTCTTGTGGATCGCTGTGTCGGCGAGCTGATCCGTCGTGATAGGGTCCGGAGACCGGTCGCATCCGCCTGGGTTTGCTGTTCGCGGCCGCCGATCCAGTTGTTTCTCCCGCGGGCATTGTCAGCCATGAGCGCAGCTTGCACGCAAGGGGTCGTGAAAGCGACTTTGCAAGCCATACCAAATGTATAGGGCGCTCCGCCGTAGCTTGCTGCGGGCGTGCGCTGCAAAAGTTGACGGCGTGGTGCTTGATGAAAGCTGTCGGGTCTTCTGACAAAAACGCGACCGGGTGTCAGGCTGGTGGAATAGTGACCAGTTCAGAGTTTCCCGTCGTGCGGCATTGCAGATCAATTTTTACTGAGTGAGTAGTTAAGAAAATGGATCGATGTGGACACCGCGTTCTTGTATCGTGTGCCTAAAGGAGACCGTTGGCCCATCGTTCAGCACATCCATAGGCACGAGCGACGCAGCCGAGTGACCGATTAAGGTTCACACGGCCGCAGACCTCAAGGCCGCTTCGGGGTCTGATACTCGACCTCTTTCTGGAACTTATCCCAGATGACCTCATACCCAACAAAACCCTTTTCATTGGGCTTTTTCTGACGAGTCACCAGAAACTGCGAATGACCGTCGGGCACCTGCGGACGGGTTTTTTTTTGCTCGCTCATTAGTCACCTTTATTACTAGAACGCCAATGTGTTTACTACAGGGTACAACGGCTGAAAAGTACCCCGTCGACGCTAATTTATCAAGTTTTGCCGAGTGAATGACGACACAATGCGGTTAAATCGCGGACTGATTTCGAGACAAGGTAGAGCGGTTTCGACCTAG
>CAWDLA010000003.1:0-106952 GCA_963802975.1 uncultured Gammaproteobacteria bacterium
ACCGTGAACATAACCCAGAGGAAACTCCACGGTTGTCAAGACATGGCCCGTCTTTTGGTCGATGACCTGGTAGGTCAGCTCGACGAATTTGTTGTCTTCAATGGTCTGTTTCATGGCGTTAGAAAATCGATGCGGCGAAAATTCGTACTTCGCCCTTCTCATAGCCGAGGACCATTCTTCCCAGCCACTCGCCTTCCCGCTTTTTACTCCGCACCCGGTAGAGAACCGTCACGTGTTGGCCACGCCTGATGAGGCCGAGATAGTCTCTCTCCTCGACCAGGTTCCGTGTCAACTCGCTGTGTGCAAACTGCTTACCCAGCTCGACCTCGTTCAAGCCGAGCAGCAAATCATACGAGAACTTTCTGATGAACTTGCCGTACTGACCTTTGTTGGAGTACTTGATGAGGTCGTCCCACATTGGATGGGCGATCTCGAGTATTTCTTCGTCTGTCTTATCGATGATGTTCATTTCACATCGCCATCAAGCGGCTTCACGCCCTTGTGACGTCAAAATCGGTGCGAAACCGGTAGATTTAAAGAGCGCAAAAAAAGATCAACAGACGCTGTCGATCTATTTCGTTCGGGTGGCCGCACATCCAGTTGCGCTAACCACTAACCTCGACCGCAGAGCTTCAGCCCCGAAAAAAGACAGGGCCCCCGGATGTCCCGGGAGCCCATGCCTTAAGACGAGCTTACTCGTTCTCGTCTACCAGGTGGTAGCAAGGCGCCTTCTCCATGGTGTACTCGCCCGTCTCCGGATCACGACGAGACACGGTCAGTACGTGCCAGTTGTCGTCGTCCACCTTCATGGCAGTCACCACGGTAGTAGTAACCCGGCCAACGGGTTTCCTTGCGGAACAGGGTGTGTTGCATGACGGCCTCAGAGGTGAGATGACGATGCTTCAGCTCCCATGCACGCAGCAGTTCGTGGATGTTCTCTGCAGCAATCTTCTCAAGGTCCTCTTCCAGGGTCTTCATCTTCTTCAGACCGATGTTCAGCAGCTTCTCGTTGGTCATGTAGCTGACCGTTACACCACCGGCGTACTCGTCCATCAGCTTCTGCAGGCGATCCAGGCCCTGGCGCGGGTTGATGTAGTTCGGGTTGACCGTACCAGCGGTGATCTCGTTCCGATAGATCTTGTAATGCTCCATCGGCTTGTAGATCTCTTTCTTGCGGCGATTGATCTGCTCGTCGGATACACGGATGCCTTCGGCCTTGCCGTCATCGATGTACTTGCACGCAGCCTTGGCAGCCAGGCGACCTTCGGTGAAGGAACCGGAAGAGAATGCGTGCGGCGTACCGCCGACAGCATCACCCGCGCCGAACAGACCTTCGACTGTGGTCATGCGGTTGTAGCCCCAGAAGTACTCTGGCGGTGATATGTCCTCCGGACCTGAACACCAGGCGCCGCAACCGGTCGCGTGAGAACCCATGACATACGGCTCGGACGTGGTCAGCTCCGGGTTCTCGTACTTCGGGTCAACGTCGGTAGCTGCCCACAGTACGGCCTGACCAACGGTCATGCCCAGGAAGTTGTGCCAGCCGATCTCTTCAAGATGCGGATCCTGGAACGCTTCCATGGTCACCATGTGGATCGGACCGCGACCGGCATTGACCTCACTGATAAATGCATGGTTACGCAGGCAGGTCGGGATTGGTCGATGGGTTGCGTGCGAAGCTTCTACATCCAGATATCTCCTTACCAACCATTTCCTGTAGTGCCGGGAACCATTTGGATTCGTACTCTTCGCCCATGCCGTTCTGGGTGTAGGTCTTGAGGTGCAGGAAGTAGGCACCCACCGGACCGTAACCGTCTTTGAAACGAGCGAGAACAATCCTGTTCTCCATCTGTGTCATTTTGGCGCCAGCGCCAATCATCAAACCATAGGCTGAGCCCGATGACCAGGGCGCATACCAGACACGACCAGCACCTTCACCAACCGAGCGTGGCTTGAAGATGTTGGATGCGCCGCCGGCGCCAACGATGACGGTCTTGGACTTGAATACGTGGTAGTTACCGGTACGCACGTTGAAACCGACGGCACCGGCAACACGGTTTTCCTTGGCTTCGTCCATCAGCAGGTGGGTGACACAGATACGGTTGAATACCTTGTCAGCCGACTTCTTCGCCGCTTCCGCGACGATCGGCTTGTAGGACTCACCGTGGATCATGATCTGCCATCGCCCTTCACGCTGATAGGCACCAGTCTTCGGGTTGCGCATCAGCGGCAGACCCCACTCTTCGAACTGGTGAACAGCAGAGTCGACGTGACGAGCCATATCAAACAGCAGGTCTTCGCGAACCATACCCATCAGGTCGATACGCGCGTAGCGGACGTGGTCTTCCGGGTTGTTTTCACCGAAACGGGTTCCCATGTAGCAGTTGATCGCGTACAGGCCCTGCGCCACCGCACCGGAGCGGTCGATATTCGCTTTCTCGGCGATGACGATTTTCTTGTCCTTACCCCAGTAGCGGGCCTCGAAAGCTGCGCCCGAACCGCCCAGGCCGGCGCCGGCGACCAGGACGTCGATGTCGTCTTCGACGATTGTCTTGTAAGCCATTAGTAGTACACCCCTTCTTTCATCTTCAGGCCATTGGACTTGAGCGTGTGCAGGTCACCTTCATCGAGGCGAATGTACTTGGGCTCGTTGAACAACAGCTGGCTGTCACGCATCTCCTGGCTGGGTGCGGGCGCATCTGCGAGTTGGGGAATGTGCTTCCCCCAAGGCTTCGTGGTGATAGGCGCCAGCAGATCCATGTCTTTTTTGCCGTTGCGGAATTTGATGCGCCAGGCAATGACACCTTTTTCCTCATCACGGCGTACTCGTACCGAGTGGCCCAGTGGGGCAAAATCTGCATAGCCGCGGTCATCAATCGCATGCATAGGACAAGCTTTCACGCAGGAGAAGCACTCCCAGCACATGCTCGGTTCGATGTTGTAAGCACGCCGCGTGGTCGTGTCGATGTGCATGATATCGGACGGGCAGATATCAACGCAGTATCCGCAACCATCACAGCGGGTCATGTATACAAAAGTTGGCATTCGATTTCTCCGTCGTTTGCGATCCAGTCAATGCGACCTAGTAGTGTTGGGGAGCTTCACGCTTGATACCGGGCCCCATGTTCGGCGGGTTGTCGCCCATATACTCGGGTATATCCGGAAACGTTTCCTGTACGGCAGGATCCGTCAGCGTGTAGTCATCGGGCAGATTCTCTCTCGAACCATCTGCCTTGGTGATCTTCTTCTGATACGCCGCAGCAGGCTTGAAGAACATGTGGGCAAACTTGGACCACAATATGGTGCTGAACAGTGCGGTGGACGCGGCGATGAAAAGGAAAAACGCGACACCGGCAGCAACACCACCGCCTGCAGACTGAAGGAGGGACCAGATCAGAGCGAAGGTCGCCATCGTGAGCAGCGAGACGACAAACAGGTCGGCCTGATTCACTTCGTACCACTGGTGGCCTTCGGAGCTCACGTCAACGCGGATCTTGAACCAGAACCAGTAGCCGCCGATGCAGATCATCAGCGCGCCCAGGTGCCAGAGCAGGGGCACGAGGGTTGAGGCTTGGGACTCCGCAGCCGGGAGGCCGAAGATCATGACAGCGGTCGTCACCACAAAGAGGATGAAGCCGTACATCATGAACAGGTGGGAGATCTGCCGCTGGCGATTGTCGAACTCACCCGCGGTCAACACCTCGTGCGTGAGCGTGCTGACGGCGAGGCCGATCTTCTCTCCGGCGCCGACTTGGCGCTTGGCGGCCTTCTTGGCTTTCTGCGCGTTCTCGAAGAAGTACTTCGCGCTCTTCTTGTGGACGACGTCCAGCATGGTTCCGCCGATGACCAGAAGGACCATCAGGATGACGTAAGCCTGCATGATCTCGGGTGGGATGAGAGCTGAGAGCTCCGCAAAGGGATTACTGGTGATCATAAGATCGTGACTCCGATTACCTCAGGATATGTCGACCCTCTCCGTCCTTGGGGCAAGTCAACTGGCCGTGCCGAAGGAGCAAGTGTCCGATCGCTCCTGAGCGAAATACTGTTCTCTCGTCGACGTACGCTTGCAACGAGCGTTAAGTATAAGGATTTTAGTATATACAGCGCGACTCATACTTTTCTTCGAGCCTCATAATCGGCGTTAATGAAGCCAGTTATAGCCGCGAAACTGTGAACATATCATGTTGTTTCAATTAGCTTTTCCGACGCTTTTCCTCGACGCAAGTGGCCGCCGGCTGGAGCGCGGCACCAAGGCGAAGCTGATTTAATGGCCCTCCTGGCCAAAGATAAGCGCGGAACCGAAATACGCGGTTTCACGATTACCGCATTTTCAACATGTTAACGCCGTTGAAGATGGCGGCACATCCCTGTACCACGGGAAGCGCTGATTGAATCGCGCTTCCCTTGCAGCTGCCGATCCAGTTGTTTCTCCCGCGGGCTTTGTCCGCCACGCGCGCAACCTGCTCGCCAAGCGCGCGTGGAAGCGACTTTGCACGCCATATCTATTTCTAAGGCGCACCGGCGTAGCGTCCTGCGAGCGTGCGCCGGAGTAACTTGACGGCGTGGTGCTTGTTGGAAGTTGTCGGGTCTTCGGAGGAAAACGCGACCGGGTGTCAGGCTAGGGTAATGGTGAACATTCCAGAGTTTCCCGAGGGGCGGGTTTGCAAGTCAATGTTCACCGCGTGAATAGTTGGAAAATTGACCGGTGTGAAAACCGCGATCTTGCATCGCAGGCCTGGAGCAGGCTGTCGGCCCATTCTTGATCACATCTATAGGCTCGGGCGAATTGGCCGAGTGACCGATTCAGGTTCACGCGGCCGCAGGTCTTAAGGCCGCTTCGGGGTCTGATACTCGGCCTCGTTCTGGAACTTGTCCCAGATCAGCTCGTACCCAACAAAACCCTTGTCATTGGGCTTTTTCTGACGGGTCACCAGAAACTGCGAATGGCCGTCGGGAACTTGGGGACGGGGTTTATTTTGCTCGCTCATAAGTCACCTTTATACTAAAACGCCAAAGCGGCTACTGCAGGAGACAGCGTCGAAACATTATCCCGGCGGTGCTATTCCGTCAAGTTTCGCCGAAAGAATGACGACTCACTGCGATCGAACTGTGAACGCTTGGATGACCTTGAAGGACTTTCTGCTTTCAATCCGGCCGGCCCCCGTCAGAGCAACAGGATGGTCGTCGTTTCCCAAGGAAAAAAGCATTCTGGGGACCGCTTAGAAAGTAAATCTCGTCAACCTTATCGGTATCGATCACGTATTCCATCGAAGGATGCAAAGCGAGCTCGGGGCATCCGCTACGCCTGGGGGTGCGCGATGACTCTTTGGCCGGACTAGCCGTGGTAGCCGCGGTGTCTTTCTCCACATACTGGAGCAGAACCCGCGGATTCGACGCTTGCACGCATGGCTTCTGTTGATCCGTCCCCAACGTCTCTGGCTGGTGTCCGCGCGACTGCAGACACTCCTGCGAGAAAGATGCGTTGCTGAAGTGGGGCGTTTCTACTCGTTTACGCTTTGAATCGGCAGTGATCGCAAGCAGCGTCTACCAGACCGAGCTCGGGAGGTAGGGGCAATGCAGTTGGCGGTTCCCCACCAGCTCAGCGCCCTCTGATCAGGCCTGAGGCTCTCTGAAAACCGGTCCGCACCCATCGGTACCCCCTGCCTGTGCTGAGAACTCCCGCGGGCTTGGCTCTATCGGGAGAGATGAGCTGTGCCGGGGTCGCAGGCCTCGTCAGTCCTCGTACTCGCTAGCACGCCTTGCGTCGCCGCGGACCTTGTGGGGCGGGTAGCGCCGCTCGTTGACGGCGATCTTTTTCTCGACGGCCTGGATCAGGTCCAGATCGAGGCGTTCGGACAGGCGGATCAGGTAGATCAGGATGTCGGCCATCTCCCGCCCCACTTCCTGCTTTTTATCGGGTGCGAGGGACGCGCTCTGCTCTTCGCTCAGCCATTGGAAGTGCTCGAGCAGCTCGCCGCATTCCCCTGCAAGGGCCATGGCGAGATTCTTCGGCGAATGAAACTGCTCCCAATCGCGCTCACGGGCGAAAGTCAGCAGGCGTTGGTTGAGTCTGTCCAGGCTGTCTTCGGGCATGTCCTCGCGACCTTGGTTCCAGCACTTGCGTTGCGATCATTCGTAGCCGATGCATGGTAAATCGTCAACCTGCCGCGGCGGCCCGAAGCCGCTCAACCAGCCGATGGCGGCGGTTCCCACTAGGTGTCCTACGACGCCGGCAAGGCCGAGCAGTCGGTGCTGGCCGGCGCAATAGTTGGTGTGCCCTGTGAGATCCGAGTGCGGGAAGCTGAATGTTGACGAGGCATAGTGCGAGTCAAGATGTAATGTCCCAGTAAAACAGTATGTTAAGGGGGTGCTCGGCCTGTAGGCATTGGCGCCGGCGCGAAACTGTTGTCCCTTACCCACGTCCTTCAGCTCCATGAAGATGCTTGAAATACGAATAAAATTGTTTAATATAAGCAACATCTAATATGTAGGCGAGCGATCTTCCATGCGGTTGACTAATCTGATGTTTTTGGTTTCCATCTCTCTGGCGCTTCCCGCGGGGGCGCAACAGAGTGCAACCCTTGCGACGGTCGCCGCCGAGTACCGGTCGATCCCTCGCGAGTATCGGCTCGACGGCGTCGTGGAGGCTATACATCGCACGACCGTCTCCGCCCAAACCCGGGGCCAGGTACAGGCGATCTTCTTTGACGTGGATGACTTCGTGGAGAAGAACGCGGTCGTCGCGCGTCTCAAGGACATCGAGCACCAGTCCCGGGTGACCCAGGCGGCGGCCGAGCTTAAATCCGCAACTGCACTGGTGCAGCAGGCACAGGATGAGCACGAGCGCGCGCAGAATTTGCACGAAAAGGAGCTTGTCTCCGACTCGGCCATGGACGAGGCGACGGCGGAGCTCAAGGGTGCCAGGGCACGGTTCGAGAGCGCAGTCGCGGGGCTGGAGCAGGCGCAGGAGCAGCTTGAATACACCCAGATTCGCGCTCCCTACTCGGGGCTGGTCACCCATCGCCATATCGAGGTGGGCGAGAGCGCGAGTCCCGGTCAGCCGGTGATGAGCGGAATTTCCCTGGAGGAGCTGCGCGTGATCGTGGACGTTCCCCAGAGCCTGATCCCCGCGGTGCGCAAAGGCAGCCAGGTGCTCATCTACCTGCCAGGTGGCGACACCTTTACTGCTGAGAAAATTACGGTTTTTCCCTTCGCGGACCTGGGCTCCAACACCTTCAAGGTACGCGTGGACCTGCCGCAGGGCATCAAGACCCTGTTTCCCGGAATGTTCGTCAAGACCGGCATCGTAACCGGAGAGAAGAAGGAGCTCGTGGTCTCGGAAAAGGCGGTGGTATACCGCTCCGAGGTCACCGGCGTGTATGTCCGGAGTAGGGACGGCAGGCTGCACTTCCGGCAGGTGCGCCTCGGCCGCGACTTGGGCGACGACCTGGTGGTGCTGTCCGGTTTGACCGAGGGGGAGCGGGTGGCAATCGACCCCATCGCCGCCGGTGTGGCCCTCAAGGCCCAAGCGTCCAACAAGCCGACGGAGAGTCGCCATGACTGAGAAGCTCGGCATATCAGGCCGTATCGCCGAGCGTTTCCAGTCCACCGAGATCACCCCGCTGCTGGCCATTGTGGGCCTGCTTCTGGGTCTGTTTGCGGTGCTGGTGACCCCGCGCGAGGAAGAGCCCCAGATCAACGTCACCTTCGCGGACGTGTTCATTCCATTTCCCGGCGCCTCCGCCAGCGAGGTCGAGCACCTGGTTGCCGGGCCGGCGGAGCAGGTGCTCTCGGAAATCAAGGGTATCAAGCACGTCTACTCCGTCTCACGTCCGGGCATGGCTGTGATAACCGTTCAGTACAAGGTTGGCGAGGACCGCACCGACGCTGTCGTGCGCCTGTTCAGCAAGGTCTACTCGAACCAGGACTGGCTGCCGTCGAGTCTGGGCGTCGGTCAGCCCCTGGTAAAGCCCAAGGGCATCGATGACGTGCCCATCGTCACTGCCACCCTGTGGTCGAAGGACGAGTCGAGCGGCGCCTTCGCACTCGGAAAGGTTGCCCATGCAATCGAGCAGGAGATCAAGCGCGTACCTGGCACCCGTGACGTCTACACGGTCGGCGCCCCCGAGCAGGTGGCGCGAGTCCTGCTTGATCCCCAGGCCTTGGCCGGATACGGCATCGACCTGTCGGATCTCCGACGTGCGTTGCAGGCGGGCAACATGATCCGCGACGAGATCGGCGTGACTGCCGCGAACAAGGAGCTCCTGATTCAAGCCGGTACCTTCATCAGTACCCCGGAGCAGATCGGCAATCTGGTCGTGGGCCTGCACGGCGGGCGCCCCGTTTTTCTGCGTGACGTGGCGTCCATCGAGCGCGGTCCGGACCAACCCCAGAGCTACGTCTGGATGGGCACTGGTCCCGCAGCGGAGCATTTCAGCACGGACGACATCGCGGGTACGATTGCCGCGGTCACCATCGCGGTGGCAAAGCAGGAGGGGACCAATGCGGTGGAGGTGGCGGAGCGGGTGATCGAGCGCTTCGCGCAGCTCGAAGGCACCTTCATCCCCGAAGGCGTGGAAGTCAGCGTCACGCGCAACTACGGGGCCACAGCGGATGCCAAGGCGCAGAAGCTGATCCAGAAGCTCACCTTTGCGACCATTTCGGTCGTGTTCCTGGTTCTGTTGGCCATAGGCTGGCGCGAGTCCATCATTGTCGGCGCAGCCGTGGTGGTGACTCTTGCGCTCACGCTATTCGCTTCCTGGGCCTGGGGCTTCACCCTCAATCGGGTCTCCCTCTTCGCGCTCATCTTCTCTATCGGTATCCTGGTGGACGACGCCATCGTCGTGGTGGAGAACATTCATCGTCACATGGCAATGAGCTCCAAGAAGCTCTTAGAGCTGATGCCCCTGGCAGTCGACGAGGTGGGTAGCCCGACCATCCTGGCCACCTTCACCGTAATAGCGGCCTTGCTGCCGATGGCTTTCGTGACCGGACTCATGGGTCCCTACATGAGTCCCATCCCCATCAATGCCTCCACCGGTATGCTGATCTCCCTGGTGGTAGCCTTTGTCTTCACTCCCTGGATGACCAACCTTTTGCTGGGCGGGAAGGCCAGAGGCAACGCCCATGGATCTCACGGCGAGCAAGCCAACAGCAGGCTGCAGTTGTTCTTCTCGCGCGTCATCTCTCCGTTTCTTCTGGGTGGACGGGGCAACCGAAACCGCTGGCTGCTGCTGTTGGGGATATTGTTGCTCATTACCGGCTCCCTCTTCCTGGTTAGCGGCAGGGCGGTAATCCTAAAAATGTTGCCCTTCGACAACAAATCCGAATTTCAGGTTGTGCTGGATATGCCCGAGGGGACCAGTCTGGAGCAAACCGCACGGGTCCTGAACGCGATGGGCGAGTACCTGTCCGGCGTGCCGGAGGTCACCGACTACCAGGCTTACGCGGGCACCGCCACTCCCATCAACTTCAACGGACTGGTGCGCCAGTATTACCTGCGAGAGGGTGCGCACCTGGGTGACATCCAGGTAAATCTCGCCGACCAGCACCATCGAGACCGCAAGAGTCACGACGTAGCCCTATCGGTGCGAGAGCCGCTGCAATCCATTGCCAGGCAGTACGACGGCAACGCCAAGATCGTGGAAATCCCACCCGGACCGCCGGTGCTCTCTCCGCTGGTGGGAGAGGTGTACGGGCTCGACTACGACGGCCAGATCGATATCGCCAAGCAGGTGCGCGGAGTGTTCGAGGGCACGAGCGACATCGTAGACGTGGACGACTCGGTGGAGTACCCCGCCGACAAGCTGGTCGTGGAGGTGGACCGGGCCAAGGCCGCCCGTCTCGGCGTGCAGCAAAGCACCGTCGCTCAGGCGCTGGCCACCGTGCTCGAGGGAGAGGACATGAGCTTCCTGCACGGGGCGAACGTGAAGTACGCGGTACCCATCCGGGTCGAGTACAGCGAGGCGGACAAGGCCGATCTGGAGCAGGTGCTCTCCCTGCGGGTGCTCTCGCTGAGTGGGGATCTGGTGCCCCTGTCCGAGATCGTGCAGCGTGATCGAGACCAGCCGCGAGCACAGTCATCTATCACAAGGACCTGCTGCCGGTGGTCTACGTTACCGGGGACATGGCGGGGGAGACCGACAGCCCCCTGTACGGCATGTTCGACATCTCGGCCACGCTGGCGAAGACCTGGGCCTGGAGCAATGGTTCCTGAAACAGCCGGACAATCCCTACGAGTACAGCCTCAAGTGGGACGGCGAGTGGCAGGTCACCTACGAGACCTTCCGCGACATGGGTATCGCCTACTCGGTGGGCCTGCTGCTGATCTACCTGCTGGTGGTGGCCCAGTTCCGCAGCTACCTGGTGCCCCTGGTGATCATGGCCCCCATCCCGCTGACCATCATCGGCATCCTGCCGGGCCACGCCATCCTGGGCGCCCAGTTCACCGCCACCTCCATGATCGGCATGATCGCCCTGGCCGGCATCATCGTGCGCAACTCCATCCTGCTGGTGGACTTCATCAACCAGCAGGTGCGCGAGGGCATGGACTTGGAGGATGCGGTGATCAAGTCCGCAGTGGTGCGCGCCAAGCCCATCGCGCTCACCGCCGTCGCGGCCATGGCTGGTGCGGTTTTCATTCTGGATGATCCGATCTTCTCCGGGCTGGCGGTTTCGTTGCTGTTCGGTCTGTTCGTCTCCACGGTGCTGACCCTGGTGGTGATCCCGGTGGTCTACTACGGGGTCATGCGCAAGCGGGTGGAGTGGATTCGGGCGGGGGCTCCGTAGCTTTCTAAAGAGGCGCTGTTGTACCCCGAGATCCCGATCGCGGTCCGCAGGCGTGCTCCCATAATATTGACACTGCTCGGGCCGACAGCTCCCCTCGCAAAGGTAAAACCCTGCGCGGCCAGTCCAGGGCAGCGCGCGCGAGCCCGTGGAGACTCGCGCGGCGCGGCACTAATAACCGGCGTCGTCCGGGTAGGTGCCGACGTCATGCGGCCAACTTGCGAGCCACTCGCGTGCCACCTCGATGCCTTCCTGGCGCAGCTCGTTCATGTGATCGGCGCTGCGGTCGAACTTCGACGGCATACGCAGGTCAGCCGCGGTCTGATGGCGCATCTTGATGGTCCGGACCGTAACCTTCTTCTTGTCATCGGCCAAGCCGGGATATTTCTCCATCCAGATGTTGGCGATGTTGATGAAGTCGAGCTCCTTGTTGAGCGAGAGATTGCCCATCAGCTCGTTCTCACGGTCCTTGATGGTTTCCGGCGTCGTCGGCTCCCTGTCGATATTTTGGGGGTTGATACGCAGGACCCAGATTTCGTCCGGGATCTCCGGCTTGGGGGTTCCGGCTAACAGCTCGCGAACGGGGGGATTCTGCGAATAGAGTCCATCCCAGTAGCGGCCATCACCGATTTCCTCTGCTTCTCGCACGGTGGGCAGAGTTCCGGACGCAGTGACGCCTTCGAGGCTGAACGGCAGACGCCGGCGCCACCGGTGCTCGGCGGATGCCGAAATCGGGGTCTTGATATTGCTGTCCTCCTGATTCTTCCGCGTATCGAAGACCGTCTCCGCACCGCTTAGAACCTCCGAGGCGCCGACCATCGCACGCATGCGCACCTGCGCCCAATCCACTGTCTCGAAATCCGGACATGCGTTGTTCAGCATGGCCTGGAAGTCGACGTACTCCTTGCGCGCCCCGAGCATGGTCAACTGCGCGAGAATGATATCGTCGACGATGCCGTAGGGGTTGACCGCCGGTAGCGGCATTCCCTTTTCCTTCGCCTCCAGTGCGGCGACGGACATCTTGTTGTGCATAACCTCGACGGGCTCGCGGGCGGCGAAGCCCTCCCAAAACCGGTCGAGTGTCGCAATGGCTTCATCGAGCGATCCGCTGCCGGGCAAATTCGTCTTAGGCGCGAACCCGTACCACACCATCAGGGCGCACAAGGCCCCTGCCGACGTACCGGTGATCGCAGAAATGTCAAAGCGCTCGGACCGAGCGTCGCTGTCCCATTGGTTTTTGGTCTTCAGGATCTCGTCGAGCACGCCCCAGGAGAACGCAGCATGTGTGCCGCCCCCTTGACAGGCGATTGCTACAGATCGAATGGTCATGACAATGCTCCTTTTGTGGATAGAGACGTAGATCCTCTCCTCGTCTTCGAGAGAACCCTCACTGAAATTGTGGCCTATCTGTGAAATTGTGCTCGAGCAGTCGTGGCTGTCGATTGAAACCTATTGTCAAAAAATGAGGGTCCGCCCGGATGTTTGCAGGCTGGGGCGGCGATGTTGCAGGTCTCTACACCTACCACGGACTACCGGCCTTCGTGTTCACTCTCCATGGCCGGCAGTGTTTATGCGTGGGGGTCGATGCAGGTCAAGCGTTGGGATCGGTGTGCCTTGCTGTATTCCATATGTTTTTTATTGTTTATCGTGTGTGTACCGCGTGCGCGCGGTTAAGGGACGCAGCGATGCGCGCGCACAAGCAAGCTTGCAGCCCGCAGAGCAAGGCGTCCATGACTTCCGCGGGGCGTAGGCGACGCCCACTACAACGAGAAACGCACTAAGAAGGGGGTTCGTATGTTCAAACGATTTGTGGCGACCGCGTGTCTGTTCATTCTGTTGACGGGTGCGTTGAACGCTGCGGCACGGGACGGCAAATGGTCTGCGCCGCCGTTCAACGATCTCTTCATCTTTGGCGACAGCCTCTCCGATTCCGGCAATCTGTTCTTCATTTCTCGGCGCACTGAACCGCCGAGCGAACCGCCGAGCCAGTTCTACTTTAACGGACGGTTCTCCAACGGACCGGTCTGGGTCGAGAGCCTCTCTCTGCTGCTGGGTCTGGAGGTCGATTTCGACACCAATGTGTCCGATGGTCCCCTACTAGCCAACAACCAGGCCATTGGCGGTGCCTTCACCGGCTTTGACAGCGAGTCGGGTGGGCCTTTTGGCGTACGAAGCCAGGTCGAGAGCTTCGTCGAAGCCGGGGGAAGCTTCGATCCCGACGATCTCGTGATCTTGTGGGCCGGCGCGAACGACTATTTCTCCACGAACAGAGCACCCGCGACGGTGGTCCGCGATCTGATCAAGGCGATCAAGCGGCTCGCCACTGTCGGGGCTGTGCATTTCCTCGTCGCCAACTTGCCGAATTTGGGTGACACACCCGGCGGCGAGGGCAGCGGTGACCCTGCGGGCCTCAATGCCCTTACCACCGTGCACAACGCCCTCCTGGCGAAGGCCATCGGCAAGCTGCGTGCGCGGCGCCGGCTCGATATCGTGCTGCTCGATGTCAATACAACGTTCGCCCAGATCCTCGAAAATCCGGAGGTCTTTGGCTTTGACAACGTTGGCGAGTCTTGTCTGAGCCAGGATCCGATGATGGCACGCGAAACCCGACCGAATGCCTGTTCGTCGGACGAACGGAATGACCTTCGATGCCACCGGCGTGCTGTTCTGGGATCTGATCCACCCGACCGCCGCGGCGCACCGGCAGATCGCCGTCGTCGCCCATACGACACTGGTTGCGATACGAAACCAAAGGCTGGTTTTTGGCCCGAACCGCCGATAGTAGGCGGTACCGCACGATCGGGTATGTGCAGGTAAGGGGAAGAACTTACGGCCCACCCGAGAATATGCACTAGCGCGGTTTGCCCTATCAGTACCGTCTAGGCCAGCAAGACCAGTTTGGGCGCATCGGTAATCACTGATGTGCCCACCCCGCATGGCGATGATCCGTTCGTCCTGCCAGGCTCCGATTTGCTCATCGAGGCGATCCTGCTTGGCCCCGACCGTCTCGGCGAGTTCCCGGTCGGAGAATTGCAGGGAGATATTGATACCGTCTGGCGTATGCCGGCCGTAGGTGTAACGAGCTGCAAACATCGGCGCCCCGACAACGACGCCGGCGGGTGCACCCTGGCCGGGCAGATCGCGGCCATCGCCGCCGAAGTCACCCCTCGGATCTTCTCGCTTCGTCTTCCTCCGCCTTGTAACGAAACGTGGCGGGCGGTGTTACGGGGTTTTAACGATGTGTTACCCGATCCGGGTCTGAAAGTGAGATGGGATTCCCGCTCGAATAGCAGGCATCTCACTGTTTAATAGATTATTTTTGGTGTTTACAAAAAGCTGGCATGGCGGCTGCTATGGGTAAAGCGAGGGCCGATAACGACCTTACCCTTAACCCCGACCCTCAGGAGCAACCATTATGAAGACCATCATCACCGCCGCCGCCGCTTTGTTCGCCGCCAACGTGGGCGCCGCCGACGTATACCACGGCCTGGAGCGAGGCAACACCGATCTGTCCGGCCAGCGCCTGAGCGCCGAGGACTTCACCGGCGTGCAGCCGAGCATCGGCGACAGCGTCGACCGTTACCACGGTCTGGCCGACGGCAACTCCGACCTGTTCAAGGGCGATGGCAGCCAGTCGACCAAGAGCACCGGTCGGCCCGACATCTACATGAATGTCTCCGGAAACCCGGACCTGCAGTTCTGACGGGTTGGGTGAAGCCCTTGTCGGGCGGGTCCATACCTGTGTCCGGCGTCACGAAACGATGCCAGGTACGCAGGTACTCTGAAGCTGCGGTAAGGGAAAGCGTGCGCTGTATGCACCAGTTCTGCAATGGATGGTTGCCACTCTCCTCTCCATGTGGCGATCGGCAGCGCCCCGGCAGGGATGCCGGGGCGTTTTTATTTGTGGGCACGAAGACGACCGTAAGACGAGGTGCGGTGTGACCAATCTTCATCGCCGCCCGCGCTCCTGGCGCCGCGTAGCCGTGTGCTCGATGTGCTGGTGAAAGGGAATTCGCGGTCGGCTTCAAGTAAGCAAAGTCGGCGCGCGGCCCGAGCCCCCGGGGCGATGCGCCTGCTGCTCCTGTGCTTGTTGCTCGCGGGCGCCCGCCAGTGGTAGGTAGGTGTAGCGGACTGCAAACATCCGCGTCCCGACCTGCAAACATCCCATGATACGAAGGACAATCGCCGAAACTCGGCGAGTCGATTGACTGTTCTTAATGCAGTGCGCCCGGCCTGCGTATAGCTCCCACAGAACAAGGCAAGGGTGAGAAGTCCCTACCGATCAACGAGCTATACTTTGGTTTGCGGAGATGAAGTCTTAACCGGAACTCTCATCAGCAATAGCGAGTGAGTCGCTGGGCAAGTGTGTCGCGGATCACAAAACGCCGCAGCGCGTGAAGGTAATCTGACATCGCAGCACCGGAAAGCGCGTGAGTTGGCGCAGTCATACCAGGGACGGTGACGTTGGATATGCTGCACTCCTCCTGGTGGTGGTTAACGCCTCGGCAGAGATGTCGAGGCGTTTCTTTTTGCTTCACCGTCAGCTATGTTGGAAGCCGCCTGCCCGCGAATAGATAATCCGCAGCGAGCACTCCCCGGCTGCCACAGGCAATGCAGCGGAGATGCTGGCGCAGTTCCTGGATCGTCATGCCCTCCGGCACCTTTTCCCAATCCAACTCCGCTTGATGGTCGCAGGCATCGCAGAAGAGGCGGATCGTGAACTGGCCCGGAGGAAAGTCCGATGGCTCTGCTGCAAAGCATGACGAAGACAAAAGAGCGTCGGTTGTCGCTCCTCTCAGATAGCGGCTAGACCGAAATTTCTCTCGATCAGGCGGACCTCTCCCACGATGCCCTCTTGATATCGCCAAGGGCGTGCCTGACCCTGCTTTAGAGCGCGCATGACCTCGAAGCCTTTGATTGTCGCGTACGCGGTCTTCATCTCTTCGAGCTCGCGGTAGCTGATGCCGTATTTGCAGTACCACCGCACCGCCCACAGGATCATCATCTCCCCTCGGAAATGTCGCCACTTGAAGTCGCCCATCCCGTTCCTCGCTGCAGATGCTGCCGAACCGTGGGCACCGAGTCTTCACAAACTTCGATTTTTTGAAACAGAGCTGGCGAGCCACGGCCGCCCTCAAAGCTTGTCCCAAACCCCTGTCTCCTTCGAACCGCTACGGGAAGCAAATATCATTGTCGCTTGCGCGAATCGGCAGCTATGATAACAGCGCGTGGAGCATGTCAGGACGACGTACGCTGGTACCTTCAAGGTAGCGGCCGCAGTTGGCTCAGATCTGCGTAGTCGTCGACTCATCCGACCTTTCAGGCATCGGCCGGGGCGCACGAAGCGCGTCGTATCGGTAGGCGCCACTTTCCCGGCGCGTGTGTGTCCTTCGCGAATTCACCGTATCCCCGAGCTGGTTCGTGAGTTCCATCGGGCAGTGCGCCTCCCCTGGTGTGAAAAGGCCGCGCCCAAGTTGTTAATCCCTCGTTTGCTGCAAGCAGGAGGTTCCTTTGTTCGAGTGGATCGCGAGTCCGGAAGCATGGGTGGCGCTGGCCACCCTCACGGCTTTGGAAATCGTACTGGGGATCGACAACATCATCTTCATCTCCATTGTCGTGGGCAAGCTGCCGCCAGAACGGCGCAATGCGGCGCGCATCCAGGGGCTGGCCATGGCGATGATCATGCGCATCCTCCTGCTGCTGTCGCTGGCCTGGATGATGAGGCTGACCAGCCCCCTGTTCACGATTCTCGATCACGAAATCTCGGGTCGGGACCTGATCCTGATTCTCGGCGGCCTGTTCCTCCTGTGGAAAAGCACTCAGGAGATCTGGGAGAGTCTGGAGGGGGCCGAAGAAGGAGAGCACCAGGTCAAGGTCAGTTCCAGTTACTGGATGGTGCTGGGTCAAATCGCCATCATCGATATCGTCTTCTCGTTGGATTCCGTCATCACCGCGGTTGGCATGGTCGATGACGTGGGCGTAATGGTCATCGCCATCGTCATCGCCGTCGGCGTCATGATGTTCGCGGCCAAGGGCATCGGCGAGTTCGTCGATGCCCACCCCAGTATCAAGATGCTGGCTTTGAGCTTCCTGATCCTCGTCGGTGTCGTCCTGATCGGCGAGGGGTGGGAGATGCATATCCCGAAGGGTTACATCTACTTCGCAATGGCTTTTTCCTTCGCGGTCGAGATGTTGAACATCCGGCGGAGGAAGCAACGCGCCAAGCCCGTGGTCCTGCATGGGCCAAAACCATCGGGCATGGATTAGAGTTCGATAAGAAGCGGCCACGGACCCGGCTCAGTTGTCAAGACAAAAGCGCAACCGGAGGAGGCGGTGCGGATCGTCGACGAGGCCCGCGATGAGAAACAGCGCGCGATCGCAAAGCCACCGAGACCCGACCGGCAAGCGGGGTTCAAGGATATACTGCTGGTCCTGACGCCGGGCGTCGACGAGACGGCGACTCTGAACCATGCGACCGCGCTGGCCGAAGACAACCGGGCGGCCCTGACGGTGGTAGAGGTGCTTTCAGAGGCTTCGGCCGGTGTCGAGCGCGACAAGCATGGCGTGTCCTCCCCGGACGAGCTCGACGAGGAGATGGCGGCAAGCCGTCGAAGGCGGCTCGAGGAACTGGTTTCGCAGGTGCGCGAGCGGTTCGACGTACAGACCAACGTACTCGCCGGCAGGCCCCATGAGGCGATAACCCGGGAGGTCGTATCCAATGACCGGGACCTGGTGCTCAAAGCCGCAGAGGGTGGGCGTGGACTGCGGGAGCGCCTTTTCGGGGACAAGGACACTCGTCTGTTGAACACCTGCCCCTGCCCCGTGCTCCTCGTCCGGTCGATGCCGCCGAGACCCAACCTAAGCCAGTTCCGAAAAAATGTGGGTCGGGTTCGATGTTCGCGAGCCCTTTCGAATATTCGTGAGTCAGTCTGCAAAGAACATGAGCTGAGGTAGATAGAACGTCTTGAGTCCGTGTTGCGACTGTGCTTTGACTGGTACATAAGGAGGTTATGTACTACTCGTGGGGATGTCATGGCAGGGGATCTGACCGCAGCAACATCCGGGGCTCTGGAAATCGGAAACGGGCGTGGGCGATGGCGAAGCGCCGCGCTGAGCAGACCGGGATCGAGACGCCAGGCATCTGCAATCACACCTTCCGGGGCACCAGCATCACGGCCTATCTGGAGAAGCCGGAAGCCAAGCTGGAGTACGCGCAGCAGATGCACGCGCACTCTGATCCCAAAACGGCCAGGCTTTATGACCCGCGCAACGATGAAGTCACTATGGATGAGGTCGAGCGGATCGGGATTTAGGCTCTCCTTACTGAATTTTTCGGCAAAACCGCCGATTTACTGCAACGAATGGGATGCCATTGGTTGAACGATGTCCGAGGTTTTCTCGGATCGATTGATCAAAATCAGCGTGTTCTACGTCGTTTTTCTGGGCTGGTGCTAACCTTCGAACAGTAGGTATCCGTGCGTGGGGCATCCTAATACGCTTACTAGTATTCCCTCCACAGATTCCTCGGAAGCCTCTTTTTTTGTACGCGATTCTTTCACAATAGCAGTCGCCTTTTGTTTGTGCGATACCCGTGGACCTGCCCGATACGGGGCCACTTTCATATGGGATTAAGGAGCGAACATAATGAGCCATCACGGTATGCTTCTAACGCGCGGCATGTCGAAGCGCGAGTTTGGAAAACCTAAAACCGGTCGCTTCGGCGAGCTATTTCCGGATCTGCCCCGATTGATCTCAAAGCCGCACGATCTCCACGCGGCTGGAAAAATAGGCGGGCCAATGGACGAAGGTGATCATGGCGCCCTCGGTTCGACAACGACGCCACTCGGGTACGTTTTCCTCGGTCAGTTCATTGACCACGATATCACATTGGATGTTATATCGAGCTTCGACAAGCTGAACGATCCGGGAGCGACGAAGAACTTTCGCACGCCGGCGCTCGACCTCGACTGTATCTACGGAGCGGGTCCCGAGGCGAGCAGACACCTCTACTACCACGCCCCGCCGAACCCGTCCCCAAGGCAAGCGAAAATCGACGGCAAGCATCTTCTGACGCTGAAAGACGACTTGGTGCGGGCGCTCAGCGATTCGCCGACTAATCCAAATCGAGCCGCCCTAGTCGGCGATTTCCGGAACGACGAGAACCGCATCCTATCTCAGCTTCAACTGACGATGCACTATCTCCACAACGCCGTCGTAGACGATCTCATCGCGTCCGGGACGCCCGCCCATGAGGTCTTCGAGAAGGCCCAGCAAATCACGCGCTGGCATTACCAGTGGGTGGTCGTAAACGACTTCCTGGTCCAAATGGTCGGCAAGGAGATCGTCGACGATATTCTCTGCAATGGCACCAGGATTCACCACTGCCAGGGCCACCCGTGCATCCCGATCGAGTTCGCCGGGGCGGCGTATCGCTTCGGGCACACGATGGTCACGATGAACGTCGATTACAACAGTCAGCACCAAGGTGTGGAGCTGTTCGGCCCCGAGCTCGGGAACGGATTCGTCGCCAATAACGCTGGCTCCATCGAGTGGAGCAACTTCTTCGGAAGCGGAGCCCAAACAGCCGGGGCAGTGGACATTCGTTTGCCCAAAGATCTGCTCGATCTGCCCTTTATGCCTTCGGGACCTCTAAGCTCCTTGGCCACCCGCAACCTCCTGCGTGCTCAATCGTTCGGGATTCCGAGCGGCCAGAATGTGCACGCAGCGGTCTGCGAGGCTTACGGCGAGGCGCTGCCGATGCCCGATCTAAGCGGCCTCGGCTTGCCGGAACAGCTCGTGGAATGCACGCCGCTGTGGCTCTACGTCTTAGCCGAGGGCAGTCTCTCCAACGGGCAGCAGCTGGGCCCGGTCGGCGGGCGAATCATCGCCGAAGTGTTGATCGGGCTCCTGGAGTACGACACCACCTCCTACCTGGGCAGCGATCGCGCTTGGATGCCAGATCTGGCGACTGGTGAATGGAATATGGCGGCCCTCGTCAACTTCGCCGGTTACGGCGTTTGAGCTCTGGTGGCGGGTGTTCGCTGGCCTGTGGCGAGCGATTTCCCCACCTGGGGGAATCGCTCGCTGATGCGAGAGGACAGGGCTCGGTTGCAAAGAATTGCGAAGGCGAGAAGAGGTCCTCGGTTATCGCTTCTCTCAGATAGCGGCAAGTCCTAAATTTCTCTCGATCAGGCGCACCTCTGCCATGATGCCATCCTGATATCGCCAAGGGCGTGCCTGACCTTTTCAGGCGCTTCTCCAGCTCTGGAGCATAGCGCTGTACCCAACGGAAGATCGTATTGTGATAGACAGCGCTGCCGCGTTCGGTCATCATTTCTTCGAGCTCGCTGCAGATGCTGCCGAACCAAGGCTAAAGAATCTACACAAACTCCGAGTTTTTGCGATTGTGCCTGCCTATGCCGAGTTCGACCTGGAGATGGAGGCCAAGGCATTGGCAAAATGCGAGCTCACCGGAGACACGATGCCCGGGAAACACTGGACCAGCGACGCTTCCTTGATGGCGTTCTTGCAGTCCCTGCAGGGTGGATGCTGAGTTTATGTGGCATCCGGTTGGCCGCTCTACTCACCAAGAACCCCCAAATCAACAATCACCGGGAGGCGGGAACAGTCCCTTGGTTACCATTCATTCGTTCCTGAGAGAGATTGCCGACAACGGCTTCTTTGTTCGCGAAAAAGGGACCTGCATGTCCCCCTGTTTGGGTGACGGCAGCCCGGTTCGCATCGCCGTCGGCAGGCTCTTCCTGCCGGGGGATATCCTTGCCTACTGCGACAACAACCAACGCATGGTGCTGCATCGGCTGATTGGCTACTACCGGTGCGGGGGACGCTGGCGGCTGCTGCTGCGGGCCGACAGTGCCCGCCGACCCGATCGCGGCATAACCGGCGAGCGCGTGCTCGGGAAGGCAATCGACGTCGAAATCCCGCTCCGACACAGGGTCTGGTCCGCTCTTCGATACACAAAGTTCGCGATTGGCACCGTCTGGACAAAGAGGCAGCCAACGGATCGGAAAAGGGTTTCCGGGTGACGTTCGGCCATCGCTTCCTGCGCCGCCCGCGCAGCTTCCCGGCGGATACCGCCGGTGAAGTGTGGGGTGAGAAGTCCACCACGCTGGACATTGCTGGACCGACCCGATTCTCCGGCCTGACGGAAGCTCAGCTGGCCACCGTTCAGGAACGCTACGGTCGGGGAGTCGGCGATGGCCATCCCGGAGTGCCCAGCCTCTCCCGCGTACTCTGCATGCGTCTGGATCGCGAGGCGCTCGTGCGCTTCGACCGTGCGGGCTGGGAGTACACCCTCGACCTGGATGCGACGCCGGACAGGTTGCGCGTCGCCGGCTACAATTTTCTCGGTTTAGTCCTGTTCTCCCCCGCCCTTGGCGGCGCGCTTTGGACCTGCGAGGACGGCGGCGATGAATTCGCGAACGCCTTTGAAAACTTCTACCGCATCTTTACCGCCTACCAAGCCCTCGAGCTTGGCGGTATTCTGCTGCATAGTGCGGGTATTGTGCGTGACGGACGGGCCTTTCTCTTCTTCGGCCACTCAGGGAGTGGCAAATCGACCTTGGCCGGAAACGCCCGGAAGCATGGTTACGGGATCCTGAGCGACGACCTGAACCTCATACTACCCGGCGGGACGCCGACCGCGCGTCGCATTCCGTTTGCCGGAACCTACGGGCGCGGTCCCGCGGGAGATGAAACTTACCCCTTGGCTGCAATCATCCGTCTGACCAAGGGGGAGAACGCGCGTCGGCGACTCTCCCGCGCGGCTGCCTTGGCAGGTATCCTCGGGTCTGCGCCCTTCGTCAATCGCGACCCGCACAGGTACGAGCGCCTGGAAGCGATTGCGGAGGGATTGGTAAACCAGTTCGCGCCTTGGGAAATCGCCGCCGCGCAAGAAGGGCCTTGCTGGGATGACCTCGATGTGCCCCCGGCGTGAGGCGGGCGGCGGGGGTCCAGGAACCAGCGGCGATCTCCTTTCCGTTACTGAGCAAAGAGGCAATCCATGAGCGATCACGAGCAAAACTTCAGAACCCGCCCGGATGTCCGATTCAGGACCATCGCCGACGAGGGCATCATCGTCCGCCAGGACGCCGGCGAGGCCATCGTGGTCAACGGGGTCGGCGCCCGAACCCTCGAGCTGTTGCGGGACGAGCTCGCCACCTCGGAGGTGGTCGAGCGCCTGAAGGAGGAGTACGAGGTCGGGGATGCGGATCTCGGGGAGCAGGTGACCCGATATCTGGCCGAGCTTCAGGAGGCCGGGGTCATCGAGCCGATACTGCCCTGATCACGGAACGCCGCCTCTGCGGCAAGGACTTGCCCGCTAGCCAGCGACGGTGCGCCCGCCGTCTATCTCAGGGCGATAGCGGACCGGTCGGCACCCTCGATCGCAGCTGTCCCCTCCCGACAAACCCTATTGAAGAACCATGCGCTACGCCGACATCGTCCGCCGCTGTTACAACGACAACATCCTGTTCTCAGCCCTGCTCGAGCTGACCTATCGCTGCAACCTCGACTGCACCTTCTGCTACAACGACCGCGAGCTGCGCGGCACGCCCCTGTCCCTGGACCAGTACGATCGCCTGCTCCAGGACCTCTGCGATATGGGGACACTCAACCTGGCGCTGAGCGGCGGGGAGCCACTGGCCCACCCGGACTTCTTCCGCATTGGCGCCCGGGCGCGGGAGCTCGGCTTCGCGGTGCGCGTCAAGAGCAACGGCCACGCCCTGCGCGGGACGATGCTGCGGCGGCTGAAGGACGAGATCGACCCCTTCAGCTTCGATCTCAGCCTCCACGGCGCGGATGCCGAGACCCACGACCGGCAGACGCGGGTGCCCGGCAGCTTCGCCGCGCTCATGCGAAACGTGCGGGAGATGCGCGCGCTGGGCATGCGCTTGAAGTTCAACGTCCCACTGACCTGCTGGAACGAGCATCATATCGAGCAGATCTTCGCCATCGCCGACGAGCTCGGCGTGAGCCTGCAGGTGGACTCATCCATCACGCCGCGGGACAATGGCGACCGAGCGCCCCTCGCCCTGGCGGCGAGTCCCGAAGGCCTGACGCGCCTCGGGGAAATCGTGGGCCTGCGCCGCGCCGAAGGAGGCGAGACCGACGCGGAGCCGCCGGAGGTCATCACACCGCCAGACAAGCATTGCGGGTCTGGATCCGCCACGGCGACCATCGACCCCTTCGGCAACGTCTACCCCTGCGTTCAGCTCAGGCGCGCCGCGGGCAGCCTGCACAGTCAGTCCATCGGGGAAATCTGGCGGAACAGCCAGGTGCTCGCCGAGGTCCGGGGTCTGACCGCGCAAGTCAAGCAGTGGATCGATACCCTGGGTCCAGGCGGGAAATCCATGGGCTTCTGCCCGGGAATCGCCTACGCGCAGAGGGCAGCCCCCTGGCCATGTACCCCTTGGCGGAGCTGCGAAAGACGCTTGCAGAGCGGGCGAGCGGACTACCGCCGGCATCGTAGTGTGTGGATGACGCTGCGCTTACCCAGCCTGCCGTTACGGCATCCCGGCGGCCGCATTCACACCTGCGGTGAGTCGGCACCTTGGGTGGACTGCGCTTCGCTCATCTCTTCCTCGGATCAGGAGCCGATGGGGCCATCACAATCGCCCGGGACCGCTTTGGCGGTTCTTCCGGAGCAAAAGCCGGCCACCGCCTCGAGCTGCTCGACCATCAGGATCCGCGGCGGCTCGTAGGGCTTTTTCCCGCCCGCCGGTACCTGCTTGCGGGTATCTTTGTCTTTGGCCATTCTGTTAGGTTCTCCTATGTTCTCCGCGCCCGGGCGTGCGCCCGTTTTCGTCAGGGCAACCGCAAGTAAATATCCCCGATCACATTGTACATCTGCCGCATCCAGGCCGGCACTTCGGCGTTGGCGTGCAGGGCGTCGCCCACCGCATCGCCCAGCACCGTCTGGCCGTTGGTGAACACGTCCTCGAGCAGGGAAGCGTTGAGCTGCGCGGCCAGGTCGTTGAGCGACATCCCGCTCGGGCCGACGCTTGCCACCGGGCCGCCGTCAGCGTCCAGCACCAAGGCTTCGCTCAGGGCCTGGAAGTACGGCGAGTCGTGCAGGCTGACCACGCAGGTCATGGCGTTGAGCACGCCGCTGCCGCCGCTGATCTCGGCCGTATCCTCGGTCACCAGCAGGTTGGACTTGGACAGCTTGCTGCCGCCGCCGTGACCCAGGAAGTTGGTCCACAGCCCGGGCTCTCCCAGACGCGCCTTGAGGAGAGTCCGGGCGGCCTGCGGGTCCGTCTCGTCCAGGTAGAGCTTCTGCACCGCGACGTCAGGGGCATCCTGCGCCAGCTGCTCGGCCAGGTCGTCGCTCTCGGCCGCGAAGTCCCCGGCATTGGGGTCGAGGGTGTCGGCCACCAGTAGCACGCGCCGCTTGAGCGGGAGTGCCGCCTCGTAGGCCGTGAGCTTCTCTAGATAGGCCATGAGCGTGTCGTTGTCCGGCGCCGGGATGCGGCCGACGGGCAAGTCCCGGGAGCCGTCGCCGTCGGTGTCGCCCAGGCAGCCGTCGCAGGCGTAAAGGCCGTAGGGCGTGGAGACCCGCAGGGTGGAGACCAGGTCGAGACATAGCCCGGTCAAGTCCTTGTAGTCGTAGCAGGCATCACCCGCGAGCACGGCGTAGCGCACGCCCCAGTTGGCCCGGGCCCAGGTGAGGAAGGCGCGCAGGTTGTGCGGGCTGGCCATTCCGTGGTTCATGGCATCGGCGATGTCGTCGTCGAAGGCTACGCGGGTGCTCAGGCCGCTGGCCGCCGCCCGGTGCGCGGCCAGCGCCTCGGCGCCCGCCGCCAGGCTGCGGTCGGCGATGACCAGGTAGTCGACCCAGGTCGGCGGGGTTGAACTGAACCTCGGTCCGGGCCTCGAGCGGGGGCATGCTCACCGCGCCGTCCTCGACGGCCAGGTAACGCCCGCCGTCCGCGGCGGCGAAGCTCACGCGCGCCCCCTCTGCGCCCCCTGATCGATCAACAGGTCCTTCAGTCGCACCGGCTGGGCGCCGAGGCGGTAGACGGCGATCTGGCGACCGTCGAACCCGTCGATGCTGAAGGGACCTTCGGCCGGCGCCGCGACCTCCAGGGCGCCGTCGCGAGCGACGGCGAAGCGCTCGAAGTCCAGGGTGAAGCCGTCGAGGTAGACGTAGCTGGTGCCGCCCACACCCGGCTGGGCCTCGAGAAGCAAGTGGTTGTCGCCCTCCTGCAGCACCCCGGCCGGAATGGTTAAGGTGGCCGTGTACTCGCGTGCGCCATCCCAGGCGACGGGGTCGGGCAGCGGGGTGCCGTTGACCCAGACGACGACGGCGTTGCCCACGTCGCGGATGGACTGCAGGTCGAGCCGCAGGCTTGCCTCCACGCCGGGCACCAGATCCGGCAGTGCCACCCAGGTCTCGAAGCTGTTCCAGGAGGCGTCGCCGCTCATCACCGCCCAGCGCCAGTAGTCGCTCTCGGGGTCGGTGCCGCCGTTGCTCAGCGCAAAGCTGTCGGTCTCGAAGCGCTCCGAGGCGGTGTAAGTCTGACCCTCCACTGCGCCCTCAACGGCGGCCGGTTCCGAGGCCATCAAGGCCCCTTGGCCGCGTTCGATCCAGTAGACGGTGCGCGCGGTGTAGGGGTTCTCGGGCGGGGTCGCGCCGTAGAAGCGGATCCCGTTGCCGCGGCGGTCCTGCGGCTCCCAGGCAACGGGGACGCCCTGGCTGCTCAGCGCCAGCACACCACGGCGGATCCAGCGCTGCACCAGAGTCGTCTGCTCGCCCAGGGCCGCGGCGATGGCGGCAGCGCTGACCTGATAGAGGCCGTCGGCGGCCACCTCCAGGCGGGCCCTGGTGATGTTCTCCGAGGCCGCAGATAGTGCCGCAGGCGCGGCGAGGGTCGACGCGGCGTCGATCGAGAGGCCAGAACGCCGCCTCGGCTCCGTGCGCACCAGCGCGCCAGGGCGTCCATGGGCGCCTTTCTCGACACCGGCATCCGACGAGCGCGAGCGCCGCTTGAGCTTGTGCGCCCGAGCGCGGAAACGCCCGTTGGCGACCATCTCCACCATGGCGCTCTCGCCTGCGCGGGCTTGGCCGCCGCGGGTGCGTCCGCGCAGCCTCGCGGCCCCGGTCGTGCTGCTTGGAGGCTGGCTGACCCGGGCTTGGGCCAGCGCGACGGCGCCGCCGTCGACCGTGACCTCGAACGGACCGTGGATCCGGGTGCCACCCCAGGTCTCTTCCTCGATCAGGCGGTAGCGGTAGGTCTCGCCGCTGTTGGCGCCATCGTCCACCTGGTTGTAGGTGCCGCCCTGGGGGGCGCCGAGTGCGCTCAGGGCCGGGACCCGCTCGTCGGTTACCGGCAGGTACTCCTGCAGGGTCTCGTCCCAGCGCTCCAGCACGAAGCTCAGGCTGCCCACCTCGCGGGCGGGTTTTCCACTCGAACTGCACCTGCCCGCGGTCGTCGGTGAAGGCGCGCAACGCCGAAACGCTGGCCCGAGTCGGATCCTCATTGATGGAGACGATGTAGTCCTCAACCTCGCCGTCCGTGGCCTCCCCGGTTGGTGTGCTGCAGTTGCCATCGCCCACGCAGATGCGAAATCGCGCGTACGTGGCTCCCGGCGGGGCATCAGCCGGGACCGTCCCCGTGAGGTTGATGGTGCCTGTCTCGACCTCCTCCTGATTCGTCGCGATCTGCTCGTCGGCATCGAGGAAATCGCCGTCGCCGTTCCAGTCAACCCAGGCGCTGAGAAAGCCGCTTCCTCCTCCGACCCCTCCGACCCCTCCGACCGCAACCGGTACCGTGTACGAGCCGCCGGGGACCAGGTCGGCGGGTAGGGTCACGCCGTCTTCGTCGTCGTTCGCCGCGAGATCGTCGCCTAACGCGTCGGTCTCATGGGGCGCCCCGTTTTGAGTGCCGACCTCGGCATCTATGTTGTCTGCTCCCAGACGCGGGCTACCACTGCCAACGACCCAGTGGAGCGCGTTGCCGTAGGAGGCGGGCGCATCCCCGAAGTCGATGCCCGGTTCCCCTTCGCACTGCACCAGGTTCAGGTCGTCGAAGAAGACGAATGCCGGGTTGTTGCTGCCTCCTCGGCAAACGCCGTCCGGTTCGCCCGAGCATTCGTCGGGCTGACCATTTCCATTCAGGTCGGCGTCGCCCTCGCTTCGCTGTCGTTGCGCACAATGCCGTCGATCCGGTCTCGTCCGAACGTTTCACAAATGTCCACGGAGCTGATCGGGTCCGCGGGGAAATCCGCGCTCGTCACTGTCACGGATTCACCCGGTGCGAGCACTTCAGCGACGATCCTTGGTGGGCTGGCCGGGATCAAACGCGGATCCTCGACGCAGTTACCATTGGCCCCGCCCTCGAGGAACCCGTCATCGCCGACCGACCTCAAGTCTGCACAGTCGTCGAGGCGAACGTTGAGCAGATCGATAGTGCCGCAGTTGGTGATGACGAACTGATAGAAAACCGGTGTGCCGCCGAAGAACGCGATGGGGAGGTTATTCAGATTTTCTGGAGGCACCACCGCACCACCATCGACTGTGACGCTGTTCCTCACGAAGGGCCCGTCGGGACCGACGACGCTGACGAACTTCTCACCCGATATGCACGCACCTTCGACTTGAGGTGGCCCAACAACAACGTCGCGGAAGTAATGGATCCCAGCCGACCCGTTGGGGAAGGAACCGGGAGAACCGATGAACACACCCTGAGATCCGGTGAGCTCATCGTTGGTCACGGGCAGGTCGCTCCCGAAGGGGTAAAAGCTGCCGCTCTCGCCGGCGGCGCCGCTGTTGACGGAGACCACATAGGTGGTGTTGGCGTCGATCGGCAGCGGTGTCGTCAGGGCCTGCTGCTTCCAGCCCGAGCCCGTATTGTCGGCAAAGGTGACCTCGGCCAGCTGGTTGCCGTTCGCATCCCAGATTCGGCCCACGTGAGTCGCGTTATCGTCAGGTGCCTTCCAGTGACGGATGGCGGTGATTTCCCCAGCGCTCGTGCTCGAGAACGTCATCCCGAGCTCGTAGGGCCCGACTGAATCAGAGAAGTTCTCGTTGGTGGGCATCTGGTCGGTAAGTACGGTCTGGGCGAGAACAGTCCCAGCCGGTAAGATCAACAACGCCAATACCATGATTGGCGCCCACTGCTGTCCGGTTAACTTTTGGTGTTGCATCGTAACCCTATGAGTATTCGAGAATTATTGGACTTTTCCATGTTTGGGAATAAAATTCGGCTCTACTGACAATCAAGCACTTAGATCATTTTTCTTCTGAGGTAGCCCGGACAGCACGCTGACTTGCTGAGCTTCCAGTCGCCCTACGGGCTTCTTCCAGCGCACCAGGCGCCACTCCAACAGACTTCTTAATTACTGACGTACTCAAGCGAGGGCTCCGGCTCTCGCAAGCGATTCGTTGCGCCGGGGTCAATCCACGGCAATCACGCGCATGTTCGCGTGACTTGCTGCGCCTTCGCTATTGCCCGAAAGCGTTCGAGCGAGCGGATCGACGAACTGGTCCGGTCCGGCGACGTAGAGATGGCACTTGTCCAGACCGGCTCGTGCATCAGGTAGACGTGCAGCCAATCCGCATTGTCGAACCGAACACATCCGCTCGCTTCGCCGGGAGACCGCAGATTAAGATCGACGGCTCGCGACCACCTTGACCGCAGACCTGGATTCTCATCTAATAGCATAATTGATAACTGTGTTTTATCCGGGACGCGTTGTCAAACGCAGTTGCGGGGCGCTGGCAATGAACGTCTTGAACGCAATCACTGCAGCGCTCGCACTGCCATGCTTCAGCGAACGGAAAAATTTCGCGAGCGCGACCGAGAAGGCGGACCGTGTCGATGCCGTGGCTCCGAAATCCCTCGGAAGATCGCAACGCGGATCGGACGGCCATGTCATGCCGTGAATGTTTGGTCCCTAGCCGCCGATCGACGAGCACTGCGACTGGCCCGAGCGCGCCAGCCGGCATCTGCGAGATGGGTTGGATCAGTGCGTATTCGGCCCGCTGTTTCTCCCGCAACATCATTAGCACCGTTGCCGAATAGGAGCTGTAACCATGCGCCCATTGCGCTGGAAAAGCCGTTACCGGACCGAGAACGCTGCGGCGGACCGTCGCAACCGCGAATTTGTCGATTGCCTCAACAGCTTGATCACAGCCGCCGGCCAGCGCGAGCACTGCCGGGAGATGGAGGACTTCGTCGACCAATGCAGTTCCGAAGCCGAAAAAGTCCTTCAAGCGCATCCTGCCGATCGTGACCTCAATCAAGAGTTCGGCGACCATCTGCTGGCCTCCCTTCCCCTGGATCCCTTCGGCGGCAACGCTTGCCGTAAGTGCGGCCTTTGCGAGGTTAAAGAGAAGAAGATCGCAAAGCATTTGGAAGTCCCGATGCAATGTCTTTTCCACAAGAGCGATCAATGATCCGGTTGGAGATCTGTTGCAGATTCTTAGAGCAACCGAGAGTTTGCGGTTGGCAAGAACCGGCCGAATGACAGATACGTCGGCAGATCTGCCCGGCGCAGCACCCCGGCGATGTTGATCCCTAGATCGTTCAGGAGAATCTTCCACCCCGGATGAACCGTAAAACGAACCTCGCTTCTTATCGAATTCCTCTCCTTCACCGCGGAAGGCCCTCGCGGGCCTTTCCGTTTTTCTCGCGTCTAATTTCAGGAACCCTGTGCTTCAGCGGGTCTCCGTAACCAGGCCGCTGTCGCTCATCTACTGGAAGAAATCATTCATGGATTCCGCCAACGGGCGATAGCGCACGCCCAGTTCCCGGATGACTCTGCTGTTATCGCCTTTCCAGGGCAGATCGATGTTTCGAGCAATGATCTTGCGTGTCATGGTCTTGTCAACGATGGGGCCAATCAGCCACACCAGCCATTTCGCCAGGGCCTTGCGTGGAATCGGATGGGTGTCGCCGTAGATGGCCGCACAGCTGCTGGTCAGGACCACCCGCTTCACCGAGGTCGTGCGATTGGCCTTGAAGAATCTGATGTCGCCGGGCGTCGCCGCCGCGATCTCGTTCAGATACTTCCGCTTTTCGGGGTTGTTCGGATCACGCACCGGGGCGCGGACCGTCAGTCCTTCTTCCAGTAGCTTCTTGACCAGTTGACCAGCAACATACCAGGTTGCGCCGGTCACCATTACGGGGGCGGATCGATCGATGTTCGTCATGTGTGTTGGGTCTACCCCTTCTGAGTCGAGCCGCCCGGCTCGAACAAGGAGAGCGGGCGAGGCGTTCGGTGGTGGGCGGTCGTTGGCACTTTGAATCGCAAGGGGCAGGCCTCAGCTATTGCCGCCCATGGCCCCCTAACGCAGGCCCGCCGCCGGCGTATTGGCGAGCTTCATTACAGTCCGACCCTATGACAGCTATGAATGGTAAATAACCTCCTTTATGTACCATGCCCAACATGGCCACACGGCCCTCCGTGCCGATGTAGGTGAGCAGACGCCGTAACGTGATCCCGGTTGCAAATATTGTGGGTCGGGTGATTTATGATTGCAGGTCTCTACAGCTAAGATCCGAGGCGATGGTTTGCGGGGCGAGGGGCGGCTAAGATCACTGTGTGAAGGACCTGTGGCGTTCGGTCTGGGTACGAACTGATGAGCGACAGGGCGGCGTCGCATTGCCAGCCTCGGGCGGAACCTCGCGGACCGGCGTGTCGCACCGGACCAGGGGCTCAAGCAGGTCTTCAGTTTTTCTCGATTATCTCTCCGTCACGGAGGAGCTACTGTGGGTAATTTGTTCAAGCGCATCAACGATGTGATCACCGCAAACATCAGTGACCTCATCGACCGGGTCGAGGACCCGGAGAAGATGATCAAGCAGATCATCCGGGAAATGGAAGAAAATATCAGCCGGGCCAAGGAGGGTGTCGTGGACGCCATCGCCAGCGAAAAGACTCTGCGCCAGGATGTCGAGAAGCATCGCAACGGGTCGGCGCAATGGCAGCAGAAGGCTCGGGCGGCGCTGAAGGGCGGCAATGAAGAGCTGGCACGCACGGCGCTCGTGCGCAAAAACGAGCATGACGGGATCCTGGAAAGCCTCGAGCCCGCGCTCAACTCGGCGGTCAACACCAGCGCGAGCCTCAAGTCGCAGCTCAAGGCACTGGAAGCCAAGCTCGACGAGGCCAAGCGCAAGCGGAGCTCCCTGGTCGCCCGTCAGCGTGCCGCCGAATCCAGGCAGAATATGACGCAGATCGGTGCCACCTTTAAAGAAGGAGTGGCCGCCCAGGCGGATTTCACGCGCATGGAAGACAGGGTCGCGGAGATCGAAGCCCGAAGCCAGGCCATCTCCGAGGTCTACGACGAGGACACGCTCGAGCAGGAGTTTCTCGACCTGGAAGCGCAGGCGGAAGTCGACGCCGAGCTGGAGGCTCTCAAGCGAGAGCTTGATGACGAGAAACCCTGAGCGCGTGTAATTCAGGAGGCGGGCGGGTGTTTCCCGGCCGGTTTGCCGTCAGGGATGAGGGGCGGGATCTGTGAGCTTGGGTTGGATCCTCGCCATCGTCTTGGGCGTGTTTCTATTGGCGGCGCGCAAGGAGTTGCGGGTGCTGCGCGCGCGCCGCGCATCAGAGCAGACCGGGGAGGGGAACGCCGGAGGAGAGCCAGCGTGCGCTGACGGCCAGCTTTGCCCTTGCCACGCTCCGGCTCCAACTCCGGCGCATGCGCAAGGCTGGGCAGCTCGAGGAAAGCGAATACGAGGCGCTCACCGACCGGATCGACGCCTGTTGGGCATCGGACCGGGAGGGAACGCCCGCTGAACCGGACGGCGAGCTGTGGTGGTCCAGTTGCGAGACGGGGTGGAACATCCTCACCGCGCGGGGGCTGATTCTGCACGGCCGCCCACCTTGGCGGAAGCAAATGCCCGCCCTGGAGCTGGAGCTGGAGCTGGAACCGATGCCTGGCGCGGAAGCAGGCGTCGAAGAACTCGCCGAGGCGCCCGCGACCGAAGCCCCATTCCCCAAGGCAGTAGCCTGTGCGGCGCAGGCTGCGCCGCACGGCGAGTCCGGTGTCAGCGCCGCAGTAACGCCTGCCGTGCTGCACGCAGCCAAAGCGGTCGAGCCCGAGCAACGCCGCCCAGCGACGACGCCGAACGAGCCTGCCAGGCCGGCGAAGCCTGCCGAAGCACATGCCTGGCGCCCGACGGTACCGGGGCCCCTAGAGAAGGCGTTACGCGCGGTCTCTGGCTGGCCCCGGATTCTAGTGCCGTTCTTGGTGCAGAACGTCGGGTGGTTCATCGGCGGTTTTCTGTTCCTGGCAGGCTCGGTCTTTCTGGTTGCCTACACGACCGGCTTTACCAAAGCCATCATCGTCTTTGCGAGTTTGTTCGCATACACGATTTTTCTGTCGTGGGCGGGTTACAAGTTACTGCAGATCCGTCCAAGCCTGCCGACTGCCAGCGGCGTACTCTTGTCCACGAGCCTGTTGCTGGTCCCGCTCGCTATCGCCGCTGTGACCCGGCTCATGATGACCGCCGGGACTTCGGTGCTGCTCTGGACGGTGGCGGTGGCCGCGGTCCTGACCTGCCTGGCTGTCTTCTACATAGCCGCACAGGTGGTCTCGGGTGTCGTTCACCGCAGCCTGCGTGGCGATTACCCGCGTCTGTTTCTCGCCGTTGCCGCGCTCCAGCTCGCCGCGCCGCTCGTTGCCCTGTGGCCCGGCTGGCAGCTGCTGGCGGTGGCGCACCTCCTGTTGCTCGGATTGCTGGCCTACGGATTGCTGCGCTTCGCTCACGAGTGGCTGCTTTGCATCTTCGTGGACAGGAAGAAGGTCGCGTATTTCGCAGCTGGATCGCTGCTATATGCGGCAGTTGTGACCTTTGTTCATCTCGCCTGGGGCGTAGATACCCTGTCCCTGCCGGCAGGCTACTATGCGCCGTACCTGATGGTTGTCAGTGGACTGTTGTTCTACCTTGACGCACAGTTCAAGACCCACGCGCACCGTCACACCTTCTTGTCGCGTTTCACCTTCTTCGTGTACGGGCTCTCCATTGTTGCTGCCTTGCTTGCGCTCGAAGCCCCGGTCGCGCGGCTGATTACCCTGGGGCTGGGCGCAGCCCTCTATGCGATGGTGCTGGCGAAGTATCTGACGCTGATACCGCTGCACCTGATGCTCGCGAGCCTGGCCGGTCTATACGCCTTTGGCATTCTCGCGCCTTTCCCTCAGGACATGCATTTTTTGCTCGCTGTCCCGGGGTTATACGGAATTTTGGCGTTCGGTGACTGGGCAAGCACGCGGGGTGCCGAAGAGTCGGTCCCGGGCGTATCCGGCCTGGGCAGGGTCGGACTGGTTGCTTACCGAATCACGCTGGTGCTACTCGTCGCTCTTGCCGCCTGGAGCCTTGCTGACAGCGCCCCCGGGCCGCTCGCGGCGACTAGCGGGCTGGTCTTCACCGGCTTCCTGTGGTGGCTGCTGCGCGCCGCGCCTGGACCGATCTTCGGGCAGGCCTCAACTGCCCCAGAGCGGGTTAATCTTCTGCAAAGTCCTTGGCTGTATGCGCCGATTTCCGCCCTGACAGTGACGCTCGGGTTCGCGCCCGGAGGGGGTGGTCTGCCCTGGACGACGCAGTTCTCTCTGGCATTGATGCTGCTCAGCATGCTTTGGGTCACCATGCTGGTCTTGGGGCGCCGGGCTCAAGTGCGACAATCGCCCGGGCAAAATGCCGTGTACGCTAACAGCGTACTGCTGAGCGTCGCGGCTGGGACAGCACTGGCAGGTTTCTCCGCAATCGTCCAGTTCCAGCTAAGCGGGCTGACGCTGGCCGCTTTTGCAATCGGTGCTATCGTGCTGCTCGCCCTGAGCCTTACCCTGTATGTCAGATGGGTCTTCTATGCTTTTCTGGTGTGGGGCGCGGCTACGGCAGCAGGCGTAAAGCTCACTTTTTTTCCTCAGCCGGGGGTCGGCCTCGTCCAGATGCTGGGCGCCGCTGTACTGTGGGTCTTGCTCTGGTGGCTTGAGCGGCGGCCGAAGGAGCTATCCGAGATAGCCAGGCGGCGGGCATGGCGCGATGGGCCCAAACGACTCCTGTGGCTGTTTGCTGGCTGCACGGAGGAGCCCGAAACACCGCACACGGCCGACGTGCCAATTGACGTCGACGCCAGGCCTTCGGCCTGCGTTCCGGGTGCCGATTCAGCTTCGCTCGATTCCGCAGGGGAGACTCGTGTATAAGGCGCTGGTAAGCGCGCCCCTGCAACAAGCCATGATCCTGCTGTGGCTACTTGGAGCATGGCGTCTCGGGAGCTGGGTGACGGTCGCGCCGCCCGGCGGCAAGTGGGTCGTCTCGGCGGGCGCAGCCGCGCTTCTGCTGATGCTTATCGGGGCCCGGCTGCGCCTGCTGATCGTGGTGCCCGTCTGGCTCGCCCTCGGGTGGTCTGCGATCATGGCAGGTGCCTACCTGATGGGCGTCGACACGGCGCCCGGGATCGGACTGGTTACCACCACCTATGCCCTGCTGGTATGGCAGGCCGCGGTCCGCCTGCTGTCCTCGGCGCCGCTCTCTCGCCTCACCGATTTGCTGGCTCTGAGAGGCGGTTATCCGGCGCCGGGAGGTTCTTTACGCGGCGAACGCACCATCTACTGGACCAGCTTTGCGCTGACCCTGTTCGCACTGCTTATCGACATCCGGCAAGCAGCTCCGACCCTCGCCATACCGGCGGTGTCCTGGCCGGTGCTCGCGGTCGCGCTAGTGTTCCTGCTCCTCAGCGGAGGCCGATACGCGCTCAGGCTCAACAGCTACCTGGCCATCGCCCTGGCGGTGTTGGGGATCGTCAGTGTATTAGTTACGGTGACCGATTCGCAGACGCCGACCATGGCTTCGACTTTGCCCCTCACGGAGCTGAGCCTCGGTCTGATTCTGGCTCTCAGCGCGGCCCTCGCCTCATCTGCGGCGCGATGGATAGCTTGGCGCGCGGCGGCCGCCAGTGACACCGGGCCGGATCTTCGTGCGCTTTACGCAGTGCCACTGCGCAACGCGGCGGTCGTTATGGCGCTGTTCGCGATACTGCAGGTGCTGATACTGGCGCCAAACCTGGCGGGCCCGGCATGGACCGCGGTGGTTATCCTTTCGACGAGCAGCGTCGTGGTGTTTCTGGCCAACCGCGAGCTCCGGCTACCGGCTTTCACCGTGATTGGGGCCTTGGCGTCAAGCTTGGCGGTTTGCTGGCTCTGTGGCGCCCTGATGCACGGGGGCCCGCCTTGGCGGCTTTGGCCGAGCGGCAGCGCAACGGGCGGCGAATGGCTGGTCTTTTCGCTGCTGGCCCTCATACTGGCCACAGCCGGCTACCGGCTCGAGGCACACCCACCGTGGCGGAAGGCCTTCGGCTTGCCGCTGCTCGCTGTCGCGGCGCTGATATATGGCTGGAGCTTGATCGGCGCGCTCGGTCTTTACGCCGACGGTTCCGGGTACGCTCCCGCCATCACGGCGGCCCTCATCGCAACCCTGTTTCCGCTGCTGCGACCGATCAGGCTCGGAGTGCAGCTTCGAGGGATTGGCGTCGCACTGCTGTTGAGCTTTCTTGTCGCCGCCGCTCTCGGACCGGAGGGACGTGCGGCGTTTGGCGCCCTGGCTTGCTTCACCTGGGCATTCGCTCTATGGATTCTCGGCACCCTGGTCTTGCCGCCCCTGAATGCCCGCCTGCACGACTGGTCGGTAGCACTCTGGACCTGGCCATGGCTGGGTCTGTTAGCGCTGGGTGCGGGGATCGCTGTCGCGTACCAGCCCGGGGAGCTCCAGTGGCATTTGGGGATCATCGTCGGCGTCTATCTGTTCCTGATGCTTCGCCAGAGTGCGACGCCCGTCTTTGGGTGGCTGGGCGTAGGCATCCTGTCGCTCGGCGTTGTGCTGTTCAGCGTGGATCGTTACCGGGCGGGATTGATGGACTTGGAGCTTCCCGCCATCGGGGCGCTGGCCTTGCACAACCTACTGTGGGCCAACGTGCTGCTGATGCTGGCTGTCCTGTGGGAACGCTATGGCGCACAGATCGTCGCGCGCCTGCGCTGGCGCCATCCGGTGCTGCATGCCCCGCTATTGTTCACCGCCTTTGCCATCTGCACGGCGTGGCTTCTGGGTGTCCTGCTTTGGGACGGCGCGCTGGTCGTCCTGGACATCGGCTCTGCGACGCAACGCTCACAGGCTCTGATCCCCGGGGTCGTAATGGCGCTGTCGCTACTGCACGGTCTGCTCCGGTGGCGCCGTCTAGTCTCGGCCCACCTGTTCATCGCGTCGGTATTTGCCACTGCCCTTGCCGCATGGGGCATCGCCCAGCCTTTCCATCTGCCCTTGGCGGTAGCGCTCTTTGGCGCCCTGGTCGCGGGGGCCTGGGTGTGGACGAGAGGCCGTGAAGCGGCCTTGCCTGACCTCCTCAATGCGGCGCTGCGCCTGTGGCTTGCCGCCACCCTCGGCGTTGGGTTTGTCCTGCTGGTGGCTTTGCCAGGCATAGCCATCGGCGAGCGGCTTGTGACGCTGGCGTTGCTGGCCGGGATCGCCGCTTTCGCCGGGTGGCGTCAGCAAAGTCGGAGCTGGCTTTACGCTAGCGGGGTGTTTTCCGCGCTGCTGCTGCATGGCGTGTGGCTGATCTGGGTACCCTGGTCTCGCATCGGCTCTTTGCTGCCGGTCTACGCGCTGCAGTTTGCGTTGCTTGCCTCAATGTTGCGATGGCTTTCTTTACGCTTCCCCGCGCGGGAAGGCGAGACCAGTACGCTCACGCCCCGGGTGCTCGCCGATTTCACCCGCGCTGCGGCTGTGCTCAGCGCGTCCGAGTGGAGCTGGTTCATGATGAAGGTGTGCGATCGGCCTGCCGTCCGGCTTGTCCATGTCGCGGCTCGCCGAGCCGTGGGGACACGCAGCCGCCATCGTAACGGCGTTGGTGCTCGCGGGACTCTGCATCCTGAACGCCCGTCGCTCCCGCCTGGACCGATGGGTGTACGCCGCTGTCGCCTTGGCCGCCGTCGTTGGTGTCTACAGCCGCGTACTCTGGGTCGGTACCGCACCGGTGAGCGTCTGGGATACTGCGGCGATCATCGCTTTCGGCTACGTTTTATTCGTCCTGCAGGCTCTTACGGGTTCCAGACCGACATATATTCTGACTATGACCCTGCCTCTTGCAGCGCTTTTCACCGTGCCGTTGCAGCCCGGCTCCACCCACGCCGGACTCTCTCTGTTCGCGCTCGGCGCACTTTATACGCTGACCCGACGCTCGACCGGTCAGGGAACGCCATTGTACCTGGCCCTACTGGCCGTCAATGCGGGCATCTATCTCTGGGTTCCCGATTGGGCGGCTCGATTCGGGCTGCTTCAGATCTACACTATCCCGGCAGCACTTACCGTCCTGCTTCTCGTTCATTTGCACGGCGACGAGCTGAAACCGGCGGTGCTCAACGGGGTCCGACTGAGCGCGCTGAGCACACTCTACGCCGCGGCCACGCTGGATGTGTTCCTGCAGGAGGGTCTGTGGATACTGGCTCTGGCGCTCGCATTGAGCTTCGTCGGTATTGTCCTCGGCATCGTCGCGCACACACGGGCCTTCCTGTATTCTGGTATGGCCTCCCTCGTGATCAACGTCTTGGGTCAGCTGGTGCAGCTCTATCCGGAGCAGCGCTTGGGCCGGGCGTTAGTGTTGATGGGGCTGGGAGCCGCAGTGACGGCAGCAATGATCTGGTTCAATCTCAAGCGCGCGGCTATCTTGCAGCGTATCCGTATCATCCGGACCGATCTTGCGACATGGGAATGATCTGTCCAAGGAATTTTTGGCCCAAACCGCCAATTTTCTGCACTGATCAACGCGAGAGGTTCCAGATGCCTGGGATTCAGCCTATCGTCTGTTTGCCTCGCCGCCTGTGGCAATGAGGTCGTCCCCCAGAGCATCCCGGTGAGCTGCGAGCACGTTGGTCAGACCGAAAGTACCCTGTCCCTACTGAAAACGCTATCCGACGGGACCTACGCAGCACGACGGTATTCGTGATGCAATCCCTCAACGGGGGTCTTCACGAACTCCGCGACTGCTACTGACTCAGGCCCGCGCCCCGGTGCTCATCCGCCAGCTTCGTGTAGTTCCCCCCAACGTACTCCAAGTACTCCAACTCCCGGTCCTTGAGGGGGCGGACACGTTGGACCGGGGTCCCGACCCATAAGTAGCCGCCCTCCAGCACCCTGCCGGGCGGCACCAGGGAGCCGGCACCTACCATGGCTCGGGGCTCGAGTACCGCTCGGTCCAGTATCCGGGAGCCGATGCCTATCAGACACAGCTCACGAATCTCGCAGCCGTGCAGAACCACCTGATGACCGACGGTGACCCGGTCGTGGATGACGAGCGGTGCACCCCCCGGCATGAAGCGGCTGTCGTGAGATACGTGCAGGACGGATCCGTCCTGAATGTTCGTTGCTGCGCCGATCTCGATGCGGTGAATGTCTCCGCGGATTACACACAGGGGCCAAACCGAGGAACGGGCACCGATGGTTACGTCGCCGATGACGACAGCGGTATCGTCGACCCAGGCGGTTTCGGCGATTTGCGGTTGCTTACCACGAAAGGCACGTATGTTTGACATCTTTCTCTCCTCGGATGGCGGTGCTGGTAACCTGGGAGCCTGTCTGACCGGCATCCGCGGTTCCGCAGTAGAACAGTCGTAAGTCTGACAGGCTCCTCGAGTAATGCTATCACCGAATGCCTGTTTAACCGGAAGTGGGGCATCGCCGCCTCGAGGTGGGAACCAACAGTATGTGATTTGACAGAAATCGCCTTATATTGTCAGTTCGGCGCGCTTCCCCAAGTCTAAACTCCAGGTGTCTAACGCAATGAGATCTCTAGTCCTCACCCTGCTGCTCGTACTTCTCTCCGGTCCCGTGTTGTCCGCAAATAACCGGCCCTTTGTTGACGAGGCGGAAGCCCCGACGCCCAGCAGCATCAACGACGAGGATGCCGCTTGGACGGAGGGGGCCACGACACTGCCGCCTTGGCCGAAGGACGGCGATTTGGTGGAGTTCCAGGTGGACGACCCATCCTCCCGGTTTCGTCAGTACATCGACGGCAAGAACATCAGAATAGGGGCCGACGCGGCGGTGCGTTATACGCTGGTGGTCGAGGCCCCCAGCGGGGTTCGGAACGTCTCCTTCGAGGGCTTGCGCTGCACGCCGGCGGGCGCGTACAAGATCTACGCTTACGGCAACAACGGCCGCTTCGAAAAGACCGAGGGCGAGTGGCAGAAAATTCACGGACGCAGTCACGACACCATCCACCGCGATCTGCACAAGCTGATACTTTGCATTCCGCGCGCGTTCGAGCCGCGGTCTAAGAAGGACATTATCCGCGCCATGCGCGCGCGAGTCCCGGTCGAGACCAACACCGGATTCATCGGCGAGTGATCGGAGATTTTGCTGTAAATGGACAATCCCTTGCTCGAAACGGACGGGCTCCCGTCCTTCTCCCGTATTGCTCCGGAACAGGTCGAGCCAGCGGTAGATCAGCTGCTGGCCGCATGCCGGGCGCGGATCGAACAGCTCACGAGCCGCACGGACGTCCCCACCTGGGACAGCTTCGTCGAGCCCCTCGAGGAGATCGACGACCGGCTCAGCCGCGCCTGGTCCCCCGTGGGCCATCTCAACTCGGTTATGAATAGCGATGAGCTGCGCGTCGCCTACAATGCCTGTTTGCCTAAGCTCAGCGAATACGGTACGGAAGTCGGGCAGAACCAGGCCCTGTTCGAGGGCTATCGTGCCGTCGCCAACCAGGAGCACCTGGACGCCGCGCAGCGCAAGCTGCTGGAGAATGCGCTGCGCGATTTCCACCTGTCGGGTGTCGACCTGCCGAACGACAAGAAGGAACGGTACAAGGAAATCAGCCAGGAGCTTTCCCGGCTCACCAGCAAGTACCAGGAGAACCTGCTCGACGCCACCAATGCCTGGAGCAAGATCATCACCGAGGAATCCGCCTTGGCCGGACTGCCGGCCACGGCCATGGACCTCGCACGGCAGACGGCGCCGGGAGCGGGATCGGGACGGATGGGTCCTGACGCTTGATTTTCCTTCCTATCTGCCGGTCATGACCTACGCGGACGACCGAGAGCTGCGCCACGAGGTCTACCAGGCCTTCTGTACCCGCGCTTCGGATCAGGGACCTAACGCGGGCGAGTGGGACAATTCGGACATCATGGACCGCATTCTGGAGCTGCGCCACGAGCTGGCTGGACTGCTTGGCTTCGACAGTTACGCCGACCGATCCTTGGCCACCAAGATGGCCCGCTCCAGCGACGAGGTCATGGGCTTCCTGAACGATCTTGCCGACCGCTCCGTGGCCCGGGCGCGCCTGGAGCTCGAAGAGCTGGCGGCAATACGCCAGGGAGCAGCACGGCTTCGAAGGTCTCGAGCCCTGGGACATCGCCTACTACTCCGAGAAACTGCGCGAGCACCGACACAGGATCACCCAGGAGGAGCTGCGGCCCTACTTCCCGGTTCACCGCGTGTTGAAGGGCATGTTCGCCGTGGTGGAGCGGCTGTTCGACATCCGGATACAGGAGACCGAGGGCGTGGAGACCTGGCATCCGGACGTGCGCTTCTTCGAGATTCGGGACGAGGCAGGCGAGCTGCGCGGTCAGTTCTATCTCGACCCCTTTGCCCGTCAGAAGAAGCGCGGTGGTGCCTGGATGGACGTCTGCACCAACCGCTTTCACACCAACCGCTGCGACCAGATCCCGGTTGCCTACCTGGTGTGCAATTTCTCACCACCGGTGGGGGTCAAGCCCTCCCTGCTCACCCACGACGAGGTCCAGACCCTGTTTCACGAGTTCGGCCATGGCCTGCATCACCTGCTGACCAAGGTCGATTATCCGGCGGTGGCGGGCATCAACGGCGTGCCCTGGGATGCGGTGGAGCTGCCCAGCCAGTTCCTGGAGAACTGGTGCTGGGAGCGCGAGCCCCTGGACCTGATCTCGGGGCACGTGGATACGGGGGAGCCCATTCCCGAGCAGCTGTACGAGCGCATGCTCGGAGCGAAGAATTTTCAGTCCGCTATGCAGATGGTGCGGCAGCTGGAATTCGCCATCTTCGACTTTCGTCTCCACCGCGAGTACGACCCTGAGGCTGGAGGGCGCATCTACGAGATCCTGGACCAGGTGCGTGACCAGGTGGCGGTGATCAAGCCGCCGGCATTCAACCGCTTCGCCCACGGCTTCTCCCACATCTTCGCCGGCGGCTATGCGGCGGGTTACTACAGTTACAAGTGGGCCGAGGTGCTGTCCGCGGACGCCTTCTCCCTGTTCGAGGAACGCGGCGTGCTGGACGGTGAAACCGGACGCGCCTTTCGCGAGAACATCCTGGAGCGCGGCGGGTCCGCGGAGGCCATGGATCTGTATCTGGGTTTCCGCGGGCGCGAGCCCACCATCGATGCCTTGCTGCGGCATTCGGGCATCGCGGCTTGAGGCGGGTCGTGCCTTGATCGAACAAGTTTTGCACGCAAGCTACTTCCAGCGATCGAGCTGCATGCTCCGATACCGCCTTGGCTTGGGCGTTGTAGCGCTGTTCGAAGCCCCCGCCGGCAACCGGCAGGATCCGCGACTCCCCGTCGGTCTCGAGCTGGCTCTCCGCGCCGGCCGACGACGAGGTCTGGGCTAAGTTCGATCAAGCATCGCTTTCTCACGGAGGATCAAGCGGTTGGTTGTGGCACGAAGCGGTCAACTACCGATTCTAGGTTCAATCCAATAAGACCATGAAATACCGAGACCTTCGCGATTTCATCGAGCAACTCGAGCAGCGCGGCGAGCTCAAGCGTATCCGCGTCGAGGTCGATCCCTACCTGGAGATCACCGAGATCTGCGACCGGACCCTGCGCGCCGGCGGCCCGGCCCTTCTGTTCGAGAATCCCAAGGGCTCGGATATCCCCTTGCTCGGCAATCTCTTCGGCACGCCCAAGCGGGTCGCGCTGGGCATGGGCGAGGAGTCCGTCGACGCCCTGCGCGAGGTCGGAAGACTGCTCGCCTTCCTCAAGGAGCCGGATCCGCCCAAGGGCATGAAGGACGCCTGGCAGAAGCTGCCGGTGTTCAAGAAGGTGTTGGACATGGCCCCCAAGGAGCGGCGCGGTGCGCCCTGCCAGGAGGTCGTGCTCGAAGGGGACGATGTCGACCTGGCCAGGCTGCCCATCCAGACCTGCTGGCCGGGGGATGCGGGTCGTCTCATCACCTGGGGCCTGGTGGTCACCCGCGGGCCGGACAAGCCGCGTCAGAATCTGGGCATCTACCGCATGCAGGTGCTCGGCCGCAACCGGGTCATCATGCGCTGGCTGGCCCACCGCGGCGGCGCCCTGGATTTCCGCGAGTGGCAGCAGAAGCACCCGGGCGAGCCCTTCCCGGTGTCGGTCGCCCTCGGGGCCGATCCGGCGACCATCCTGGCGGCGGTCACGCCGGTTCCGGACACCCTGTCCGAGTATGCCTTCGCCGGCCTGCTGCGCGGCAGCCGCACCGAGGTCGCCCGCTGCTATCGGCAACGATCTGCAGGTCCCGGCGAGTGCGGAGCTCGTGCTCGAAGGCCTTATCCACCCCGACGACATGGCCGCCGAAGGCCCGTTCGGCGACCATACCGGCTACTACAACGAGGTGGACAGCTTCCCGGTCTTCACCATCGAACGCATCACCAGCGCCGCGACCCCATCTACCACAGCACCTACACCGGCCGGCCGCCGGACGAGCCGGCGATCCTGGGCGTGGCCCTGAACGAGGTCTTCGTCCCGATCCTGCAGAAGCAGTTCCCGGAGATCGTCGATTTCTACCTGCCGCCGGAGGGCTGCTCGTACCGCTTGGCGGTGGTGAGCATGAAGAAGCAGTATCCGGGGCACGCCAAGCGGGTGATGATGGGGGTCTGGTCCTTCCTGCGCCAGTTCATGTACACCAAGTTCGTCATCGTGGTGGACGAGGACGTGAATACGCGGGACTGGAAGGACGTGATCTGGGCCATGACCACGCGCATGGACCCGGTGCGCGACACCGTGATGGTGGAGAACACCCCGATCGACTACCTGGATTTCGCCTCGCCCGTGTCCGGACTGGGCTCGAAGATCGGCTTCGACGCGACCAACAAGTGGCAGGGAGAGACGCAACGGGAATGGGGCCGGCCCATCCGTATGGACGAGCAGATCAAGCAGCGGGTGGACGGGCTTTGGGGCCGGCTCGGGATCGATTGAGAGCGGACCCGGCTATTGTGATGCATGAGTCTGCGCGAGCGCCCAACGGGCAACACGCACGCCAACTCACGAAGCTCGCCAGGCAATTACTTTGCGTCTTGGCGTCTTGGCGCGAGACCTTCCCGGTTGCGCGAGAAGACGAAGGCGTGCGACCCCGCCCGGGACCGCACGCACAATCGCGCTTGCTCAGCGGTAGCCGCCGCCTCCACCGCCTCCACCACCGCGACGGGGCCGATCCGCCCTTGGGCGGGCCTCGTTGACCGTCAGCTTGCGGCCCTTCAGGGGCTGGTCGTTCAGTGCCTTGATGGCTTGGTCGGCGTCGGCGTTGTTTGGCATGTCGACGAAGCCGAATCCCTTGGACTGGCCCGAGAACCTGTCCTTCACCACCTCTGCGCTTTCCAGCTCTCCGAACTCGGAGAATGTGTCCCTAAGGTCATCGTCGGTGACGCTGTAGGGAAGATTTCCTACGTAGATCCTCATCGCTCTCTCTCGTGCAAGGCGTGCATTGATCGACCGGGCACCGTCACCTGAGCAATGCACAATTCAGGCGACAGTGAACGGCAAACGGTTGCCGTATTCCGCGAACCCGCCCGGGACTGCGGCGGACGTCCAGCGTTTAACGGGCCATGTGTCAGAAACCTTTGGGAAAGCGGTTTTCCGCCAAGGAGGCCGGACTGCCGGAAACGAACGAACGGGGGTCACCGGTTGGTGGGTCAAGGGGCGTGCCACCGACGAGCGTCGCGCGAGCGCGGGTGGACTGAGCGATCAGGTCCCGCGGGCACACCCCGGAAGCGGATCCGGAGCGGGGATGGCGAAGAGTTCTTTCCGTGACTGGTTCTGGACCTTGGCGATCGTCTGGGCTGGAACCTGAAGCAAACGGTAGTTTATATGTTCGCCCCCGTCAACAGGGTTTCTACCGAAGATTGATCAGGCTTTCGAACCTTTCGACGCGCGAAATCCGGCCTTCTCCACCGCCTGAACGAGGGCGCTCACGTCCAGGTGGTCACCGCGCACCTGTACCAAGCCGGAGGACAAGTCCGGGGTCGCCTCGGCAACGCTGTCGAAGCCTTCCAGGGTCTTCTTCACGCTGACCACGCAGTGCTGGCAGGACATGCCGTCGACTTTGAGCATCAGACCCGCGTCCTTCGCTGTCCTGGCACGCCGAACCTCGCTCCGGGCCTTCAGGCGAAGCAGCATCAGATAGGCGATAAGGCCGCTCAGAAGCAAGGCCGAGCCGGTCCCTATCCAATCCACGCCATGCTCATGGGGTTGCGCTGCGGGGTCCAGTCCCTGCAGCAGGGAATCGAAACCCAGGCCGAGCAGGATGCTCATGAGGATCACGGTTCCGAGATAGATCGCCAGGACGCGCGCGCCGAGCGCGCGGTAAACGGCACCCAAGGTCGCCACGTTGGTTGCGGGTCCGGCCATGAGGAAGACCAGCGCCGTACCGGCGGGCATACCTGCAGCAATGAGGGACGCGGCAATGGGCACCGATCCTGTTGTGCAGACGTACAGCGGGATGGAGATGGCCAGCACCAGCAGCATTCCGCCGATACCCCGGGCCCAGGTCTGTCCGGCCAGAAAGTCGGGGGGGATGAAGCTGGTGATCAGGGCCGCTGCCAGCACGCCAGCGACGATCCAGAGGTCGATGGCTGCGAGTAGGTCGAACAACCCATAGCGCAGAACGCCCCGCATGCCCCCTGTTCCGCTGTCCTCATCCGAGCCGCCGGACTCGTCTCGCAGCCCCTCGTCAGGTTCGGTGAATTTGTTCACCAAAGCGCCGCCGATCAGTCCCGTGACGAAGGCGGCCGCCAGCTTGAACAGGGCGAAGGGCCAGCCGAGAAAGGAGGCACTGACCAAAAGGGAATCCACTCCCGTCTGGGGCGTGCTGATCATAAAGGCGGTGGTGGCGCCCTTGGAAGCCCCTTCGTTGCGCAGGCCCAGTGCCGTAGGTATAACCCCGCAGGAGCACAGTGGCAGCGGCACGCCGATCAGCGACGCACGGGCGGCGCTGCGCATGTCGGGGCGGTTGAGCCCCCGGTGCACGAATCCCTTCGGAAGATAAACGTGCATGAGCCCAGCGATGAACAGCCCGAGCAGCAGTGACGGCGACAGGTCCAGCATGACCTGCAAGACCTCGCTCAGGTAGGTCTCAAGCATGTTTGCGTTGCCGCCGGTTGTGCGAAAGGCAGAGGCGTCCGCGGGCAGAAGATCGGCGCCTGAGCAGGTCCATCAGGGAGCGGCAGCCGGCACTCCTACCGAAGGAGCCGTGGTCAGTCGATGTGGCCCTTGCGGTGCTGGTCATACAGATAACCGCCGAGGGCGCCGGCGCCGGCTCCGATCAGGGCTCCGCTGCCGGCACTCCCGCTGAGCGAGCCGATCAGCGCGCCGCCGGCGGCACCCATCAGGGCACCGCTGCCGGCGCGGGAGCCGGTGGTACTGCCGCAGGCGGAAACGGTCAGGGAAATAATGATAACGAGGGTGGCGAATAGAATCTTCATTCAGTTTACTCCGGAGTGCTCTTGTTCAGGGGGGCTGTGCCGCAGCGGACGGGACCAGCCGCATCCCCGTGCGGGATGAGCTGGCTGGTTCGCCGCTTAGACGAGTGCTCTGACGGCTCCAGCGCCGGCACGGTTTTTGTCCGGGCGCTTACCGTCAGGTCGGGGCCGTCTTAACGGTAACGGTACCGTTCGTCCCGTTCGCGGTCCTTCTTCTTTTGCTCTTGGTCGTAGATGTAACCGCCCAGGGCGCCGGCGCCGGCGCCGATGAGGGCGCCCTTTCCGGCATTCGCGCTGGTGGAGCCGACCAGGGCGCCGACCGCTGCACCGCCGGCGGCACCGCTGGCGGTGCGCGATGTGGTTGTGGTTCCACAGCCCGCGATTGTTACCGCGGCGATGAGGACGACTGGGATGCCGATCGATTTCATGGAATGTCTCCTGATCATGATTGTGAACGACTGAAAAGTTCCCGCACTAACTTCGACCGCGCTTGGTCCGAAAAAATCGTCATTTACAGGGGTACTTGTCCTCCAGGGACCGCACCAAGCCGATAACGGGCAGCTCGCCCATCCGCGTCTTGTTGCCGGCATTTTTTCTCGCCCAGGCCACGAAGGCATTCTTTCCGTCTTGGATCGTTGCGTTCTTGGGGTAACAGATCAGCCGCGGCAGGCGCTTTTTGTCGGAGACCGCATCGTGGTACTGAACTGCCCCCTCGATGAACGCGCGGCAGGCCTGGTTCGCCAGCGGGTACTCCGGCGCGTCCGCGGGGACGGCGCAGACGTCATGTAAGTCCTCGGTCGTATCGAAACGCAGGTCGTCGTCTTCAACGGCTTTTGCCTGCTGGCCCAAGGCACCCAACAGGGCGGCCGCTCCCAGTGCGCCAACGAGAGAAACCTTTTTCTTCATCTGAGCTTGTTCTCCTGAATGTATCAGTTGGATTCCAAAGCGGAACTGTGCCCTGCTTGGGGGTGTCGCGCAACCTTTTAGTCCTGCTGCGAATGGTCGAGGCAATCGCGAAGTCCCGCTGCCAGGTTCGGGAACCGCAGCTCGATGCCCAGCTCCTCGAGTAGCCGGCGGTTGCTCAGCCGTCGGGATTCGAGCATGTAGGACATCATTCCCGGTGAGAGCTGGCCCTCGGCTTCTTCCAAAGAGATGACCGGCGGGCGTGGCAACCCGGCCCCGTCGGCGATCTGGAAGAAGTAGTCGGTCATGGTGCTCGGGCTGCCGTCGCAGACGTTGTAAACCGCACCGCCGGGGCCCCGGTCCATCGCGGCGATGCAGACCCGGACCAGGTCTTTCGCATGGATGCGGTTGGAGAAGGGGGACTCTTTTTCCCGCACCAGCGGCAGAGCGCGGCGGATGCGCTCCAGGGGCAGGCGTCCCGAGCCATAGATGCCTGCGACACGCAGGATGACGAGCTCGCTCCCGGATCTGATGCTCCAGCCGCGCAGGGTCTGCTCCGCGTCCCAGCGCCGCCGCGCCCGGTCGACGCTGGGGCAGGGCGGGCGTGTCTCGTCCACCCAGGCGCCTTCGCAGTCCCCGTAGACACCGGTGGTGCTCATGTAGACCAGGCGTTTTGGATGTCCAGTGCGGGCGAAGGCCGACACCAGCCGACGCGTGCCCGGGTCCTCCACGCCATGGCCCGTGCGGCGGGGCGAAGTGGAAGATCCGCTCGCCCGCCAGCGCGAGCCCGTCCAACGCCGCTGTTGACAGGTCGAACGCCAAGGCGGGGATGCCATCCCCGGTCAGCGCCGCCGCGCTTTCGGTGCTGCGCACGACGCCGAGAACAGTCTCGCCCTGGTCCAGATAATGGCGTGCGACGCGCCGTCCGATGTGGCCGCAACCCAGTATCAACATGCCTGAGCCGAGGTTTTCACCGAGCAGTAACTCGGTAACAAGTCAACGTCCGTAACCGCCTTTGCGTCCATAATGGGTTGTCGCGATCGCCTAAAACGCCATATTGGAACATAGCTTCCGGCTTACCAAAACCCATCCTCCCCACTATTTTCGAATCCTAAGGAGAGTCATGAGCTTTAACGTACGTACCGAGCCCGGCGGTCACAGCTTCGTGGTCGATATCGGAGAGAATCTGCTCGCGGCGGCCCTGCACCAAGGAGTCGGTCTGCCTTACGGTTGCCGCAACGGTCAGTGCGGCTCCTGTGCCGCGAAGCTGGTGGAAGGCGAGGTCGACTACCCCGACGGGATGCCGGCGCCCCTCCTGGGTCAGCCCGCCGGGACCTGCCTGACCTGCCAGGCCGTCCCCCGGAGCGACCTGGTCCTCAAGGTCGCAGAGGTGAAGACCGCCGCCGAGGTGGAGGTCCGCACCCTGCCCTGCCGGGTCGTCGCAAAGGAGCAGCTCAACCACGACGTGGTTCGGCTTCATCTCAAGCTGCCGGATAATCAGCGGCTCCAGTTCTTCGCCGGCCAGTACCTGGACTTCCTGCTGCGCGACGGGCGCAAGCGTGCCTTCTCCATCGCCAACGCGCCCCACGACGACGAGCTCATCGAGCTGCACGTGCGCCACGTGCCAGGGGGCGAGTTCACCGATTATGTCTTCGACAGCATGAAGGAGAAGACCATCCTGCGCATCCAGGCGCCGCTGGGGACCTTCATCCTGCGCGAGGACTCTGAACGCCCCATGATCCTCATGGGTGGCGGAACCGGCTTCGCCCCGATCAAGGGAATGATCGAGCACGCCTTCCACGTCGGCATCGTGCGCCCCATGCACCTCTACTGGGGCGTGCGCGCGCGGCGCGATCTCTATCTGCCCGATCTGCCCGAGCAATGGGCGCGGGAGCACCCCAACCTGACCTACAGGCCCGGTCCTTTCCGAACCGGATGCGGATTGGAAGGGCCGGACCGGCCTCGTCCATGAGGTGGTCGTCGCCGATCATCCGGACATGAGCGGCTTCGACGTCTACATGAGCGGCCCGCCGGTGATGGTGGACGCCGGACGCCAGGCCTTCGAGGCCCGCGGCCTGACCATGGAGCACATGTTTTCAGACGCCTTCGAGTACGCCAAAGACAGCAAGAAGAAGGACGCAGCCAGCAGCTAACTGTTAACAGTTAACAGCTCTTTCTCGCATCAGCCATACAGCATTCGCGCGATGACGGCGAGACCCACGCCGGAGGTGAGGAGCAGGAAGAGTGCCGTTCCTCCGAATGCCCGCAGACGCAGGCGACCGAGCAGGGATTCGGTGTCGAGGGTGGCGATGACGAAGGGGCGGCGTGGGTCATGCGTCCCCATCACGCGCGACATGGGCGGCTCGGCTTGGAGGCGCGATTCGGATTGCTCGGCCAGGCTCTGCGCCTTGGTTCGGGCGTGCTCCCACTCGCCGAGGCTGATCTCCCCGTCCTTGTTCTTGTCGAATCGGGCCATGCGCTCCGGGTCGCGCTTCCACGAGGAAAGCAGGCTTCTGGTCAGGCGCTCCTTCTCCTGCGGGCCGCGGCGGGGCGTCTCGAAGCGACCCAGCAGGTAGATGGGCTCCTGCGCGGCGATGCGCTCCTCCGTCAAACGGAAGCGTCCGCCGGCGCTGAGCCAATGGTGGGTCGGGGGTCTGGGTGCGCGCCGACCGGAGCCATACCAGACGTCCTTGGCCCGGCAGTGCAGCTCCGCAAAGGCGGGCTCCACCAGGCAGCGGCCCGTTCCGTCGTCGAGCAGGAAGGGCTTGTCCGCTTCGCCGCTCTCGACCGTTACCCAGTGGTTATTCTTGCCGCTGCGCCGCCGCTCCTCTACCTTGAACCGATACCAGACGCAAGGCAATCCGGTGAGCTCGGCGGCCGCGGGACTCTGGTAGGGGAGGGCCTGCCCGGTGAGCTCGACGTAACCCTGGGGGGCCGAGCGGATCTTGGCGGTCGGTGTATCGGTCACCAGGCGCAGGCGCCAGAACCCGTCGAGGCCGGTGCGCAGCGAGAAAGCGGCGAGGGCGGCGAGTACGCCGCTGGTAATCCAGAAAGCAATGGGGTCGGAGGAAGCCGCGAGTTGCTGCAGGGTCTCGATCATTCCCTGATCAACCGAAGAGCTCAACCGAACAGCTCAGCCGAAAAGTTTCGCGACATCGACGTCTTCCCTGGCCTCGGCGAACTCCAGCAGGTCGAAAGCGTTGAAGCCCATGAGCCGGGCAACGAGCAGATCCGGGAGCTGCTCGATGCGCACGTTGTTGAGATTGACGCTGTCGTTGTAAAGCTCACGCCGGTCGGCGATGGTCTCTTCGAGCTGGGATATGCGCTGGGTAAGGTGCCGGAAGCTCTCGTTTGCCTTGAGCTCCGGGTAGTTCTCCGCCAGTGCGAAGAGCTGCCCTAGCCCGGCCCGCAGCTCGGTCTCGGCCCTGCCCAACCCCTTTAGGTCACCTCGGCCGCTGGCTTGGAAGACGGCCCCGCGGGCCCGAATCACCCGCTCCAGCGTCTCCTGCTCGTACCCCATGTATTGCTTGCAGACGTCGATCAGCTTAGGCAGCTCCTCGTGGCGCTGCTTGAGGGAGATGTCGATGTTGGACCAGCTCTTGGCCACGTTGTGCTTGAGTCGCACCAGATTGTTATAAATCAGCACCGCAAAAAAGGCGACGACCAGGACCGCCGCGATGAGGATGATGGTAGTCAGGTCCATGTGGGCTCCCGGGATGACCGAGCTTGTTTTCGAGGGTTATTGCGGAGAACATTCTATAGGCGCGGCCCGTCACATGGTGCGGCGAAGCAGCGGCAGCAGATCGTTAAGCGTCCGGCTATTGAGCACGTCTCCCGCCTCCAGCCAGCCGCGCCGGGCCTGGTCGACGCCATGCCTCAGGTTGGCGAAGCCCAGTGTGCTGTGTGCGTCCGAGTCGACGCTGACGAGCACGCCTTCCTCCCGCGCATTCTGGCAGCAAGTGTCGAAGAGGTCGAGGCGCTGAGGATTGCAGTTGAGCTCGAGAAAGCAGCCGCGGTCTCGGGCGTGGCGGATTATGCGCGTCATATCCAGGTCGTACGGCTCGCGTGCCTCGATGAGCCGACCGGTGGGGTGGGCGAGGATGCTGAAATGGGGGTGATCCATGGCCTTGAGAACGCGCCTGGTTTGCTTGGCGCGGGTCAGGTTGTAGCGGCTGTGGATGGCGCCGATTACCAGGTCGAGGCGCCCCAGCACCTTGTCGGGAAGATCCAGCCCTCCGTCTTCGAGGATATCCACCTCGATGCCCTTGAGAATGCGGAACCCTTGAAGCCTCGCGTTCAGCCGATCGATCTCGTCCATCTGCTGCAACAGGTGCCGGCTGCCGAGTCCGTGGACCATGGTCAGGCGCTTGGAGTGGTCCGTGATCGCCAGGTATTCCAGCCCCTGGTCCTGCGCGGCGCAGGCCATCTCCTGCAACGATCCATGGCCGTCGGTGGCGGTCGTGTGGCAGTGCAGGTCGCCGCGTAGGTCGCAACGCTCCAGTAGCCTGGGCAAGAGGCCGTTGCGTGCGGCCTCGATCTCGCCCCGGTCCTCGCGCAGCTCGGGCTCGATGTAGGGCAGGCCCAGGGCGTCGAACACCGATGCCTCGGTCTCCCCGGCTATCCGCTTGGCACCTGCGAAGACTCCCTGCTCGTTCACGTCCAGTCCCTGCCGGTGAGCCAGGGTGCGGATCGCAGCCTGGTGCCGCTTGCTGCCGGTGGACCAATGCAGGGCGGCACCCAAGGTCTCGGGCTCCACGACCCGCAGTTCTACTGGCAGGCCGCTCCTGAGGACCACTGCGCCGCGGCGAGTGCTTCTGGATCGAACCGTCTGGACCTCGTCGTAGGCGGTGAACCGGTCCACCACCGCCTCCGGGTCCTTTGCGGTGACCAGGATGTTCAGGTTGCCGACGCTGTCCCGGCGGCGCCGGTAGCTGCCGGCGATCGCCGCCTTATTCAGCCCGTCGGTCTGCGCCAGCCAGGCAAGGAGGGGCTCGGCATAGCGGATCGCGGTGGCACGCTTGAAGCGCCGCTTCCCCGAAAGATGGGCCTCGAGGGCCGAGACGATGGCCTCTTCGATCTTCGGGCCGAAACCCGGGAGCCCCCGCAGGCGCCCGCACTTGGCCGTCCGGTAGAGCTGCTCCGGGGTGTGGATGTCCAGATCATAGTGCAGGGCGTGGACCCGCTTCGGGCCCAGCCCCGGCAGCTTGAGGATCTCGGTCAGGTCAGGGGGGATTTGCTTCTCAAGCTTTCTCAGGGCGCTGCAGGAGCCGGTGTCGATGATCTCCTCGATCTTGCCCGCAAGGGCCGGCCCGATGCCGGGCAGCCGGGTCGGATCCGCTCCCTTCGCCAACATTTCGGTGAGCTCCCTGGGCAGTAGCCGCACCTCCCGTGCCCCGTTGCGGTAGGCGCGAACGCGAAAGGGGTTTTCGCCACGCATCTCCAACAGGTCGGCGATCTGCTCGAAAACGCGCGCGATGTCCTCGTTGTGGGTGGTCACTGGTGGGAAAATTTTCTTTAGTTTTGATGATAGATTTCGGATGTCGCCTCCGCCTCGGGGATAATGTGATTTATGTGCAAACCCCGTCAAGGTGACTGCCGGAGTTTTGCCCTGGTGAGGGTCAGATCGAATAAGCGTTGTCGGCGTCCATGGTCGGCGTTATTCTCCAACGTCCTTCGCGAATCCGGGATTTCCCTGGAGCTGCTCCAGTGACCCCCAGCGCAACCCGCATGCTATGGCTCTTGGCCGCTGCCCTCTTTCTGGCGGTGTCCCTGGTCGCCTGGATCAGGGTCCGCCCGCTACTGCACCCGAAGTTGGTTTCGGTCGCGCCCTTGAACACCGATTGTGACCTGCGGGCCGGACCTTGCGCGGCGACCTTCCCCGACGGCGCTCGGGTGACCTTCGGGATTTTGCCGCGTCATATCCCGGCAGTGAAGGAGCTTGGCCTCGTCGTGCGCGCGGAAGGTATCGACGCCGACCGGGCCGAGGTGGACTTCGCCGGAGCGGATATGAACATGGGGTTCAACCGGGTGTCCCTGGAGGGGCTCGAACCCGGCGAGTTTACCGGTACCGCCACGTTGCCGGTCTGTGTCCGCGCCCGCATGACCTGGGAGGCAAAGGTTTTGCTGCACACGGACGCCGGCCTGATTGCCGCGCCCTTTCGTTTCGATACCTATCTGCCGGGTACGGAGCCGCCTTCCGCGTCCAGGTGAATGGGCTTCTAACCTGCAGCTTGCAGCGGAAAGAGCAGGGGCACCATAAACAGGCTGACCACCATCACGATGAGCAGCAATGGAACGCCCGCCTTGACGAAATCGCCGAAGCTGTAGCTGCCGAGTCCCCAGACGAGGGTGTTCACCGGCGAGGAGACCGGGGTGACGAAGGCGGCGGAGGCGGCGAGTATGACTGTCAGGGCGAACGGGTAGGGAGAGACCGCCATCTCCTGGGCCGCGCTGATGGCGATGGGCGCCATGAGAACGGCGGTGGCGGTGTTCGACACGAACAGGCCCAGGACCGCCGTGAGCACGAACAGCCCTGCCATCATACCGATGGGGCCCGCGTCGCCGAGCACGTACATCAGCCCGTTTACCACCTGAGCTATGCCTCCTGACTTCTCCAGCGCGGTGGCAAAGGGCAGCATGCCGGCGATCAACACCAGGCTCTCCCAGTTGACGGAGCGGTAAGCGCTCTTCATGGTAACGCAGCCGAACAGGCCCATGGCCAGTGCGGCCAGCAGCGCTGCGGCCAGGTTCGGGACCAGATCGAAGGTCATCAGGATGATCATGCCCAGCAGAGACAGGAGCGCGAACGGTGCCCGATCCCTCGCGGGAGCCGCTTCGCGTGCCTCGGCGGGAATGCTCAGCACCACGAAGTCTTTGGGGTCCGACATCAGCTTGTGGATCTGACGCCAACCACCTGACATCAGCAGGATGTCGCCGCCGTCCAGCTTGGTGTCGGCGCAACCGCCCGTCAGTATCGCCCCCTTGCGTTTGATGGCCAGGACGTTCAACCCGTGGCGCGTGCGGAATGCCGCTTTTCTCAGGTTCTGACCGACCAGCTCGGAGTCCGGCGGCAGCAGGATCTCGGCTACGCCGAAGGTCTGGACCAGGTCTTCCACGCGCCGCTTGGACAATGGCAGAGGTTTCAGGCTTAGCTCCCGAACCATTCGGTTTACACCTTCCGCCTCGTCATCGAGGACCGTATAGATCGCGTCTCCGGTGCGTATCTCGGTATCGGCCAGCGCGGGAGTCAGCGACTCGCCGAAATGATTACGGCGCTCGATGCCGATGACCGCCGCGCCGTAGCGGGTGCGTAGCTCCGCCCCCGCAACCGTCTGACCGGCGAGGGGCGAGCCGCTGGCAACCAGCAACCGATTCCCCCGTCCTGCCAATCCATAATCCTGCGAAAGCTCATAAATGCTTCGCTGGTGCCGCGCCGGCTCATCGGCGTGCTTGTCCTCCGGGAAAAGCCAACGGCGGCCGATCAGTAAATAGGCGATCAATAGGACCAGCACCAGCAATCCGATGGGGGTGAAATCGAAGAACCCGAATGTCTGAAGGCCCTCCCGGCGCAGCTCGTCGTTGACCACCAGATTGGGCGGCGTGGCGATCAGGGTCAGCATGCCGCTGACCAAAGCCGCGTACGCCATGGGCATCATCAGCCGCGATGGGCTGTTGTCGGTTTTTGCGCAGATGCTGAGGATAACCGGAATGAAAATGGCCACCACGCCGGTGGAGCTCATGAAGGCGCCCAGACCGGCCACCGAGACGATCAGCAGCACCAGCAAACGGATCTCGCTGTTCCCCGATACACGCATCAGCCAGTTGCCGACCGCTACCGCCACGCCGGTGCGCACCAGGCCTTCGCCCACCACGAACAGTACTGCGATCAGCAGGACGGTGGGGTTGCCGAACCCGGCGACCGCCTCCTGCAGGGTCAGCACGTCGCTGAGGATAAAGGCGGTGATGATGAGCAGGGCCACCACGTCCACCCGCAAGCGGTTGCTGGCGAACAGGACGATCGTAAGCCCGAGCAGTGCGAAAACGAACAGGGATTCGTTTGTCATGGAAAAACCGTCTTGATGCTGAGGTGATGCGGCTGGTCGCTAAGCGCGACGGTGCGAATCATCGCATAACCCGACGTTCGGTTGCTTCCCGCGTTCCCCTGTTTGCCACGGGCCAATCGTTCCCAAGGTCATTTTCGACTCGTTCGTCCTCGTTGCGCACAGAACCGGGCGGGCCTTTCTGTCGGGAGGGGGGACCTTCAGATCAGGTCGAGTCGATGGCGCGACACAGGGCGGTGACGAGGGCTTCGTCTGCGGCGCGTTCGGCCAGCTCCACACGGACGAAGCCGAGATTCTTGGCCGCTTGGGCCGTACGCTCGCTGACCACGACCAAGGGTGTGGCAAGCAACAGCGCGATCCCATCCCGGCCGACGAGGGTTATCAGATTGTCCAAGACCTCGCCGCTGGTGGCCGTGGTGAGCTGTACGTCTTTCGCCCAGCGGGCGAGCAGCGGTGCGGGGTCGGCTTCAGGCAGGGCGCGGCGATAGACCTCGGCGTAGGCGAGCTCGGCGCCTCGCTCGATCAGCGTATCCCCGAGCAGGGACCGGCCCCCTTCGCCGCGCACGATGAGCACCCGTTGGCCGCTCAGGTCCTGAAGCTCCCGGAGGGCGAGCAGGGCTTCGCTGTCGAAGCGTCCCGCGGGGATCAGGTTCGGGGCTCGACCGGCGGCGGTCATGGCGCGGGCTGTGGCGTGGCCGACGGCGGCCAGCCGACCCTCGAATGGCAGGTGGCTCTTCGGGATTAGCGGCTGCGCTTGCTCCACCGCGTTGGCGCTGACGAAGATGATCAAGTCCCAGGATTGCGTCAGCAGGTGCCGTGCGGGCACCGGACCTTCGAGGGGCAGGATGTCGACGGCCGGGAAGGAGATGGCGCGCCCGCCCGCGCGCTCGATGAGCCGGCACAGTCCCTGCGCCCGCGAAGCAGGGCGCGTGACCAGCACCCCTCTGCCGCTGAGGTTGCAAGGCGCCGGTACTATCACTCCGTTCTTTGTGTCAAAAAACACAGGAATTTCGGGATTTCTTCAGCGCTCGCGGTCATTCACTCAGGTCGGAATTGGTGGCTCTCTTACTGCACGCGCGTCTGTCGGAAGCTCAGGCTATTGAGCAGCCCATGACCCGGGCAGAGCGTTCCTCCAAGTGTTGCAAAAGGCGCTCAGCCGTTAAACAAAGCGAAGTTCCGCTCGATTCTTGATCTCGAAAGAAATAGACGCCGCCTTGTCCGCTGATCGATTTTAAACGCAACACCCGTTTGGTTGAGCGCGCGGTAAAAAACTCTATCTCCGCACCAACGGACAGCGCTAGCTTCGGACGCGAATCTGCATCAATGGCCGCCTTTACCGAAGCTTCCTCGGTCTCTGAAGGGAATCGGTAGGTTATCTGAGCGCTATCCGCCCTACTTTCTTCGGCGTCGCCGGAACGATCAATCGGAGTACCGTCGCCGGTGACCTCCCCTGTGTCTTTGAACGAGTACGAATCGTGCGAAGCTATCCCCGGATGCAAGACCGCAACGCGGAGCCGTGCCGATTCGGCGCGATCAGAATGTGCCTGATCATCAATGACAATAATTACTTTGCAGCGCCCGATGCGCAATGTCCCCGCACCGAGCTCATGGGGGCTTTCTAAGCGCTGACCACCCAGAAACGTTCCGTTGGTGCTTCCCAGGTCCTCAACGCGTAGGCCGGACGCATCAAAGAAAAGCCGCGCGTGTTTCCGACTTGCGGCCCCGTCAACCAAACGTATATCGCACTGTGGATCTTGGCCGATCAGATACTCGCCGTACTCGAAAATGTACTCTTCAATGGTTCCCAACTTGGAATCAGCGATCATTTTACTCATCTCTCGATTGCCGTGCTTGTCTTAACCTTCAATAAGCAGTTCGCAGGCCAAAACTCGCGCCACTCGCCGTTAGCGTGGAGAAATCGTGAACCCGTTCACACGCCGGCGCGTGCGAAACCCGCAGATCGCTCAAAAAACGTTGGAAGCAGAGAACGGCAGTGGCTCTAAGCAGAGGACCGATGGACTCTGCGCCCTGTCGGGCGCATACACATTGTCGCGGCTGCCAGACGGTCAACAACAAATGTTCTTTCTAGATTGAACCGTCCCGCAGCCAGCGCCTCAGCTCCGGCAGGTGCCGGCGACTGACGGGCAGATGCTCCTCGCTGCCGTGCAGACGGACCCGGGTTACGCCGTCCGCGTCTTTCTCCAACCCTTCGATGCTCCGGTAGGCCACCAGTGCGTTGCGGTGGATACGAATGAACAGATCCGAATACTCCTCCTCCAGGGTTTTTAGCGACTCGTCCACCAGGATGGTCCCACGCGCATGGCCAACCGTGACGTACTTGTGCTCGGCCTGCAGGTAGAGCACCTGGTCGATCGGCACCGCCTGCACGCCGCCGCGGTAGCTGGCTATGAGCTGACCTCGGCGGCGGGTTTGGGCTATGAGCGGTTGTCCCAGGGCCTCGCGCTGTGGTCGGTTCGGTATACGAGCCCGCTCCAGCGCGGTCTGCAGGCGCTCGCGGCGCACGGGCTTTACCAGATAGTCGTCCACACGGCGCTCGAAGGCTTCCAGGGCGTGCCCCGGATAGGCGGTGACCAGAATCACCGACGGCGGCGGCTCGAGCTTCGCCAGGCGGTCGGCCGCATCGAGCCCGTCCATGCCCGGCATGCTGATATCCAGCAGCACCAGGTCGATCTCCAGCCGTTTGCAGGCATCCACGGCTTGTAAGCCGTCCACAGCTTCGCCGTGGACCACGTAGTCCCCGCCCAACTCGGAGAGCAGACGCCGCAGGCGTTCCCGCGCCGGGGCTTCGTCGTCGACGATCAGGATCCTCACCGCTCTCTCCAGGGATAAGGGAAAACCAGTCGAACCTGGTAGTCGCCCTCGATGCGTGCTTCGACGACACGACCGCTGCCGGGGTACATGGCTGCGAGGCGTTGGCGTACGTTGTCCATTGCCATGCGGTTGCCGCCGCTGTGGCGGTCCGTCGGCGGATCCTCGGGCAAGCTGTTGCGCACGCTCAGGTTCACGCGACCGCGGCGGTAGCGGCCGCCGATACGGATCACGCCGGGCCGGCGTGCCGGCTGGATGCCATGGTAGACCGCATTCTCGACGAGAGGCTGCAGAATGAGCGGCGGAAGCGCTGCGTCACCGGGCAGCTCCTCTATGTCCCAGAGGATCTCCATGCGCTCGCCGAGGCGCTGCTTTTCGATGTGCAGGTAGCGGCGGGACAGCTCCAGCTCTTCCTCCAGGGTCGCGCGCTCACCGCTCTTGCCCAGGGCCGCCCGGAACAAGTCCGCCAGGTCCTGAAGCAGCTCCTCGGCGAGCCCGGGATCGGTGTGGGTGAGGTTGGCGATGGTGTTGATGCTATTGAATAGGAAATGGGGGCGGATGCGCGCCTGTAGCTTCTCGAACCGGGCCTGCGCCTCCGCCTCCACCTGCCGCCGCCACAGGTAATGGAGATACAGGTAGCGCAGCAGTAGGGCGGCGACGATCGCACACAAGCCCAAGCTGCGCACCAGCAGTCCTGTCAGCCCCTCCGCAGGAAGGAGCCTCTCTATCCCCGGAGGTATCAGGAGGGAGGCGCACCAGCTGACGAGCGCGGTAACCGCCAACAGCAGCGCCCAGGCCAGAAAGGCCGACAAGCGGTCATCCAGACGGCCTAGCATTGGGCGCAGCAGGCAGAGCAAGGCGGACCCCGTCAGGGCGATCATCTGGATGAACAGGGACAAGGGCCCAAGGCGCTCCCAAAACAGGGCGATGGGCTCGGGCGAGGCCAGGGTCAGCGCGATGGCCAACAGCTGTGCGGTCAACAGCACGCCCAGCACCATGGGGATGCGGCAGAAGTCCGGCAGGAATCCAGCGGGTTTCGGGGGAGGCTCTGGTAGTACCTCGTCCAGGGTTTGCATGGGTTGGGCCGTTGAAGCGTGTAAAATCGCGGTAACTCTCAGCTTCGGGCGAATTTACCACTTCCTGCAGGACAAGATGAACGACAAGACCCCTTCCGCCAAACCCTGGGCCGGCCGCTTCAACGAGCCCACCGACGCCTTCGTCGAGGCCTTCACCGCCTCGGTGGACTTCGACCAACGGCTCTACCGCTACGACATCCAGGGCTCCATCGCCCACGCCACCATGCTGGCACGCCAGGGCATCCTGACCGACGGCGGAACGCGACACCATCGTCGCCGGCCTGAAGCGCATCCGCGAGCGCATCGACGCGGGCGAATTCGAGTGGTCGATCCCGCTGGAAGACGTGCACATGAACGTCGAGGCGGCGCTGACGGCCGACATCGGCGATGCCGGCAAGAAGCTGCACACCGGCCGCTCGCGCAACGATCAGGTGGCCACCGACGTGCGCCTCTATCTGCGCGACGAGATCGACCTCGATCCGCGCCGAGATCGGCCGCCTGCAGCAGGCGCTGCTGGATCTGGCCGAGCGCGAGGCCGAGACCATCCTGCCCGGCTTCACCCACCTGCAGACCGCCCAGCCGGTCACCTTCGGCCACCACCTGATGGCCTGGTTCGAGATGCTGGAGCGGGACCGCGAGCGCCTGCGCCGACTGCCGCAGGCGGCGTCAACGTCATGCCCCTGGGGGCCGCGGCCCTGGCCGGCACCACCTATCCCATCGACCGCCACTACACCGCGGAGCTGCTGGGCTTCGACGCGCCCGGCGAGAACTCCCTGGACGCGGTCTCCGACCGGGACTTCGCCATCGAGTTCGCCGCCGCTGCCTCGCATCCTGATGATGCACCTGTCGCGCTTCTCCGAGGAGCTGGTCCTCTGGTCCTCGGCCCAGTTCGGCTTCGTCGAGCTGTCCGACAGCTTCTGCACCGGCTCCTCCATCATGCCGCAGAAGAAGAACCCGGACGTGCCGGAGCTGGTGCGCGGCAAGAGCGGGCGCATCTTCGGCCACCTGATGGCCCTGCTGACCCTGATGAAGGGCCAGCCCCTGGCCTACAACAAGGACAACCAGGAGGACAAGGAGCCCCTGTTCGACACCGTGGACAACCTCAAGGGCTGCGCTCAAGGTCTTCGCCGACATGATGCCGGTGCCATGCGCTGCAACCGCGACGCCATGCGCGCCGCGGCGCTCAAGGGCTTCGCCACCGCCACCGATCTGGCCGACTACCTGGTGCGCAAGGGCACTCCCTTCCGCGACGCCCACGAGGTCGTGGGCAAGGCGGTGGCCCACGGCATGCGAGGAGGGCAAGGACCTCTCGCGAGCTGTCCCTGGAGCAGCTGCAGCGGTTCTCCGGCGGACATCGACGACGACGTGTTCGAGGTGCTGACCCTGGAGGGCTCGGTGGCCGCCCGCGACCACATCGGCGGCACCGCCCCGAAGCAGGTGCGGGCCGCGATCGCGCGGGCGCGCGAGCGTCTTGCGGAGGCTTGAACCTAAAAACGGCAGTTGACCGCTTCGTGCCACAACCGGATGCTTGATCCTCATCGAGAACGCGGTGCGTTTTAGACCTCACCTGTTTGGTGAGGCCGCTACGCCATTGCGTGTATGCACCTAGCAGCGCCTGGTTTCGTTACAACTCGTTGGTTCCTAAAAGCCAGATCGACAGCCATGCTGGCCTTGGATCTGATCTTCCGGCTCAGTTGGGAATCACGAGCACCTGACGGGGTGGATCCTGCTCGATCGACTCAGTCTGTTGGCCTAAGATCTTGACGTTTCGCAAAACTGCGAGGGCGCTGTTTTCGATGTGGTCCAACGTCCCCTCGAAACCCCGATCGGCTCTTTCGGGTCCGGTCCGCCTTCGGACGGGTGAGGTTTGCAGCATGGCTCCCGGCCAAGCTCGACTGGAGCGCCGAGGCGGGGCGGGGTGCTTATGGCAAGTGTCAGATAGAAACGGCTGGAAATCAGTGACGAATTCGGTGTGGAGGCTGTGACAAATTCATGGGCACGAGGACCCTAGCGGGAAAGCGACAAGGTATTTTGCGTCCGTGCCGGGCGGCGACAGACGATGTCACTGGACTGGAGTTGGAGAAATCCGCCGGGCGGGATGCGCTGTCGGTTCTCCGTCCCACGCGATTGATTGCATCGGGTCCCGGCTCAGGCGTTCATTTCTAATGCTTGGTCTTGTGGCCACCGCCTTTCTTCGCTTCGCGCGGCTCCAGCCTTGAGATGTTGAGGCGTTGGCCGCAGACGCGGGCCTTCTTGAGGTCCTGAAACACCTCCTTGGGCATGCCTTCGGGCAGGTCGACCAGGCTGTAGTCCGCCTCGATATCGATGCGGCCGATGTAGCGGCCATCCAGCCCCGCCTCGTTGGCGATGGCGCCGACGATGTTGCCGGGCTTGACGTCGTGCTGGCGTCCCACCTCGATGCGAAACCGCTCCATGCCCTTGCCGGGTCGGGTTTGGCGGCTTGCGGTGGTGCGGCTCGCCGCGCTCGTCGCGGTGCTTTTCCTTGTGCTTGCCGCGGGCGGGCCTTTCCTTGTCCGGCTTCAGCAGCAGCGGCCGGTCGCCGATGGAGATCTTGGCCAGCGCGGCGGCGATCTCCAGCGCCGGTACGTCGTGCTCCTGCTGGTACTGTTCCAGCAGGCCTTGCATGAAATCCAGCTCGCCGGCGGCCAGGGTGTCGCTGATGGTCTGTTTGAAATCGCTGATCCGCTTGTTGTTGACCGTCTCGGTGGAGGGCAGCTCCAGCGGCTCGATCTTCTGCCGGTCGCCTTCTCGATGGCGCGGAGCATGCGCCGCTCGCGCGGCGCGACGAACAGGATGGCATCGCCCTGCGCGGCCGGCCCGGCCGGTGCGCCCGATGCGGTGGATGTAGGCCTCGGTGTCGTAGGGGATGTCGTAGTTGACCACGTGGCTGATGCGCTCCACGTCCAGGCCGCGGGCGGCCACGTCGGTGGCGACCAGGATGTCCAGCGCGCCCTGCTTCAGGCGCTCGACCGTCTGCTCGCGGTGTCTTCTGCGCCATGTCGCCGTTCAGCGCGGCCGCGGCGTATCCGCGGGCCTCCAGCCGCTGCGGCCAGCTCGACGGTCGCGGTCTTGGTGCGCACGAAGATGAGCATGGCATCGAAGGGCTCGACCTCGAGGATGCGCGTCAGGGCGTCGAGCTTGTGCAGGCCGCTGACCAGCCAGTAGCGCTGGCGGATGGTCTCGGCGGTGGCCGTGCGCGTCTTGATGGCGATCTCCTGCGGGTCGCGCAGGTGACGGCGCGCGATGCGCCGGATCTCCTTCGGCATGGTCGCCGAGAACAGCGCGGTCTGGCGCTGCTCGGGCGTCTGCTCGAGGATCCACTCGACGTCGTCGATGAAGCCCATGCGCAGCATCTCGTCGGCCTCGTCGAGCACCAGCGTCTGGAGGTCGTCGAGCTTGAGGGTGCCCTTGCGCATGTGATCCATCACCCGACCCGGGGTGCCGACGACCACGTGCACGCCGCGCTTCAGCTGCCGAATCTGCCCGCCGTAGTCCTGGCCGCCGTAGATCGGCAGCACGTGGAAGCCCTTCAGGTGCGAGGCATAGCGCTGAAACGCCTCGGCCACCTGGATGGCCAGCTCGCGGGTCGGCGTCAGCACCATGGCCTGCACCTGCCGACGCTCCAGATCCATCCGCGCCAGCAGCGGCAGGGCGAAGGCCGCGGTCTTGCCGGTGCCGGTGGGGGCGTGCCCGAGCAGGTCCAGTCCATCGAGCAGATGGGGGATCGTCCGGGCCTGGATCTGGGTGGGCGTTTCGTAGCCGACGTTGTTGAGTGCCGAAAGCAAGGGTGCGGGCAGATTCAAAGCGTCGAAGCTGAGGATGGACGGATCGGTATCGGACATAGGGGATGCCTGGTGAGGGGGAAGCTGTATGGCAGGGCGGCGAAGTATATGCCGCGCCTAGCGCTTACACGAGCGCCAATGGAAAGAAAACCTGTCCGAGCTCAGCCCAGATACCGCTCCGCCTCCCGCAGCCCGGAGCCCGCTTCCAGCAGCTCCGAGCGCGGAAAACGGATGAGCATGACCACGCGTGCCATCTTGTCGCCGCGGCGCCCGCGGGTGAATTCGATCTCCGGGGCGGTTTCGTCATCCGCGCCCTCGCGGACGATGTTCATCCGGTCCAGGCGCACGCTCACCTTCTCCAGTCCGATATAGGTTTCGGGATGGGTGAGCAGCTCGACCAGCTTGTCCAGGTAGTCGTCCAGGGTGGACAGGCCCCGTTTCTCCCGCTCCAGGTCCTTCTCCAGCTCGGCGATACGCGCGCTCAGTGACTCCCGCTCGTTGGTAGGGTCCGGATCGTCGGCCAGCAGCAATCCGGCCCCATGGGACCTGGTACCGGCCACCCGCAGCTTGAGACGCACCACGCGCAGCCGCTCCTCGATCTCGGAGATGCGCGATTCCTGCCCCAGGATGTCCTCCAGCGCGAAGCTCACCAGCAGATCGAGGACGTCGTCGGCGAGGGCCTTGCGAACCTCCTCCAGGCTCTCCCCGACCAGGGCGATCTCCTGGTTCATGAAGCTGACCGTGGTCTGGCGCACGTCTCTCTTCAAGGTGTCGCCGACCAGCTCGACGCCGAGCTGGCGCTTGACCTCCGGCATGGCGGCGAAGGCGGCGAACAGCTCAGCCCCGACGGGGTGCTGTTTGACATACTTGCGCACCTCCGGACCCGAGAGGACCTTGCGCATGCGCTCTACGCTGCCGAACAGGGAGTTGACCATGGGCTCGCTGCTCCAGGTCTGCTTGTTCACCAGCACCGGCCCCGGAACCTGACCGATCAGCTCCTGGATGTATGCGGTCGTGCGCCCCACGACCGGAAACAGCTTCTTGCGGTACCCGCCCAGGGCACGCAGACGCGGATTGACCTGGTCCACTACCCGCTCGATGGCCTGATGGATCTCCTGCTCGCGCACTCTTTGCTCCGGCGTTGGGCCCTTGAGCCGCGAAATCAGGGTCTGGAGGAAGAGAACGAGTGGGTTCCAGAGCTCTTTCATTTCGGTTGCCTTCGCACGTGGTAACTGGCTGAAGGAACGATCAATGGCTGCGTCCGAGGTATCGGTCCAGCAACGTCTGCCATTCGTCCGAACGGACGATCCGCAACAGCTCCCGGTTCACGTCCTCGCGCAGCGGGCTGCCTGCCTGCAGGGCGATGCCGTAATCCTGGCGCTGCAAGACCTCCAGGAGGACGCGGAGCCTGTCCGGGTATTGTTGCGACACAAGATAGCGCAGGACGGGGGCATCGTAGACCACCGCGTCCGCGTCGCCCTGCGCCAGGGCATCCAGGGCCTCGGTCAAGGAGCCGGTGGCCTGGTGACGGATCATGCGGCTTTTCAGGAGCGCCTCACTGGTGCTGCCCGGGAGCGTGAGGACCCTGAGTTGGTAGAGGTCGTCCACGCCGGAAATGGACTGGTCGAGCTTGTCCACCGTGAGCGCTGTTGCGATGGCGGCGGTGAAGCTCGAGATGATGATGACGCTGGCAAACATCCAGACCAGGGCGATTAGCCGCCCGGACAGGGTTGCGGGCGCCTTGTCCCCGTAGCCGACGGTAGTCATGGTCACCGCCGACCACCAGAGCCCCGAGCCGATGCCCCGCAGCGGGTTGCGCTCGAATTGGGGATTGCGGCGGCGCTCCGCCAGCCAAACCAGGACGCCGACCAGGGTCAGCAGCACGAGCAGCGGGGCGAGCGCCATCAGGAACGTGCTCGAGAAGACACGCTGGATCGTTGCCAGCCAACCACCGCCGGGGTTTTGGTGGACCGCGATTCCGAGCCCCGAGGATAAAAAGGGGTGGGTGAAGTCGATGCGCGCCTCGCGGTCGCTGGTGATGGTCAGTGCCGCAGCCGCCAGTTCCGCGCTTCCGTCCTCCAGATCCTCGAGCATCTGTGTCAGCGACATCTCGTTGAGCACGAAAGGGCGCCCCAGGTGCTCGGCGATACGAGTCCAGAGCTCGATGGTCAGTCCGTCCCAGCCGTCCTGCGTGCGAATTGCGAAGGGGGGGACGTGACGGGTGGCCACGACGAGCGGAGGTGGCTCTCGTGGGGCTCCCGGGGATTCTCCGGCCGTGGCCGAGGACGCCAACAAAACCGTTGGAATTAAGATCAGAATCAAAAGGTTTCGCATCGGATCGAGGTGATGTACGCAGGACTATTGAGGATAATGCCGGATCCCAACATCCAGGCTACACGAAAACCTTTTCCGGGGTAACGATCGATGGTCCGACTTACCCGGAGGTCATCGACCGGCCTGCGCTCAAAGTGGCGCGGGTGGAGGAACGGCTGCGCTTGGCCGCCATTGGTGCGCAAGAGCCGGAAGGGCAGGGTGCGGCATCTTTCTTCGTGACCGGCAATCGAGACTCCCCGGTTGACCTGGACCTTGGCGGGGGGTTCCCTGGGGATTGCCCTAACCCCTTTCTCCGCTTCTGTTTACATCTCACGCTCTAGTGCCTAGTCTTATTCCAAGAATATTCAAAAAAAGGTAGTAGCAACATGAAACGATTACTTACGCTGCTCGCCAGCCTCGCTGTCCTCCTAACACTCACCAGCATCCTGCATGGGCAGGACGACATACCCCTGGTCCGGCTTCCGATCGATCCATCTACTATTGATATATCCGGCGACTGGTCCTATTCGACGTCAGATCACCAGGTTTCCGGCAAGTGTCCGGCAGGCACGCCGATGACCGGAATACTCGCAATCGCTGAAAAGGAGAATGCGATCGATGTGGTGGTCCGGTCGGGGGCCGTCTGCAGGCCGGCATCAATGTGCAGTTACACGGGCGAAATCAAGGGTGTTGATGTTGTCGTTTCCAACATCGATACGGTAGACGACGAAGGTGGATCTGCAACCAACGCTATGCGTCTTTACTTCTTTTCGGATACCAGCGGCGGGGGGCAGGTCAGCTCACGTTATATTCACCCTGGAGGATTCGAGTGTGCATGGAGCCATTACATTGAGCTGAATCGTTCGAAATAAAAGGACACGGCTATGCCGTTCAAATAGCAGCGATCCTCCGACGCCAGCTTCGAAATGAAAGGCGGCATCCAGAGCGGACTGAAGGAATGAAGATTGTTTAGAGCCGTGAGGCACGAAAAGAGGGTGTTGGCAAACACGATTGTCCTAATTCTTTGGCCGGATCCTGGCGGCGGGAACATGCGACGGCGGATTGTAATTGATTCTGCCGAGCCATTCGGCCGCACTTACACCCCTGAATTTTCGGTCGAGGAATAGCTTGTCGGATTGGGTCATCGTGTGTTGGACCCCGCCCGGAAGAAAGGTCGACCAGTCATGTCCGATATGTTTGTCGCGAAGGGTATAGAGACTGAAGCGATAGTTGAAAATATTGACCCCGGAGCCGCCGCAAGCCTTGGATTCATCATTGTAAAGAGCAACACCTGCGAGATCGGCGTCGGCAGAGGCAAACGCGAAACGGCCCTGTGGATAGGTTCGGCTGAGGTAACTGTAGATATTGATTAAACCGCCTCTTCTTGGGTCGCCACACTCAGGGCAGCGGGGCGGCAGTTGCAGATCGAAAGTACGCATCACCTTTCGCTGAAAACAAGATGTCCTGATTGCAGATTCGGGAATGATTGGTGCGGAATCGACGAGCGCGGCTACAGACCTTCCACCAAATGCCTCGACCACTTGCGGATAGTTAACCAAGACACCGAACCCGCCGGCGCTTGCCCCCACTAAGGCCACGTCTTCCACATCGCGGAAATATGGCGCCAGAAGTTTCAGATCATTATGCAGGTTTCTGTAGCCAACAAATTGTTGCTTGCCTGGTACGTTTGGAACGCCAACGTTCACTCTCGCACCGCCATGCAAATCGCCGGTACAGTATGGTATGTAAACGTGGTTCCATCGCGCGACGGGGTTCGATGCGTTTGTGGTGTTGAAGACACCCTGATTACCGAGCGTTGCGGCCCATTTATCAAAGTTACCCTTGGAGAAGTTCTTGCCTGCGATAGGGGCTCTGGCGTTTGCGGCACAGGATTTTGCGTCATAGCAAGCTCCTCCACCCTGAAGATATATCATTACCGCTTTTGCATCGGGTAGCAGCCGCACGCCCATGCCGGTCATCGTGCCGTCGCGGCAGCGGGTATCCTCCCTGGGAATCCAGGTCCATTGTCCCAAGCTCGCTTTCGCGCTGGCCAATTGTGGGACGCGAGTCTTGATCTTGTCGTATGACTCGGCAACAAGCGAGATCGGCGCCATTGCAATCGCGATTAAGATGATTCTAAGCATATGTCTGGAAGTTGGCTCAAAACTGAAACGCGAAAGAACGACAGCGATTGGCTCTAAGGCTTTCCCTTTTTTCATGTCCTCATGACTCAGACATCCTGGAGTGGCGGGTGCTCAAAGGAATTCCGACCCTCCTGATCATCCTGTCGAGTAGTCTTCTTCGGCCGGCCCCGTTTCGCAAAGCCGACCGTGCGGCCGACCATCTGCTCGATCTGGTCGCGGAAACGATCGTTTCCAAGCGGAGTACCCGTCTGCAAACACGCCCTCATCTGTTTGATCAGGTGCTCGTCGAGATGGGTCGAGAAAAGCATTTGGTAGGAGGTCTGCCGCTCGATTCCCGAGCGGCCAAGGGCCAAGTAACAGGCATGGGCGACTAGGAACGGGTTTTTCTCGCCTAGGGCATTGGCGCGGTAGCTCGACCATGGGTAGTCCCCGGGTGCCTCGACCATAGCGGCGCGAACCGGGTTTAACTCAATGAAGCGATAGCACGCAAGCAGGTAGGACTGCGCTTGCACCAAGCTTGACTTGAAGCGTCCCTCCCACAGCGTTCCCGTGCGCTGGTATTCGTGGTTGACGTAGGGGACGTACCGCCGCCCGACATACTGCATCAAACGGCTTACTCCTTCCGTATCCTGTGGCGTCATCAGCAGGTGCACGTGATTGGTCATCAGCACATAGGCGTGAACGGCGCAGTTCCATCGCAATGCCGCCTCGGCAACCCAACCGAGATAGGCCCGGTAGTCGTTATCTGTGAAGAAGATGGCCTGCCGATTGTTGCCGCGTTGGACGACGTGCGTCGGTACGTCGCCAAGGAAGAATCTGGGTTTGCGGGGCATTGAAGGCGATCCCTTTGGGAGCTTGTTCCAAGAGAATACCACTAAAAAGGGCTCTGACCCCTTAAAGATCGACCCCTTAAAGATCACCCCGCGAAACCGCTGATTGCTCGTATCGCTCGGTCCCTAGCGAAGTCTGTCTTCCTCGAAACTCAGGCGGGTCGGCTTTCGCATGGCACTTTTCGAGCCCGGCTTAGCGTTCACTGCTCGTTTCGGCCTACATGCTCACCGAGTCTCGGAATGAAGGTTAGTCGGATAACCAATCCGTACATCGGTTGACTATTACTCCGACCAGGAGCAGTGGCCGGGTTGTCGCAACTACGGACTTCGGCTGTTGAGGCATTGCGATCGCGCTGCTGACGCCAATAACCACCAGAAACGCGGGGTACTTTTCCTGATCCACGTTCTATGCTTGTTGCAAAAGCTGACTGCGCCGGTGGGTTTTGGAGGGTGCGGTAGAGGTCGCGCCGCCAAACCTACTACCGCCCCCCTCACAGTATCGGGGCTCCGTACAGTTCGGCACAGAAAGCTCGTTTGAAGTACGACTTAACGCAAACGCTTGTTCTAGTCTTGTTCTAGTTTGGATGCGTAGGGTATCCGTAAATTCTCACACCTCGATTGATTGTCGAATCGGTCGTTTGTTCTACAGTCATTTACATCGCCACAGAAAGAGGCGGACCCGGTGAATACCGCAAGTAAGCGATTCGGAATGTGAATGAGGCCGAGATAGCCGTAGTGTTCCATGCGAAAACCGATTTGGGGTCACAGATGACAAAATACCTGACATTGGTAAGTCGGCGCCCGATCGCCGCAGTCACGGTACTGACGCCGTTAATGTTCAGTTTTCCCTCGAACGCAATCGCGGACAGTGAGATCGAGTCCTGCATCAGGACCGCAAAGCAAGGTCTACTGGAATTTCCGGATGACCGCTCAAGGCGTTTTCTCGGCAAAGTACAGGAAGATACCGCCCGTTGCCGGGGAGGCGAGAATGCGGTCAAGTACCGCGACCGCCCATGGGTTGACTGGCAGAACTACTACGCGACCGGTGACGTCAGCTCACTGAAAGAAGGGCGCGAGGCGCGGACTAAACTCGGCAAGCATTTGTATCCCAACGGACGAGGTATCGATGGGGCGCTGGTAGACCTCGAGTATCAGCGTATCGAATTGATCAAATTCAATCTGTTCGATCCAAACACCTACGACGCCTATGTCGGCGGCCGTGACGGTCTGCCCGGCACAACGCTGAACCAATGGGACGAAATGCGCCTACTGCTGGACCACGAGCACTTCGACGACGTCGGCGGAGCCGGCGAACAGCTCTGCCGGGGTGACATGATCACCCACCGCACGCTGACGGGTATTTGCAACGATCTTCTCAATCCGTTGATGGGCTCATCAGGCATGCCGTTCAACCGGAACATGCAATTTGAAGCCACGTTCCCGCGCCTCGGCCTGACAGAGCTCACGAGGAATCGGCATGGGGACCGCATTGATTTGCTGAAACCAGATCCGCAATTGATCAGCCGAAAACTGTTCACCCGGGATCAGGTGGCCGGCAACGGCTGTAATGGCGGCATGGGCGCCCCGGATTTCTCGCCGGAAGCCGACTGCGATTATCTGAAAGCGCCGTTTTTCAATGTCCTCGCCGCCTTCTGGATCCAGTTCATGACGCATGACTGGTTCTCGCACACGTTTGAGGGTCGAAACAAGCCGGAGCTGGACGAAGTCGGGTGTAGCTCGAGTGAAGCGAAGGAACTTGGATGTCGCGAGGGCGACCGCCGCGAGCCTTCACTCTATCAAGCGACCGGTGAACCGGCTTCTTTCGAACATGACGGAAAGACCTATCTGAAGCGACCGGTTAAGACCACAGCAAATCTGGTATCTGCCTGGTGGGATGCATCGCAGATTTACGGCCATGACGAGTTGTCGTTGAAACGTGTCCGGCGCGATCCTGACGATCCCGCCAAGCTGCTGATGCGCGGCAATTACCTGCCTTTGCTCCCCGTGTGCGAGACATACTCCGAAGACTGCCCGGTTCAGGCGCAGTGGCTGGGACAGGAGGCCGCCGGTTTTCCCGCCAACTGGAACATCGGCATGAGCCTCTATCACAACCTGTTCACGCGAGAGCACAACTACTTCGTCGACAAGTTCCGTGAGCAACAGCAGACGACACCGGACGCGGACTCGGGACTTCGTGATCCGGATAATCCGGAGCGTGCTATTGCCTACCGGGACGTGAGCGACGAACGCCTTTATCAAGTCGCGCGCCTGGTCGTTTCAGCGGAGATCGCGAAGATTCACACGATCGAGTGGACCACTCAATTGTTGTACGACGAACCGCTGTTCGCCGGCATGAACTCGAACTGGTTCGGTCTGTTCAACCAGGAGGAAGGCCGAGTATCGAAGATATTGCGCCGCATCCTGTCAAAAGACGAGAACTACCTTAGTCGCGCATCAGAAAAGGTCGCCGCTTGGTTCTCCGATTCTGCCGATGCGAAGAAGGCCAACTCGCTTTACTCGGTAATGGCCTCGGGCGCCGGAATCTTCGGCCTCGGAAACACGAAGACCGAAGGCATGCTCTGGTGGAAGCATGATGGATGGGATCTGAAGAATCTTGTCTCGGATGTGAACGGTGGCGTCAATCACTTTGGCTCGCCGTTCAATTTCCCGGAAGAATTCACGTCGGTCTATCGCCTGCACGCCCTGGTGCCGGACCTGATCGAATACCGTGACAAACGCAGTCCGAACGACATCCAGTTGAAGATCCCGGTTGCCACGACGGTGAGAGGTGGCGCCACCGCGCATATGCAGGGCCGCAGTATCGACAATTGGGCACTCAGCATGGGGCGACAGCGCCTCGGCCTGTTACACCTGCGCAATCTTCCGGCTTTTCTGCAGAACCTGCCAATGCCTCACCTGGATTCGGACACCAAGAAGTTGGATATCGTTGCGCTGGATATCATTCGTGACCGTGAACGAGGTGTACCCCGCTTCAACGAGTTCCGTCGTCAGATCGGCCTGAAAACGCTCACAAGTTTTGACGACTTCATCGATGTTCGGCTCGACGAGAACGATCCATGGCGCAAACACCAGGAACAAACTGTTGGCTTGCTGCGCGAGGTCTACGGCACTCATACCTGCGATCAGAGCAAGGTCACCTCAGTTGTACAACGCAACGCAGACGGTAGCTTCATCAATGATTGTTTGGGACATCCAGACGGATCCCTGGTCGACAACATAGAAGATGTCGACAACATCGTCGGCTGGCTCGCCGAGTACACCCGGCCGCACGGTTTTGCGATTTCCGAGACGCAGTTCCATATCTTCATCCTGAACGCCTCGCGACGACTGTTCAGCGACCGCTTCTTTACTTCCAGCTTCCGTCCGGAGTTCTACTCGAGGCTGGGATACGACTGGGTGAACAACAACGGTCCATTGGCGGAATGCCCCTACGCACTGACCACTCGGGCCGACGGGCGGGAAGCGTGTCTGGAACCGGACGAGATCAACGGCCACATCACGGACGTATCGCCGCTGAAACGCGTGCTGTTACGCAACATACCTGATCTCAAGGACGAACTCCTGCCCGTCAAGAATGCGTTCGATCCCTGGGCACGGGATCGTGGTGAGTATTACAGCATCGACTGGAAACCGCGCCGGGATGCTGCATCAGATCCGGCATTCGCCAACTGAGCGGCCGAACGCGCAACCGGACCGATTATGACGGGGAAGAAAGTGAACCAGCACGGTATCGGTGCAACGGCGCTCTCGTCGATCATTATGTTAAGCGGGTGCAGCGGCGGCGATGAGGACCGGGCCTCGACAGAGCAACTGGTAGCGGAGATGAATCGGCGGATCGAGATCATGACGCTGAGCGAAAGGAAAGAGGATGTCGTTCCCCGCTTTAACCAGTCGAAGACAGTCGCCTGTGTTCAGGGCGATTTCAAGGTGCATGAGGATGTCCCGGGGGATTTAAGGTACGGGGTTTTCGCGACTCCCGGCACCGCCTATCCTGCATTTATCAGATTCGCCAACGCGAGCAACGCGGACGATTCCGAAAAAGACATTCGGGGGTTGTCAATTCGGTTGTCGAATGTGAGCGGACCCGTGCTCTGGGGTGAGCCCGGTCAACAGGACTTCCTCCTTAACAGCTATCCCGCACTGTTCGTCGCCACGCCGGAAGACTTCCTGACTTTCATCCGGGCTCGCCAGGAAGACAGCATGCTGCGTTTCTTTATCAACCCATTCGACGCGCATCTGAAATCCCTCTGGATCCTATTCAAGGCCCGTAAGAAACATCTCAGTCCGCTCGATATCAGTTACTGGAGTACGGTCCCGTTCCGGCTTGGACAGGCGGACCAACCGGCCGTGAAGTATTCCGTCACACCCTGCTCGGACTACAAGACCACCAGGGTCGTCGATCGCGGCGAAAATCAGCTCCGATCGGCAATCAGCGCACACCTGCGACAGGCGTCCGCCTGCCTGCGTTTCGGTGTGCAGCGACAGACCGACCCTGAATCCATGCCGATCGAAGATGCGTCGGTCATCTGGAGTGAAGACCAGTCACCGTTCCTGACTGTGGCGACGATTAGAATCTCAAATCAGGCTATCGAAGATTCTGAGGTACTCGCACGCTGTGAGAAAAGCGCGTTCAACCCCTGGCAAAGTCTCGCTGCGCATGAGCCCCTGGGAAGGATGAATGCGGTCCGACGCGACGTCTATGCGACAGCGGCCAGACTGCGGGCGATTCCAGACTGAGAACCAGGCGAAACGGAGAACCAGGGGGATCAGAAAATGCACAGCACGGTGAAAAGCTGGTTGGGTATGACGCGTGACCAGCTCGACGAGATCTACAGCGCTGCCGACCCTGGGCGTCTACCCAGCGGTGACACGCGCGGCACAGCGATACTGGCAGGTTCCTGGTTCTCGAAGCTCATTGCCGCTCTCGCGCGCTTGTTTGCCTGGCAAGGCAAGATCTTCGATATCTTTTGCCCGGATGCGCAGGCCGGCGTGCTGGTCAACAAGATCCTTCCTCTTGGCGTGACCTTTATCGTCGCCAAGGTCTACCGCGATAAAAGCTGGCTCGACGGTACGGACACCATCGTCATCGATTATTCGAAAACGTCTTTCTTCGCCAAGGTGATACGCGATGAGATTCGCGAGGTCGAACCCGGCGTCTACCTTGGCAAAGTATGGTGGGGCAAAACCCGCATCTTGGATTTTGCGCTGACCCGGCATACACCCGACTAGTACGAGACGAGATGCGAGGCGTCCCTGATGACACCCCAGTCCGCATTTATGATAGTTGCCACCGTCCGTGACGACGCATTGAATGATCTCCGTTACCTGCTCTCCGGCATGAATCAGTTACCCGCGTTCGCCGATCCAAAAAACGCATTGATACCCTTCGGTTTGTTCGATCGTCTGCATACGGCGCGGCTGGTCATTATCACTTCACATACTGTGGACGAGATCCGCGCATTCGGTGTAACGCCAAGGCCCTGGCAACTAGCGCTGGCATTTATGGGCGACATCGACGGCGACGTCGATTCGTTTCTTGCCGAACTCGTTGATCGCGCAGGCTCCGGTCTCCATCAGATCTTCTCCCACTGCGAAGGATTCTCCAGCGGAGAGCGTGACCTGATAGCGTGGATGAAGACGCACGACATCAATCCGGCCGTGAACTACGTCAACTACGTTGGCCGCACCGTGAGACAGATCAGGGAAGAAGCGGCCCTGCATCAAAGCCTGGCCGCGCATCTGCGAGAGATCAACGACGAACTGGACGGCATGGATACCTGGCAGCTGCGGCAGCGATTACTGACCCATGTCGAATGGGAAAAACACAACGGCAACCTACAGCTCACGCCGGCCGAGCCGACGCCGTTTGACTGGCGGATCCGCAATCTGCTGCACAAGATCGGTATACCAATGTTCTTGCTGCTGCTGTCCCCGCTGCTGTTACTGATCACGCCACTGTTCTTTCTGCGCCTGCGGCGGCTGGAGAGGTCGGACCCCGAGTTATTCATCCGCCCCGACCGTGAGTACGTGATGTCACTCACCTCTCAGGAGGATCATGATGTCACGAATCAGTACAATGTCTTCGGCGATGTCAAACCGGGTCTGTTCAGACTCTGGACCTTCAAATTCACCCTCTTACTGATCGAATACTTCGCTCGTCATGTCTATAACCGCGGCTTCCTCAGCCGAATACGAACCATTCATTTTGCGCGTTGGGTCTTCATGGACGACCAGCATCGAGTCTTCTTCGCCAGCACCTATGACGGCAGCCATGAGAGTTATATGGATGATTTCATCAACAAGGTCGGCTGGGGGCTGAACCTGAGTTTCAGCAGCGGTGTGGGCTATCCCACGACGAGCTGGCTGATCAAGCAGGGAGCCAATCGAGAACTGCAGTTCAAATACACGCAGAGGCGCCATCAACTGCCATCGGATGTCTGGTACAAGGCCTATCCCGGCATGACGGCGGTCGATCTGCACCGCAACAGTCGTATCCGCGAAGGGGTAGAAGTCCGTCCGTCCTCGCTCGACGAGGCGCGAGAATGGCTGAGCCTGATCTGAGTCCATGCGCCACAAGAGCAACACGGAATTCGACGACATGCAGGCCCTGCTGCGTTTCGGCAACGGCGGGCTGAGCGAGACCGCTTTCCTTCTGCTCCAGATATGCGATGCAGCCGCCGCCAGGCAGTGGCTCGACTCGGCCCCGATCAGCGATGCCGTAGCCAAGTTACCTCCTCCAGACAGGTCACTGCAAATTGCATTCTCCGCTCAGGGGCTTGCTGCCATCGGCCTCGGCGCCGAAATCATCGAAGGCTTTTCCGATGAGTTCATCGTTGGTATTTCTGGCGACGAGAGCCGCTCGCGCCGCCTTGGCGATGTCGGTACCAATGCACCCGAACACTGGGAATGGGGCGGCGAATCACATCGCCTGCCACACGTCATGCTGCTGTTGTACGCGCGACAGAGCCGATCGGACGCATGGCGGGAACAGATAGCGGATGCGCTGTTCAAGCAGGCATTTGACGTACTCGCCGAACTGCCGACCGACACGCTTGAGCCCACCGAACCCTTCGGGTTCGTCGATGGCATCAGTCAACCGAATATCGACTGGAGCCAGCAGCAAGGCGGGGATTCGCATGGGCGTGACGAATACTCCAACTGGCTAGCCCCCGGAGACGTGGTGCTTGGCTATGCGAACGAGTACAGTCTCTATAACGAGAGACCTCTGATCGACCCGCGGAAAGACGCGAATTCCGCCGGCCTGCCAGATGCCGAGGATGAGCCAGAAAAGAAGGATTTCGGGCGTAACGGTTGCTACCTCGTGATTCGACAATTGCAACAGGACGTGCCGGGATTCTGGCAGTTCATCGATCGAGCCGTCGATTCGGATGCAGAAAAACGCGAGCAACTCGCCGCAAGCATGGTAGGCCGGCAACGGGACGGCACCCCCCTGATGCCGCCACCGACGGCGTCTGTTCCCGGCATTCCAGCGACTGCCACGCTGAACCAGTTCACGTATACGCAAGACCCGGAAGGCACAAAGTGCCCGGTCGGCGCGCATATACGTCGAACCAATCCGCGCACCGCAGATTACCCTCCCGGGGTAACCGGCCTGTTCAGCCGGCTGGTGCGGGCGCTCGGATTCGGACTACGCGGGCCGGATGCCGATCTGATCGCCTCATCGCGTTTTCATCGCCTGCTGCGACGCGGGCGAAACTATGGCCCGCAACTCGCCCCGGAGGAGGCCGTCAGACCAGACACACCTGCAGCTGCACGCGGACTGCAGTTCATCTGCCTGGTCGGCAATATCTCCCGCCAGTTCGAATTCATACAGAACGCCTGGATCATCAGCAGCAAGTTTGGTGGCCTGCAAGATGAACGGGATCCCCTCCTCGGGACAGGTACCGCCTTGCTGAATCAGGCTCCAACCGATCGCTTCAGGCAGCCTGACGAGGCCGGTCCGACACGCACAACCTGCGCCCTGCCACAATTCATTACCGTCAAGGGCGGTGGGTATTTCTTCATGCCGGGCCTGCGCGCACTGAAATACCTGGCCAACCTGGCCGCCAATCCCGACGGCGGGCCATCATGAACCCGCGCTCCGCAAAAACCCGGATACTGAAGTTCATCCACGATGTTCTGATCGAACTGCTGCACGTCGAGCGCAGGCTGGAACCCCTTTTCCGTCGTCAGCTGAACTGGCTGCTGCGCGAACCGACCGCGCGAGTCATTCAGTTCTTTCTCAATCTGCAACGCAAGAACGAAGGACTGGGATTGGCCGAAGAGAAAGTGACCGCCGATGAGAAAGAAAGCCTGGACAAGATCATAGACCTGATGGCCGATCAGATGCGCGGACACTTCAAACCGGGAGGCTACGAACGCGGCGGCAACACCAAAACACACGGCATCCTGCGCGCCACTGTAACCATCCGTGATGATCTTCCCGAGCACTGTCGTAAAGGCATATTTGCCGATAACCACACCTACAAGGCCTACGTTCGCTTCTCCGGTCCGGGCCCGGACGTCCCTTCAGACATTCGCGATGTCGGCTTTACGAGCATGGCGGTCAAGCTCATGGGCGTGCCCGGCGAAAAGCTGATGGACGAAGAAAAGTTCACGCAGGATCTGATCAGCATCTGCACGCCGACCTTCGTGACACCGAATACCCGGGAAAACGCCAAGCTCCAGTACTGGAGCCTAATCGACATGCCGCTCTATTACTTTTTAAATCCCAGGGATACCCATCTGCTGGACTTTTTTATGCAGAGCCTCTGGAACGAGACCCAGTACAACCCATTGGGCCAACGCCATTGGAGTTGTGTCCCTTATCTGTTGGGTGAAGGTCAGGCCATGATGTACTCGTTCGTACCGAAGACGAAGGTCTACACGAAGATCAAGGGTGCGCCTTTTGGCAGGATTCCGTTCAATTACCTGCGCGAGAATATGGTCCGGACACTGGATGAAGAGGACGTGGAGTTCGACTTGATGATCCAGCTGCAGACCGATCCGCACAGAATGCCGATCGAGAACGCGTCCGTCCGCTGGCCGGAACGACTCTCGCCATTCATCCCAGTCGCCACTGTCCATATCCCGAAGCAGAAGTTCGATTCCGAGGCGCAGTTCGAGTTCGCTAAGCGGTTGAAGATGAATCCCTGGCACTGCCTGCCGGAACATCGACCCATGGGCAACCAGAGCCGGGCCCGATTCCGGATGTATTGTGAGCTGTCCGAGTTCCGCCAACGGATGAATCGGACAACCCATCTCGAACCGAGCGGGAGCGAAGTCTTCTCTTAAGCGACAACTGCCAGTTGGCGCCCCGTGGCCGACTGTCCGGAGTTGGGACTCTTTTGCCGTCCCCACGTCAAGACTGCCCGTGATCAGCAGAGGATTCAAAACGCCGGTTTCAGCAAAGTCGTCCGTAGGGTCAGGTGTGGCAAAGGCCAAATAGGCTTTCCCGGGAGACCGGATCGCCTGCGGTGGGTCGATTCCAGACCCGAGGCGTTCTTTGTGCTGTTTTCTCGTTTGCCCATCATTCGGTCACGAGGGGCTCAGGAAGCGCGGTTTTCCTCTTCCGGCTCCGCTCTGACACTGCTGAGCAATAGGAGCACCACCCCCACGGTGATGGCGCTGTCGGCAACGTTGAACGCCGGCCAGTGCCAGTCGCCCACGTAGACGTCGATGAAGTCCACCACCCGGCCGGTGAGCACCCGGTCGATCAGATTTCCCACTGCGCCGCCGGCCACCAGGGACAGTGCCAGAGCCGTCACCCGTTCGTGCGGGCTTGAGCCGCAAGCAGCCAGACCACCAGCACCACGGTCATCACGAGGGCGAAGCCGGCGAAAAACCAGCGTTGCCACCCACCCGCTCCGGCCAGGAAGCTGAAGGCCGCCCCCTCGTTGTACATCAGCGTGAGGTTGAGCAATGGTGCAATGGGCACGGGCCGAAAGGGCTCGAGCCCCGCGACCGCCACCCACTTGGACGCCTGGTCCAGCACCACCACCAGCAGGGAGAGCCAGAGCCAGCGGGCCATGGCGGGATTTGTGATCAGTTTCATGGATGAGGGACTTGAGATCTATGCGGGAACATTTTCCGCATTCGCGAAATTTGCGTGATTGGTAGTTTCTTTAGGCGATTTGACAGAAACCGCCTTAAGCGAACCGCCGCGTCTCGCCTGCACCCGTGACGTTCTCCACGCAGCGCCCGCACAGCTCGGGGTGCTCCGCATCCTCGCCCACGTCTTCGCGGTGGTGCCAGCAGCGCGCGCACTTGGCGTGCGACGGAGGGCGCCACTCGAACGGACAGGCCGTCCAGTTCCGTATCCTGCGCATCCGCCGGCTTGTCGGTCGGCGGAGTGAACGCGGGCGTAGGAGGTGATGAGGGCAAAACGCAGCTCGTCCTCCAGCTTCTCGAGCTCAGCGGCCAGCTCGGGCTCGCAGTAGAGGTCCAGCTCCGCATCCAGGGACGAGCCGATGTCGCCGCGCTTGCGCGCCTCCTCCAGGTGCTTGGAGACGTTGATTCGCACGTCCAGCACGTCGTCCCAGAGCTCCCGGTCGAAGGGGTCGTCCGGGTCCAGGGCGAACAGGCCCTGGTACCAGGTCTCCAGGAAGACCGAGTCCGCGCGCTCGCCCGGCAGGTGCTGCCAGATCTCGTCGGCGGTGAAGCTCAGGATGGGCGCCAGCCAGCGGCTCATGGCCTCGGCGATGTGGTACATGGCGGTCTGGCAGGAGCGCCGCGGCAGGCCGTCGGTCTGGGTGGTGTACTGACGGTCCTTGATGACGTCCAGGTAGAAACCGCCCATGTCCACTACGCAGAAGTTGTGGATCTTCTGGTAGATGAGGTGGAACTGATAGTCCCGGTAGGCCTGGACGATCTCCTGCTGGAGCTGGAGCGCCCGGTCCACCGCCCAGCGGTCGAGCTCGATCATGTCCGCCGGGGCGACCAGGTTCTCCGCCGGGATCGAAGCCGTTGAGGTTGGACAGCAGGAAGCGGGCCGTGTTGCGGATGCGCCGGTAGGCGTCGGCGGTGCGCTTGAGGATCTCGTCGGAGACGCTCATCTCGGCCCGGTAGTCGGTGGCCGCCACCCACAGGCGGATGATGTCCGCGCCCAGGGTCTTCATCACGTCCTGGGGCCGCACCACGTTGCCCTTGGACTTGGACATCTTCTCGCCCTTGGCGTCCACCGTGAAGCCGTGGGTCAGCACCTGGGCGTAGGGCGCCCGGTCGTTCATGGCCACCGAGGTGAGCAGGGAGGACTGGAACCAGCCGCGGTGCTGGTCGGAGCCCTCCAGGTACAGATCCGCGGGAGAGCGCAGTCCTTCGCGGTGCTCCAGCACGCAGGCGTGGGTCACGCCGGAGTCGAACCAGACGTCCAGGGTGTCATGGACCTTCTCGTAGCGCTCGCCTTCCGCCTCGCCCAGCAGATCCTTGGGAAGGAGATCGAACCAGGCGTCGACGCCCTTTTGCTCCACCCGCCCGGCCACCTGCTCGATGAGGGCCGGGGTATCGGGGTGCAGCTCGCCCGTCTCCTTGTGGACCAGCAGGGGAATGGGCACGCCCCAGGTCCGCTGGCGCGAGATACACCAGTCCGGGCGGTTGCGCACCATGCCATCGATGCGGGACTCGCCCCAGTCGGGCATCCAGTGCACCTTGGCGATATCGCGCAGGGCGGCCTCGCGCAGCCCCTGCTTCTCCATGCCGATGAACCACTGGGGCGTGGCGCGGAAGATGATGGGGGACTTGTGGCGCCAGCAGTGGGGATAGCTGTGGCTGAAGCGGGATTCACGCAGCAGGGCGCCTTTGGCCTTGAGGGTGTCGACCACCTTCTCGTTGGCGGTGAAGACGTGCTCGCCGGCGAAGATGGGGGTGCCGGGCAGGAAGCGGCCGTTGCCCCCGACCGGGTTGTCCACCGGCAGGTCGTAGCGCAGGCCGACCACATAGTCCTCCAGGCCGTGCCCGGGGGCCGTGTGAACGGCGCCGGTGCCCGCGTCCAGGGTACGTGCTCGCCCAGGATCACCGGCACCTCGCGGTCGTAGAAGGGGTGCTGCAGCTTGACGCCCTCGAAGGCGTCCCCGCGCCCGTAGCAGATCACGTGATAGTGCTCGATGCCGTAGCGGTCCATGGTGTCCCGCAGCAGTCCCTCGGCGACGATCAGGCGCTCGCGGCCGTGGACGCCGTCGGTCTGCACCACCACGTACTCCAACTCCGGATTGAGGGCGACCGCCTGGTTGGCGGGCAGGGTCCAGGGGGTGGTGGTCCAGATCACCACGGACATCGGGCCGTCCCCATGGCCGTCCGGCACCGAGTGGCAGCGCGTGAGGACGGATTCCTCGTTCAGCACCCGGAAGCGTACGTCGATGGAGATGGATTCCTTGTCCGCGTATTCCACCTCCGCCTCTGCCAGGGCCGAGCCGCAGTCGATGCACCAGTGCACCGGCTTGTAGCCCTTGTGCACGTGGCCGTTGGCGATGATGCGGCCCAGAGCGCGAATGATGTTGGCCTCGAAGCGGAAGTCCATGGTGAGGTAGGGGTTATCCCAGTCGCCCAGCACTCCCAAACGCTTGAAGTCCTTTCGCTGGCCGTCCACCTGCCGTCCCGCATATTCGCGGCAGGCTTGGCGGAACTGAGCCGGGCTGATCTTGGCGCCGGGCTTGCCCTTCTTCTTCTCCACCTGCAGCTCGATGGGCAGGCCGTGGCAGTCCCAGCCGGGGACATAGGGCGCGTCCATGCCGTCCAGGGTTCGGGACTTGACGATGATGTCCTTCAGGACCTTGTTGACCGCATGGCCGATGTGGATCTCCCCGTTGGCGTAGGGCGGGCCGTCGTGCAGGATGAACTTCTCCCGTCCCCGCCATTGCGCTGCGGATCTGGCCGTAGAGGTCCATTTCCTCCCAGCGCTTGAGCATGTTGGGCTCGCGATTGGCGAGATTGGCCTTCATGGGGAAGGCGGTCTTGGGGAGGTTCAGGGTGTTTTTGTAGTCGGCCACGGCACTGTCTCAATCTGTACGTCGATACGTCATTCGTAGGATGCGGTGAGCTGCGCGAACCGCATCGTTCGCGATATTGTTCGACTCAAAACCTCCGGGAAGCCGGTGACCTGCAGGGTCTGCTGTGCGGACCAGCCAAGGATTCAATGGGCTTCACGTCGCTCAGCCCATCCTACAGAAAACACTTTGTTTCCGCCCGTCTGTATGAAAAACGCAGCTGTTCGGCATCGGCGATTCGAAGAAGTGAGGGACACTCGAGGTGAGCGACCCTCGGCCCTACGCCCTATGCCCTGTCTCCTTCCGCAGATACTCCCTAGCTGCCACCGCATCCCGATCGATCTGCGTCTTCAGCTCCTCGAACGAGTCGAACCTCTTCTCGTCCCGCAGCTTGAGCTTGAACTCTACCTCGGCGTGGTGCCCGTAGAGGTCGCCTTGAAAGTCGAACAGGTGCACCTCCAGCAGGTATCTGGTGCCTCCGTCCACCGTAGGCCGGTTCCCTATGTTCGCCACACCGGGCCAGGGCCGCTCCGCAACACCATTGACCCTGACGGCGTAAACGCCGCGCAGAGGGCTCACGCGCCGGTGCAGGTTCAGGTTCGCCGTCGGGTAGCCGATGCTGCGTCCGCGCTTGTCGCCGTGACCGACGCGCCCGCAGATGCGGTAGGGCCTGCCCAGCAAGTGCCGGGCGAGCTCGAAATCCCCCCGCGCCAGCGCCTCGCGGATGCGGGTGCTGCTCACACGCTCGTCAGCGTGGGTGATGGTATGCAGGTCCTCGACGGCGAAGCCATTCTCCCGGCCCATCTTCTCCAAGAGACGAAAATCTCCTTCCCGGCCGCGGCCGAAGCGGAAATCATCCCCCACCAGAAGGTGCCGGGCACCCAGCCCATCCACCAGCAGCTCTTGCACGAACTCGCGCGCCCCCATGCCCGCAAGCTTGGGGCCGAACTCCAGCAGCATCACCTGCTCGTATCCTGCTTTCTTTCAGGGCCGCAAGCTTCTCGCGCAGCCGGGTGAGCCTTGCCGGCGCCGCGTCCGGGGCGAAGTACTCCATGGCCTGAGGCTCGAAGGTGATTACGGTCGCCGGCAGATCGAGCTCGCGGCCCATGGTCAGCAGGCGATGGAATACAGCCCGATGACCCAGGTGCACTCCATCGAAGTTGCCGATGGTGGCGACGCAGCCCCGATGCCGGGGCTTGAGGTTGTGCAGTCCGCGGATGACCCTCATAAGGAGCGATTAAATCCTGCGCGTTTGCGCCCGAGGCGCCTTGTCCCCTCGCCCCATGTTTGAGAGGTTCAGGGATGGTTATTTGAGCTTCAAGAACTGTGGCGTTCGGTGTGCAGTTGGTTCCTTCTTGACGCAAAACGCTCCATCGCAGGTCTGGCGGTAGGTCGGACTTCAGTCGAGCATCCTCGATCCCGTCGTGCTGAAGCCAGATCCGCGCTCGTTCGAGTCCGGCCAAAGCTGACCCGCGACCGCGCGATTATAAGCGGCGAGTGCTAGCGAGCAAGAAAATGCCTCGGCCGAATACCGAAAGCGAGCAGGGCCGAGGCATAGGCGGCTCCACCGGCCAGTATCCAGCCCAACAGCTGCAGGACGCGGTCCCAAGTGCGCATTTCGAGCCATTGCGCCGTCTCCCCGCATCCCCACCAGAGCAGCAGCCCCATGACCAGGCAGGCGCCGAAGCTGCGTGCCATGAGCGCAGTCCAGCCGGTCACCGGGCGGTAGATGCCCTCGCGCAGCAGACCGCGTAACAGCAGTCCTGCGTTCACGCCCGCGGAAATGGTCGTCGCCAGCGCCAGGCCCGTGTGCCCCAGGGGAAACATCAGGATGAGACTGAACCCGACGTTGGCCGCCATTGCGACCACGGCGATCTTCACAGGGGTCTTCATGTCCTGGCGCGCGTAAAAGCCGGGCGCGAGCACCTTGATGCCCATGAAGGCGGTCAATCCCAGTGCGTAGGCCATGAGCGCGCGGGTCGCCATGGCGACGTCCTCGCCGGTGAACTCGCCGGAGTAGAACAGGGCCGCCATCATGGGTCCGGCCAGGACCAGCAACCCGACGGCGGACGGCATCCCGAGCAGCAGGACCCAGCGCAACGCCCAATCCAGGGTGCGGGAGAACTCTTCGGATGATTGCTCCGCGTGCTTGCGGGACAGCTTCGGCAGAATGACCGTTCCCAGGGCGACTCCGAGGATACCCAGGGGAAACTCCATGAGTCGGTCGCCGTAGTAGAGCCAGGTGATACTGCCGGTTACCAGGAAGGATGCCAGCAGGGTGTTCAGGAGCAGCCCGATCTGGGTCACCGAGACCCCGAACAGGGCCGGTACCATGAGCTTGATGATGCGCCGCACGCCTTCGTCCCTGAACTTGACCCGGGGTCGCGGCAGCAGACCGATCTGCCATAGAAAGGGCACCTGGAAGACGAGCTGTGCGATGCCCGCGATCAAGACGCCCCAGGCCAGAGCGAAGACGGGTTGCTCCATCTCCGGAGCCAGCAGCAGCGCGCAGGCGATCAGTGAAACGTTGAGCAGTACCGGCGTAAACGCGGGGACCCCGAACCGGTCGTAGGTGTTGAGGATGCCTCCCGCGAACGCCGTCAGCGAGATGAACATCAGGTAGGGAAAGGTCAGGCGCAGCATCTCGGTGGCCATCTGCTGCTTGTCGGTTTCCCCTACGAAACCGGGAGCAAAGATCAGGATCAGTACGGGCGCCCCCAGCACGCCGAGGATGGTAACAAAGAGCAGCACCGCTCCCAGGGTGCCGCTCACGTCGTCGACGAAACTCTTGAGCTCCGGAAAGCTGTGCTTGGTCTTGTACTCGTTCAGCACCGGAACGAAGGCCATGGAAAAGGCGCCTTCGGCGAACAGCCGGCGCATGAAGTTGGGGATCTTGAAGGCGACGAAAAAGGCGTCCGTGCCGGCATCGGCGCCGAACACCCGGGCGACCACCAGGTCGCGGACGAAGCCCATGACGCGTGAGAGGAAGGTATTGCTACCGACCGTGGCGATGGATTTGGCGAGGGAGGCCAAGTGGTTCCACTCCGGCAAAAGGCGCGATTATAGTTGCCGCATCACTGCGGGGTAATAAATCTCTCTCTATCTCTCGATCTCGCGCCAAGACGCAAAGGAATGTCTTGGCGGGCTTTGCGTCTCGGCGCGAGCTTTCTTCGTTCGGCTTGGCTCGCTGCATCGGTGCGCGGGATACGGGACCGAAGGACTTTCGTGTTCCGCAGACCCGTCGGCTGAGGCTAGCGCTCGGTCAGGTAGGCGATGAAATCCACCGTGATCCGCGCGCTCACTCCCCACAACAACTCCTGGTCAAACTCGTCGTAGAAGACCACATCCCTGGCCTGGGGGTGATCGGCGGATGGCCAGGTACGAACGCGCCGGTGATCGGGATTGCCAAGCCAGGTCAGGGGAATGGTGAACACGCGGGCCACCTCAACGGGGTCCGGCGTGAAGTTCAAGGGCCAGGGGATCTCACCCACGACCGGGGTGACCAGAAAATTGCTCACGGTGTGCATCGGGCGCATCTCCCCGAGCAGTGAGACCTGATCCGGATCGAGCCCGATCTCCTCCCGGGCCTCGCGAAGTGCGGTTGCGGCGGAGCTCGCGTCTCCCTGCTCGTGCCGGCCGCCCGGAAATGCGACCTGACCGCTGTGATGGTCCCCCTCGAACTCGGTGCGGCGGATGAATAACAGATGCCAGGCGTCGAGGTGACGAAACATGGGAAGCAGCACCGCCGCCGGCCTGGGCTTCCCCGAGGCAAGATCCCGCATCTCGCGCGAGGCCGTGCGCTGGATCCGCGCGGACCTGAGACGGTTGGAGATCGCGCCGCGGTCGAGTCGATCAAAAAACGATCCAGCATTCATCCGCGCAATGATAGGACAATCCTAATTGAACCACTTCGCTTTCGAGAGCGGGTAAGCCAAGTTAGACTTATCATCCTGCTTCCTTTCGCTACATCTGTTGCACTATGGTTCAGCATCCGTTCATCGCTCCGGGTGGATAATATCCCCGTGACGACACCAGAATGAATCCCGAGTGTTCCGCTCCCGCTTGCGTGGGCGGAAGATTCCAGACTGCGGAGGCGAGCAGGCATCGTGCACCTGTGGGAGAGAGCATTGCGAAGATTGGTCAGGTTGGTCCTATTTGTATTCCTTTCGATATCCCTGGTTCAGGGGATGCCGTTCATAGCGGAGGCCGGGTCTGGTAAGAAGGCCCGCAAGGGCTCGCAGTCGGCGGGACAGGGGGCTCTCATCTCCCGTGACCAGGCGGCGGCAATTGCACGTTCGGCGACCGGCGGGCGCGTTCTCAACATCCAGCTCGGTGGCGGTAATCGGCCAAGGTACAGCGTCAAGATGCTGCTCGACGGGAAGCGGGTGAGGAAGGTCGGCGTCGACGCGCGTACTGGAGCAGTCCTCAAGTGACCAGAGTACCGCAGACCGAGGACCCTGCATGAGGGTGCTGGTCGTAGAGGACGAGGCGCAGCTGCGCGATCGAATCGCGGCGGCCCTGCTTGGCGAGGGTTTCGCCGTGGACGCTACCGCAGATGGTCCCGAAGCCCTGTTCATGGGGTGCGAGTATCCGGTCGACGTGGTCGTGCTGGATCTGGGGCTGCCCGGCATGTCCGGCATTGAAGTCCTGCAGGAATGGCGCGCCCGAGCCTTGAAGTTCCCGGTGTTGATCCTGACGGCGCGCGGGAGCTGGCAGGAGAAGGTCGCCGGCCTGGAGGCGGGGGCGGACGACTACCTGGTCAAGCCCTTCCAAATGGAAGAGGTGGTCGCGCGCCTGCGCGCCTTGGTTCGGCGTGCCGCCGGTTGGACACGGTCGGTGCTTTCATCGGGGGGGATCGAGCTTGACATGGCCGCGCAGCGTGTGATGGTTGGCGGCGAGCCCGCGGATTTGACCGCGTTCGAGTACAAGCTGCTCGAATATCTGATGCTCCACGCCGGCTCGGTCGTCTCCAAAACCGAGCTGGCCGAGCATCTCTATGCCGAAGATGCGGACCGTGACAGCAACGTCCTGGAAGTGCTCATAACCCGGCTGCGCCGCAAGCTGGATCCGCAGCGCAGGCACAACCCCATAGAGACCTTGCGCGGCCGAGGTTACCGGCTGCCGAGAGATTCGTCCCGCGATGGGTAGGAGTCTGTCTGACTCAAGGCTCTTCTACTGCGGAACCGCGGACGCCAGTCGGATTTTTCGTCAGATTTCGTTAGATAGGTCCACTGTTCGCCTCAAGCGGGTGAAAAATCCGCCTCGGCCCAGCGCTCCCTCGCTTAGAGCGCGCAAGTCAGACAGGCTCCCGGATCTCCGGGAAGCCGAGGGAAAAAACGCGCACCCGGTCGAAAAGTACGCCAAGGAATCCCTTTGCGTCTTGGCGTCCTGGCGCGAGATCTGGTTGCGCTCTCGCGACAAGGGTGTGCACGGATATGCTTTCGCGGGCGCACTCCCTGCGCGGCCGGGTTGAAGCCTTGACGTCTCTCTCGCTGAGCGGGCGCCTGGCACTGGTCGCCGCCTGCGTTCTCACCGGGTTTCTCGGCCTGACCGGAACGGTGCTCGACAGGGCGTTTCGCATCAGTGTCGAGGAAGCGGTTCGCGAGAAACTGCAAATTCAGGTTTACCTGCTGCTGGAGGCCGCGGACTTCGACGAGTCGGCCCAGCTCTTGATGCCGGACGTCCTGCCGGAGCCACGGCTGTCTTTCCCTGCCTCCGGCTTGTACGCCGAGATAGCCCATTCCGGGGGGCGCGCGCTCTGGCGATCTCTGTCAAGCGTCGACCGCGACATCCGCTATCCAATCCTAACCGTGGGCGACACGCCCGCGTTCGAGCAGGTTGCCGACGGCGATGTGTACGCCCTGACCTATCCCGTAACCTGGGAAATCGCCGGCGGCGGCGAGCGCGCCCTGGAATTTCGAGTGGCAGAGACCCGCGCCAATGCGGACCTGCGAGTTGGAAGGTTTCGCCGCGCGCTATGGAGCTGGCTGGGTGCAGCCGCCTTGGTTCTCCTCGCCTTCCAGGCGGTGGCGCTTCACTGGGGGCTGGCCCCGCTGCGCCGTCTGGCCGGGGAGATTCGTGACATCGAGGGGGGGCAACGCGCCAGCCTCGGAGATCGATATCCGCGCGAGCTTCTCGCGGTCACGCGCAATCTCAACGCCCTGCTGGCCAGCGGAAGCGCCCGCCTGCAGCGTTACCGCGACGCGCTTGCGGATCTCGCCCACAGTCTCAAGACGCCCCTGGCCGTGCTGCGGTCCGAGGCCGATGATCGGATGCCCGATGAACAGCGTTCCGCAGTGACCGAGCAGGTCGAGCGCATGGATCAGGCGATTGCCTACCACTTGCAGCGCGGTGCTGCCGCCGGCCGAACCGCGTTGTCCAAGTCAGTTGATCCAGGGGAAGTCCTGCAACGCATCGGCGCGTCACTGTCCAAGGTATACGCCGCAAAATCCGTCGCCCTGGATCTTGTGATCGAGCCGAGAGCAGTTTTCGTCGGAGACCCGGGTGACCTGACCGAGATCCTGGGAAATCTGCTCGACAACGCCTTCAAATGGGCCCGCGCAAAGGTACGCGTCCATGTCCGAATCCGAGAAGCGGCGGGAGCGGAGCGGGGGGGCTTGTTGATGGAAATCGAGGATGATGGTCCTGGAATTCCCGAGCATCATCGACGGAGAGTTTTGGAGCGAGGCGGGCGTGCAGATGAGCTGGTTCCCGGCCAGGGAATCGGATTGGCGTTGGTAAGAGATATGGTCGAGAAGGCCTACGGCGGGTCGCTCGCGTTGGATCAAAGCCTTCTTGGAGGGGCACTCGTCAGGGTGCTCCTTTAAACCAAGAACCCAAGGAAAAGCGACCAGCTATTGAGCCGTTAGCGATTGGCTAGAGCGCTGAAGGCTAACTGTTCTCTTGCGGATAAAGGGCCCCGCGCGTCGGCCGATGAGGAATTGCGTTGCTGCAGCTTTCCGGGGCGGGAGCCGCCCCGTAGCGCAGCTCAACCCTCGTCGATTCCCTCGTCGTAGGGGTTGTTGATCACTTGGTGCAGGCAGGACAGCTCGGCGAGTAAAATTCCAAGCGCTGATGGCAACTATCTGGAGGTCCGCTGCAAACGCGGCTTCCTGTACACGAGCGGGGAAGAGCGCCCCGTCCTAATGCAACTTCAGCAGGATTCGAGCCCGGACAGTTTCCATGCACCGGAGTGTCCCGGCGAGAACCAGGGCTGTGGCGTCGACTCGCACGGATAGCCGTATTCTCGGATGCCGCTGCGCCTGCCGGCGCGCAGGGCTTGGGGGGCAAACGGCGGCCGGCTCATAAAGGGGTCGTGACGCTCCCTCCGGTCTAGCGGCTCCATCTGCCGCTGGTAGCCGCGCGGCGAAGACCAGGTGCGTTGGGGCTTGGACCAGGGGCAGAGGTTGTCCATCAAGCTCGAATTCCGCCGGCGGTCAGGATCGAAGTGATGACGAGTGCGGCTGCATGCCGTTTCAGAAGCAACATGGCGGAATCTTCTCTCGTGGTGATAGGCGCGCGGCATTTCAGACCGTCAACCGCCGATAGATTTCCGAGACCTTGTAGGGCAGCCTCTCCACCGCGTCCACGATTGTATGGTTCACGGCCCCGTACATGTGGGGAAGGCAGTCCTGGCCTTCCTTGTCGATGGTGATGCAGAAGGGGTGGATGCCGCTGCGCTTGGCCTCGCTCAGGGCGCGGTAGGCGTGGGTCAGAAACCGGAAAGCGCAGGCAGTGTTGTCTTTCTCCAAGGCCCGGACCCAGTGAAGCGCAAATTCCTGTTGCGGCCTTGAAAGCCGCGCCAGGGACTCCGCCGAGGACCGCTTGGACGAGGTCTCCGCCCAAAGGATGTCCTCGAGCAGGTCTTCGAGCTGGTCGGCGTCTAGCGTGGAAGACATCGTAAGCTGCCATGCGCCACGGTGCGCTACTCTGCCGTCACCAGGAGACCGCCCCCTCCGCCACGCCCTTCAGCATTTGTGAGATCTCGGCCATGATCTCGCTGGACTGCACCTCCTGCTCCGAAACGGTGCGGTGGGCGACGTACGTCTTGTCAGGCTCTCCCGGCAGGACGTAGATCGAAAGAATGAAGGGGCAGTTGACGATGCGGGTGGGGTCCTCGGTGGTCATCTTTCGGGAGAGCACGGCACTGCAAAACTCGATGGAATGGGCCTTCTCGTAGATCTTCTCGCCCATGCCAAGATCTTTGCCGGTGCGCTCCAGCATCTCGTCCATGTGCATGACATTGTTGATGTACATGCCGCGCTCCTGGATCGCCATGGTCGCACCTTCCATCACGGTCTCGAAATCGCTCTCGCTCTCGTAGACGGCATAGGCGCCGCCGGCGAGGACCGGAAACGGTGTGGCTGCGAGGGTGATCAGGGTCAGGAGGATACGCTGGATGCCGATCACGGTTCTGTTCCCCGGTTTAGGACGCTCGACGGCGATCATAGCATGGGTCTGTCCCGCGCGGTCTCGCACCCGAAACCCGCCCCTGGCACAATACCGCGAAATTTTTGAACGGACGACTCAACATGACCCAGTACATCGGAATCCTGACCTCCGGCGGCGACAGCCCGGGGTTGAACGCCGCCATCCGCGGCGTCGGCAAGGCGGCCATCGGCAAACATGGCATGGAAGTGATCGGCTTCCGTGACGGCTTCCGGGGGCTGGCGGAGAATCGATCGATCCGGCTGGACACCAGCTCCCTGGCAGGCATCCTCACCGTCGGCGGCACCATCCTCGGCACCAGTCGGGAGAAGCCCCACCGGATGCTGGTCGGCGGCAAGGAGCAGGATATGACCGACGCCATCGTGGAGAATTATCAGGCCAATCATCTCGACGCGCTGGTGTGCCTCGGCGGCGGCGGGACCCAGAAGAACGCCCTGCGGCTCCGGGACAAGGGGCTCAAGGTCATCACCCTGCCCAAGACCATCGACAACGACGTGTTCGGCACCGACGTCACCTTCGGCTTCGACACCGCGCTCGGGATCGCCACCGAGGCCATCGACCGCCTGCACAGCACCGCCCACAGCCATCATCGCATCATAGTGGTCGAGATCATGGGTCACCGGGTCGGTTGGCTGGCCCTGGGCGCGGGCATCGCCGGCGGGGCGGACGTGATCTTGATCCCCGAGATTCCGTACGACGTAGAGCAGGTGGCCCAAGCCATCCGCCAGCGCGTTCGCTCCGGGCGCAGCTTCAGCATCGTTGCCGTCGCCGAGGGCGCTATGTCGGTCGATGAGGCGAAGACCACACGCAAGGCCGAGGAGGTCAGGGAGCGGGCCGACGGCAAGGGGCAGAAAAAGCGCGCCAAAGCGCGGCTCAAGGAGATCGAAGGCCTGCGCGGCAACCACACACTGAACCTGGCGAACCAGCTGGAAGCACTGACGGGTCTGGAGTCGCGGGTCACCATCCTCGGCCATCTCCAGCGGGGTGGCACACCTTCGGCGGCGGACAGGCTCCTGGCCACCCGCCTTGGTAGCGGCTGCGCCGATTTCATCCGCCAAGACCGGTTCGGCGTCATGGTCGCGGCCCGTGGCGAGGGGGTGCGGGCCATCCCCTTGGAGGAGGTTGCGGGAAGGCGCAAGCTCATACCCCTGGATCACCCCTGGATCGAGACCGCACGCAGCGTCGGAACCAATCTCGGCGGCTGAGCGCCGAGTGCCCGAGCGGGTTTTCGCGAGCCGTTCGCTGTTGCCCTTGTACGCCCTGCTGGATTCTACAAACGTCAGATCGGTTTTTCGTTTCGTGGGTTAGACTTTCAGTCCGACAAGGGAGCGCTTGCGGCCCAGCGGAAACGATAAGGCGCAGTACGAAGGGTATGTATTCTCTGTAAGTATGTGCTGACGCAGGAATATAAGCGTCCTATAATTATCTCGGGATTTCAATCCCTTAAGAATATTTCTCTTTGAAGATGAGGAGGAACATGATGAAGAAAATCCTACTGACTACCGCGGGCATCGCACTCGCCGGCGCGAGCGCTCTGGCGACCCTGCCCGCGAACGCCTTCTGGGGCTCCTGGGGCGGCGGCAACTATTGGGGCGGCCCATGGTATGGCGGTCCCTGGTACGGCGGCTATCCCTACTACGGCGGTTGGGGCGGCTACCCCTACCACGGTGGTTGGGGCCGTCCTTGGGGCTACGGCTATCCTTACGGCGGTTGGGGTGGTCCTTGGGGTGGCTACGGTTACCCGATGTACGGCGCTTATCCCTATGCGGCACCGGCTGCCGTTGCACCGGCTGCCTCGGGAGCCGACAAGTAAGTCGTTCGAAAGAAACAGAGGGGCTGAGGCCCCGGCTTTAGCGCACAACGGCCGGATTTCCGGCCCTCTGTCTTTCTTGACGTCGCCCCCTCGCGCCGGTGGCTTCCTCGGTAGCAGTGACTCCTTATCTCCGTGGATGTCACAACGACGTAAGGCCGAGTGCCTACTTCGTCAATCGAGTCAGGGGTCACCCGGATCCCGGCCGGAAACTGAGAAATCGGCCAGTACTGAGAAGACGTCTGCCGAGATTCAGTACCGAAAAAAAATACCGGCAAGGATTCGGCCTGCGCGTATACTGAGCGCCGAAAGAGACACGTCAGAATCACGCCGGGCGAGCGAAGGCCCCAAGTACGGCAATGCTTCTGGAATAGAGCGCTCGTCGATCGCTGGATAGATTGATCCCAAGCCCCTGAGATGTCGGCAGCGGTCCGACGGGTCGCCTCGTCCACCTCCGGATTCCCTCGCGTTGCGCCGCACAACGTCGGAAACTACACGGCACCATCGTACTTGACCGAGAAGACGGAATACGAACTGAGGTAAGCACATGAAGAATGGAATCGCTCTACGAAGAGCACTCACGCTGGCCCTGGGGGGCGCGATGGCCTGTGGTACGGGGACCGGCTTCGCCTTTGACATGGGCAACATGATGAATCCGTCCAAGTGGATGGGAGGCGGCGGAGACCGGGACGACTACTACGACGACGGTCCTGGGGGTGGACCCGGCTACGGCTACGGCGGCCCCGGCGGGTATGGCGGTCCTGGTTACGGCTACGGCGGCCCCGGAGGATACGGAGGGCCCGCCTACGGCTACGGCGGTCCTGGAGGATACGGTGTTCCCGGTTATGGCTATGGCGGCCCGGGCGGATACGGAGGTCCCGGTTACGGCTATGGCGGCCCGGGCGGATACGGAGGTCCGGCTGGCTACGGCTCACCGCCTGGCTCGTTAGGAGGACAGCCCGAGATCGACGCCCTTAGAGAGCGGATTCGCGCCCTCGAAGGCGGAGGGGTTCGGTGATCGGATCCCTTGGCCGGCGATATCGGCGCCTCTTGCGCCGGTTTTCGCCAGGCTCCCCAATCCGGCGTTCGCTACGCCACCGCGATGATGAAGCTCGGGCCGGTCGGACAGGGTGTTTGCTCGGTGAATTCGCCGGTGGAATTGTTCTCTGCTTTGCTTCCGGGCGTTTTTCACGTATGGTGCACGCTATTCAGCGCCATCCGGTCGGCGCATCCCCGTCTCTCGGTTGACTTTCCTTCCCCAAGGCTAACCCTGAACGATTTACCTCCCCCCGCCTAGACTGGCCCAGCAAAACCCTGGGTAGGCCGACCCAGGAGTATTCATGCCTTTTTCTACGCTCGGCCTTTCGGCCGACTTACTGCGCGCTGTTGCAGCCCAGGGCTACACCAGGCCTACACCCATCCAGCTGCAGGCGATTCCTGCGGTGCTGTCGTGCCGAGACATCCTTGCCGGCGCTCAGACCGGGACCGGAAAGACCGCCGCCTTTACCCTTCCGATGTTGCAGTTGCTGAGCAAGTCCAATGACCAACAGGGCTCGCCCCGTTGCCTGGTGCTGACCCCGACCCGGGAGCTTGCGGCGCAGGTCGGCGAGAGCGTTCGCACCTATGGGCGGCACTTGCCGCTGCGCTCGATGCAAATATTCGGCGGCGTCGGCATCGGACCGCAGACGGCCCAGCTGCGCCGCGGTGTGGACATCGTTGTCGCAACGCCCGGGCGTCTGCTTGATCACGCCGGTCAGCGCAACGTCGACCTTTCCAGGATCGAGCTCCTGGTCCTCGACGAGGCCGATCGTATGCTCGACATGGGATTCATCCACGACATTCGCAGGGTCATCAAGCTGCTGCCGCGGCGGCGCCAAAACTTGCTGTTCTCCGCCACCTACTCCCACGAGATCGAGCGGCTCGCGAAAGGACTTCTGCACGACCCCATACGTATCGAAGTCGCTCGGCGCAATACAGCCGCGGAGACGGTGGAGCAGTTGGTTTACACCGTGGCCAAGGAGCGCAAGCGCGAGCTTCTCTCTCACCTTGTTCAGACCCGCGACTGGCAACAGTTATTAGTCTTCACCCGCACGAAACATGGCGCCAACCGTCTCGCGCAGCAGCTGGAGCGTGACGGAATTACGGCGGCGGCGATCCACGGAAACAAGAGTCAGGGGGCGCGCACCCGAGCGCTGGCGGATTTTAAGCGCGGCGCCGTGCAGACGCTCGTGGCCACCGACATCGCCGCCCGCGGGCTCGACATCGATCGTTTGCCCCATGTGGTGAACTTTGAGCTGCCGAACGTGCCCGAGGATTACGTGCACCGCATTGGCCGCACCGGTCGTGCCGGCTCCGACGGAACTGCAATCTCGCTGGTTAGTGCCGATGAGCGCGGGCTGCTTAGCGGCATCGAAAAGCTGCTTGGACGGCGCGTAAAGAGCGAAGTGGTCGCTGGGTTCGAGGACACCGGCACCGGATCTTCGGTACCTGAGGTATCGAGCGCCGCCGAAGGCCGGCCTCGTCAGGGACAAGAGCAGCGAAAGAATCATTCGCGGACGCGATCGAGGAACCGCGATCATGTCTCTCGCGACTCCGCCTCGCGCCATCGTGGGCGCGGCCCCGAAAAGCGTGGGAACAAACGCAGTCCTGGCGTCTGATTGCGATCAGGAAATTCCAATTTAGCGGGGTGGCCCCGGCTGCACCGCAACTCCCTCGACCGGCATGTGCATCCGCCGGACGGACGGACCTTTTTCTTCGATGCACATTTCTTTCGAGAGAATCAAGACTGATGAATATCTATGTTGGCAACTTAGCCTACGGGGTGACCCAAGACGAGCTGCGCGAGACCTTCGGTGCCTATGGCCAAGTCGAGAGCGCCAATCTGATCACCGACAAGTTTACAGGCGAGTCCAAGGGTTTCGGCTTCGTTGAGATGCTGAACAATTCGGAGGCCGATGCGGCGATCAAGGCCCTGAACGAGACCCCGTTGAAGGGCCGCAACATGAAGGTGAACCAAGCCAAGCCGCGCAGCGATCGCCCGTCGCGGGGTCGCCGTTTCTGAGCTGGTGAGGAATGCTCGAGTGTGTCTCGGGGGCCGCAGGGATGCGCCCCACCACACTCGCTCGCCTTCGCCTATGACGCAAGCTCCAACGCAGGTCCTCAATGAATAGGCTCCCTGCGGCAGGAACTAGGCCCTGTTCGACTTACGACTGTCCTGCTGCGGAACCGCGCAAGCCGGACAGGCTCCCGGGAGATCGAGAATAGGAACCACCAATGAATGCAGCCATCGCCAGGAATCAGTCCGAGCACACAACTATTCTCGTTGGCAATCTCGCCGAAGAAGCGACGGAAGAGGGTATCCAATCGCTGTTTGGGCAATACGGAGCCGTTTCGGCGGTTCGGCTGATCCCCGGTGCTCCGCATCGTAGGGGGGATGGCTGTTGCTATGTGACGATGAGGGGGCGTTCGGCCCAGGCCGCGATCAGCGCACTCAACGGCAAGGCTTTCAAGGGATCGATCTTGCACGTGAGCGAGGCCCATGAGCAGCCCGGCGGTCTCAACGAACCGCGCCGGATCGCAGAGGACGAGCAACCAAGAAAGTCGACTCGTCTGCGCTACGAGGTCGCTTCGGTGGAAAAAGCAAAGATGCCGGCCGGGACGGAGGGAGATGACTGGTATCGCTACGTTCTGTCAAGCGGAAGCTCTCTGATTACTGGCTTTCACCGCGGCTCGCGTGCTGAGGTCAAGGAGTATGCCAGCCATTGCGTCGAGGAGTTCAACCTGCGCAGCGTCAGCGGAAAGAGTGCGCGCGTAATGGCCCCACCGAAGAAGAAGTAGTCCGGTCATCAGGTCATCCAAGCGGCTCACGTTTTTCGGGACTCAGTAGGGAACCGCCGCCAGATAGTCCCGAAAGGGAGCCATGGGATCGAAGGGAGGAGGCGAGAGCAGGGGATCACCCTCGGGCCAGGGCTGTGCGGGTACCTCCCCCTTTGCGTAGCTGGCGAACTCCCGGTTCATGGCTTCCCGCTCGGACGGCGGTGCCATCCAGGATGCCATGGCGATGTCCGCTTCGGCCTCTCCGGCTCGCAGGCGGGCGATCAGCTCCAACAAGCGGGCGGGGGAGATCTTCTGGTCAGCCGCCAGGGCCTTGGCGTAGCCCGCCGCTGCGTAGGCGTAACGGTCTTCGAGGAAGTCGAGGTTCGCGAGATAGAAGAGGGCACCGACAAAACCGAGGTCGATGCTCAGGGTGCGGCGAAAATAGTCCGCCGCTTGCTGCGCATCGCCCTGCTGTTGTTTCAGCACCCCCACCAGGAAATTCGCTAGCAGCTCATCCGGCTTCGCTTGTAGCGTCTGCTCCAGCGCTGCTCCGGCGTCGTCGGCGCGGCCGGCGAGGTACAGGGCGCGGGCGTAGCTCACGCGGGCAGGCAAATTGTCCGGATCGACGGCGAGTCCCTCGGCAAAGCGCTCGACCACGGTGGCGTATTCCCCCTCGCGGGTTGCTGTAATGGCCTTCTGGAAGGCGGGAAGAGAGCGTTTGGTCGCCGCGTGCAGCTGATCCAGGAGCGGGTCTTTCGCTTTCGGTATCTTGAGCTTGAATCGACCCAGGTGCTCGCGGGCCAGGTCGTTTTGCCCCAGCGCCCGGTAGGCCTGGGCCAGTGGATAGTGGACCCCGGTGGCGTTGGGATCGGTCTGAAGGGCCTTCTTCAGGTGAACGATGGCCTCTTCGTGTTGCCGCTCCAGGTTGGCGATCTGCCCCAGGTAGTAGATGGCCGCGGCCTCCAATCCGGGGGTGTCGGAGATCCTTTCCAAGGCGGCGCGGGTTTCGCCCGGCTCGGGTGCGCTCAACAGCTCGGCCGTATCCCGACGTGCTTCGGCGACGGACTCCTGCATCAGCCGTTCGGCGCCGCTGACGTCGGCCTCGGGGATCGGGGCCAGCTATCCCTGCCAGCTCCCCGGGAGGTCCGACAGGGTGTCCGCCGGCAGCATCGGGGCGGTTGCGGTCAGGCCGGGCGCTAACATGCCGGCACATATAATGGACGGGGTGTCGGATGGCCTTACAGATTCTCTCCGCCGGCTCCGGGATACAACATCCCCTGCGCCACTACGACAATCCGTACGGGCTCTGCCCCTGCCTCGGACTACCGGCCTCCGCTTAGCTCTCCATGGCCGGCAGCGTCGGCCTGTACACCCATTGATCGAATTGCGTTCACGTATGCGAAACTGAAGGCAGAATCCTCTTCGCTTTCGTCCAGATTTCGCGTACGTGCACATTGTGCTCGGCGAAGTTTCGGACAGTCGAGTTTCTCAACAGTATCAGCGTAAAGCGGAAGTCGCCGTGCCCTGGACCACTGGCCGACCTCGGGCGGCGGCATCGCGCGGGCGTAAGTCCGGAAACGCGGCTAAGCAGTCGCTGAGTAGTGCCCACGCGGCGGGCAGAAATGGGTCGCAAACGGACAATGACCCTGTGGAGCACGTGGGTCGGCAAACAGGTTCTAGCGTCGGGGTGTGGTCCCAATCGTCGGCGCCGATGGATCGGTTAAGATCGACCCATGAGCCACGACCAGAACTTCAAGAACCTCATCCTGGACTATCCGCACCAGGCCCTGGCCTTCTTCGCCGCCGAGGAGGCGGCAGACATGCTCGCCGACGCCGAAGTGCTGCCGGTGCGCCAGGAGCAGCTCAAGGAGCGGCTCGGCGAGCGCTTCCGCGAGCTCGATGTGCCGCTGCTGGTGCAATGGCCGGACGGTCGGCGCGAAGCGCTGCTGTTCGTCATCGAGGAGGAGAGCGACCCGCGGCGCTTCTCCATCCACCGCTTGGCACATTACTGCCTGGACCTCGGCGAGCTGCTCGAGACCGATCGCGTGGTCCCGGTGGTGATCTTTTTGCGCGGCCAGGCGCCTCGCCGCGAGCTGATCCTCGGCGGCGAGCGTCACACCTACCTGCGCTTCCGGTTCCTGGCTTGCGAGCTGGCCACCATTGCCTACGAGCGCTATCGCAACAGCGACAACATCGTCGCGCGGCTGAACCTGCCGAACATGCGCTACGCAACGCAGCACAGGGTTGACGCCTACGCCCACGCCGTGCGGGGCCTGGCGAGCCTCGAGGCCGATCCGGAGAAGCAGCTGAAATACCTTGACTTTATCGACATCTATGCGGATCTGAACGAGAATGAACGAGTCAGATACCAGCGTGAGTATCCCCAAGAGGCCGAGATCATGAGCAGCTTTGCCGAACGCTTCATTCAACAAGGCAAACAGGAAGGACGCGAGGAAGGCCGCCAGGAAGGTGAAGCCATGATGCTGCTGCGCCAGTTGCAGCTGAAATTCGGCGAGGTGCCCGAAGCGGTGCGCCGCAGAATCGAGCGCGAAGACGCACAGACGCTGCTTCAGTGGTCCGAGCGGGTGTTGACGGCCGCCAGCCTCGAGCAGGTCATCGGCGATTGAAGGGCCTGGGAAACAGCCGCGTTCGCATTATGTAAAGTATCGCCAGCGCCTACCACGCGTTTCCACTGCATCCACCACTTTACATAACAAGTATTATACGCAATAAGCATATTGAATTGTAACGGATTATAAGTGCGCGACCTGTGGTTGGTGATCTCTCGTGCTCGGTATGCGGCTGACAACATCGAGGCTTGGTTGCGTGAGCAACGTTGCCGCCTCCTTCACGGTAAGCTCGACAACTTCATACTTTTTGAGCGTGTCCGCCAACTCGTAGTTCGTGCCTCGCGTCTCGTGCCATCTACTGGTTGCAACCTGCTTGCTGTACGCCTGCATGGTCGTCTCCTCTGCATGCCTCGAATGATCCCTGATGCCGGGCTGATTCAGCCCGTTCCCTTACCGCAGAGTTTGCATGGAAGAGCGAATTCTTTCTGTCCGCGAAGTCGTCGTCGCGTGTCGGAAAAGTCGCCACGAGGGCGTTGAAATCGCCCCTTGGCAGGTCGCTACAGGTAACCATAATCCCAGATAGGGGTTTTTCGCCCAAACCGCCGGAAATATGCAGTTCGGGTTTGATCGTATCTGTCCTGCGAGGGACGAACGCCTACAAAAACCTCTATATGTTTCTGCCAGTTCGCGTGACCTGGGACGACGATTCGGCTGTCGATGACCTCGTTGGTGAGCTGCAGGGTGCACGGCGGATCTGGACCATATTAGCCTCGCGTCGGCTCACGACTGGGACCACGCGAATCGTTCGGATCGAGAAGACCATCGCCGCCCTTACCGAGGGAAACCGCCGCTTGCCTGAGCTAAGCGGCGGCGAAGGCGACGATCTCCTGCACAACCTTCTTCGCCGAGTCCCCAAACAGGAACGTGATGTGGTTGCCGGGCACGTCTACCAGCCTGGCGTCGGGGATCCACGCCAAGGCGCGCTCGGCGACCTCGTGGGAGACGATCGGACCGACCTCTGTCGGCCCCAACGAGTCCGGCGCCCGCAACATCAACGTGGGCTGAGTGATCCGCTTGACCGTCGCCGGCCAATCGATCTGCAGTCCCGCAGCTGCTACCGCCGCAATGTGCTCGGGGTGGGACCGCGTCTTGATAGTCCCGTCCGGGCTCTCGCGAACGTCGTTACGGTAGAACTCTTCGAGGGCGTCATCCCACAAGCCCTCATAGTAGGGCATGGCCTTCGCGTGATCCAAGTATGCCTGCCAGGAGGGGAAGGTCATCCCCAGGCGATCGAGCGACGGCTTGATCTGATCGAGGATCTTCGGATGCACCTCCGCCGGCGCGTCCATAACGACACATTTGGTGACCCAATCGGCTTGGTGCGCACGTCGATGCGCTCGCGCACCGCATCGAAATGCTTCACCATGCTGCGCATCGTGATCACCGCCACAGAGTCGGCGTCGTTAATCAGGGTGACCAGCGATTCGCCGCGCAGTAGCGGGCTCAACGGAACGACCACCATCCCGGTCTTGGCGACCGCCTGGTAGATCTCGAGCACCTCGAGCGAGTTGTCGAGAATCGTTGCCACCTTGTCGCCCCGATGCAGCCCCAGAGCGCATAACGCATTGGCCAGATGATTGATTTTCGAATTGAACGCACGATGGGTGTAGCGATGGCCCTCAAACACGACCGCGGTGTGGTTGGGGCGATAGCGGGCATGACGAGCCGCCAGGGTATGGATTGGCATCGTTCATTTCCTTTTCTCGTCAGGCCGTCGCCTTGCCTTCGCGTGTCCCTCACTCCTCCGATCCAACGTATAGCGAGGGGCAGCGCCGGCATCGCGATCGTCATCCAGCCAGCGGCAGTTCGACGATACCGCCCGGCTCACGGGAACGAATAACCGATCGGGACAGAGAGATTCAAAAACATCAAACTGAGTATGTTTGCAGGTTAGCCGTGATGATGGTGGCGGGCAAGTGCAGGGAGCTGGGATGCGCCGAGACCCGAAATTCGGGCGTGGAGGGAAAGCGCGATCGGTTAACCGCTTGGTTCAGGACACCCCGGGGTGTGTCCGCTGCACCGGTCCCGTATCAGACGGATTACTGCTGATCGGTTATGCGACTTGAAGAGCAGTGGGTCGACTCCTGCCTGTAGATGACTCGCCAACATCTTGAAGCCACGGGATAGTCAGAAATCGGCCAGGAGCGGACCTCGGCTTCAAAAGTGAACAGCGAAACATTGGTCTATGCTATCTAAGGGAAAAAGAAGCTAGGTCGGTGGGTTGCGCCAAACTCGTCGTAGTCGGGGCCCATTTCTGCCGTTCAATCCGGCATTAAGCTGTAACGGGAAGTCACCGGCTTCGAGCCTGTGGACTGTTCACTTGGGTAACGGTAATAATACACTTTATGTTTAGGGGTTATATTCTGCGCCTGAAACCACAACAGTGCGAAGAACCTGGATGTATGCAAGTCTTATCCAAGCCATCACCAAAAAGGAACCCAAGACATGTTTGATGACTTAGTATCCGACCTGGAACGATCAGAACTTTTTAGAGGGTTCGACCGGAACCAGCTCTCTCAAGTTGTAACTCAACTGCAGCCTAAGCCCGTCTCGTTGAAAGACCATGCCTACCTGTACGAACGCGGCGATCCAGCCGATTGTTGCTGGGAGGTCCTTTCGGGCAACTTCGTCGTTCAACGCCCGAGTCTTCGCAAACCCTTCCGACGCGTCGACTACATTATCGGAACTGTAACCGGTCTTCAGGGATTGGTCGAGCCGGGATCAAGTCGCCCCGTTTCCCTGATCGCCGACGGCAACGCGGAATTGTTGGAGATTTCGGAAGCGGGCATTTCCGGGCTTGATCCGAACACCAGAATTGCCCTCTGGAATAATATATCCCGTGTTCTAATCAAAAAGCTGTTTAATTGCCGAGCCGTTCTCAATTCCTGGGATGCTTGAAGCGAGAGGATGTTGAATGATCCCGCGTGAATCATTTCTACACAACCTAGACACGATGTTCGCCCTGCGGGAGGTAGTGCCGGATCCCGAAACCGTCTTGGTAACCGCCTCGCTTTCTGGATCACGCCTTCTCGGTCTAGTCGGTATCGCTAACATTCTCGTTTGACGCCCCTGGTCGAGTCGATTTACTTGGATTTTATTGAACTGTCCGGAAGCTTCGTGACCGCATACAACTTGTAGGAATCCGATACGTTTCCCATATCGGAACTCGGTGAGAACAGTTATCAAGAGATTGAGGTGGGGGTGTCGGCCTTTACAAAACTCGAGGTTGACCTTGCGGGTGAGTGGGGCGGTGACTTCTTTGTCATTTTCGGCTTCAGAGCCGAGTGGTCTTGCTCTAGATATCACGTTTTTCAAGGAGGATAGCCGAATTCTCTTGCTAGCAGCTGGATCTGCTTTGCTGTTTTTGCTTGTCGACGGGCTTTGGAAACAGTTTCAGAACATGAACTATGATCCCCGCGGGGGATTGTTGAGCGCCATCTGAATGGTGAAGCGTTCGTCGAAGATGTCAGAAAAACTCGATCAAAAGGGCCGCGAATGCACGCAACTCGTTGATGTTCCGTTGTCGCAACGGGTGCTCCCGAGCCCCTTCCCCCCTCGATGGAATGAATCTTCATAAACTTCGTCATTCGAAACCCCATGCGTCAAGTCATCGATCCGCAATTACAGTTCGGCGAGCAAGACATTTCGGCCATCAAATTCGACCCGCGCTCGCGCGATGACATTCCGCGGATCCTGCGCGGATTGCAGTACATCTACATAACCCCGAAGGTGCGCGAGCGGGTGTTCGCCATCCTGGCAGAGGTGCTTCCGCCACGGGCGGATACCCAGGACAAGGTCAGCGCGGACACCGGACGGCCGGGCATGGCGCAGTGGAAGATCCTGGTGCTCGGTGCGCTGCGCTTGGGGCTGAACGCCGATCATGATCGTATCCGAGAACTGGCCAACCAGCACGCGACCATCCGTTACATGCTCGGACACGGCGACTGGGCCGATGAGAGCCAGTACAGTCTGCAGACGATCCGGGAGAATCTGTGCCTGTTCACGCCTGAAATCCTCGATCTCATCAACCAGGAGGTGGTTGATGCGGGGCACAGATTGGTAAAAAAAAGCCTGGACGACGCGCTGGCCATCCGCTGTGACTCCTTCGTCGTCGAGACCGATGTCCACTATCCCACGGATATCAATCTGTTGCTCGACGCCGTGCGCAAGAGCATCGAGACCTGTGCGCAGCTGTGCCGGGACGAGGGACTGAGCGACTCGCGCCAAAGCGCCTACAACATCCGCTGTTTCAAAAAGGTCTATCGCCGCGTGCAGCAGTTGAAGCGCTCGACGGCCAAAGACGCGGCCACGCGCGAGGCGCGTCAAGCCGAGATCGAGCAGGCCCATCGCGACTACCTGGAACTGGCCGAGCGTTTCCTGACACGGGCGCGCGATACCCGCGCCATGCTGCACATCGCCTGCAGCCTGCCCGCGGCGATGTTGGCCGAGCTCGACGCGTACATTGCGGATATCGAGTGTTAGATCGATCAGATCCGCCGCCGTGTCCGGCGCGGCGAGCGCATCGCGCATGCGCAGAAGGTCTTCTCTGCCTCTTCCAGCCCCACATCGAATGGATCAACAAAGGCAAGGCCGGTGTGCCCGTCGAGCTGGGGCTGCGCGTGGCTGTGTGCGAAGACCAACACGGCTTTATTCTTTACCACCAGGTGATGGAGAAGGTCACGGACGATAAGATTGCCATCGCGCTGGTTGAACAAACCAACGCGCGCTTCCCCGAGATCGAGAGCGCCAGCATGGACAAAGGCTTTCACAGCCCTGCCAACCAGGTGGGATTGGCCGAGATCGTCGACCTGCCGGTGGTTCCCGTAGAAGGGCAAGCGCTCGGCGGCCGAGGCCAAACGCGAGAGCGATCCGGAGTTCATCCGCCTGCGCCGCCGTCACTCCGGCGTCGAATCGGCTATCAACGCCTTGGAGGCGCACGGACTGGACATCTGCCGCGATCATGGCATCGACGGCTTCAAGCGCTACGTCGCCTTGGCCGTCGTCGGGCGCAACCTCCACCGCCTCGGCGCCATCCTGCTCGAGCAAGAGGCCGAGCTAGAGTGTTAGCGCTCACTTTATCTCACCGGATTCTCTCAGATTAAACCGTGCTAACCTGCCCGGATTACTCCACCGTCGCGAGTCCTCATAGGGAGGCTTCGCGAGCCTTGCTCGACCTGGGCTATCCTTACGACAGCAATCGGCCATAAGCAATGGGATGGACTCCTCCTCCCCCTAATCGGCATCTAGGTGCCAGACTGGATGTGTTGACCACCAGTCACCGGAGAGAAGGAGTCCACAATGAAGCTTATGCGCGTTGGCGTTGATTTGGCAAAGAATGTCTTCCAGGTACACGGCGTTGACCGCAACGAGCAGCCGGTGTGGCGTCGGCGGCTTTCTCGCAAGAATTGGCTCAAGGTGTTGCTTGAGACCGTTGAGCCAGGCTGCGAGATCGGGATGGAGGCCTGCAGCGGTGCACACCACTGGGCACGTCAGCTGCAGGCGCAGGGATTCACGGTCAAACTGATTGCGCCGCAGTTCGTCAAGCCGTATGTGAAGAGCAACAAAAACGACGCCAACGATGCGGAAGCGATCTGCGAGGCGATGAGCCGACCGAGTATGCGTTTCGTGGCGGTTAAGAGCGTCGAGCAACAGGATATTCAGGCGGTCCACCGTGTGCGTGCGGAGCTGCTCGGGCAACGCACGGCGAAGGCCAATCAGATCCGCGGCCTGGCCGCCGAGTACGGGCTGGTGGCGCCGCTGGAGCTCTGCCAGCTACGCCGGGCGATACCGAGCTGGCTGGAAGACGCGGATAATGGCTTGAGCGAGCGCTTCCGTCGACTGTTGCACGGGCTGTGGGGTGACCTGCGGGGACTGGATGAACGCATCGACGAACTCGATCGGGAGATCGCCGCGATTGCCCAGGAGGACCCCACGGCACAGCGACTACAGCAGCTTCGCGGCGTCGGCCCGATCACCGCGACTGCCTTGGTGGCCACCGTCGGTGACGCTAAGCAGTTCGCCAATGGTCGCCAGATGTCCGCCGCTTTGGGGCTTACACCTCGACAACATAGTTCCGGAGGAAAAGATCGACTGTTGGGGATCAGTAAGCGCGGTGACAGTCACCTGCGGACCCTGCTGATTCATGGTGCGCGCGCGGTGATCCGAACCGCTCAAGGACAAGGATGATCGATTGAGCCAATGGGTGACCAGTCTGGTGGCGCGTAGTCACACCAATGTCGCCGCCGCGGCCTTGGCCAACAAGACAGCACGCATCGCGTGGGCCATGTTGAGCAACGGTACCGATTATCAACCAAACTATTCCCAATGTTGACTCCGATCACCAACGACAGAAGAAACCGATTAACGAAGAGGAGACCCATCATCGACGATTGCTAAGCAAGCCGAACGATGGCGAACAGGTCGAACCGGCGTCTGCAGAACCCGAGAATGTCCAGGTGCGAGAAGCACGAGAAAGCAATAGGGAGCAGGCGCGCGAATAGCCCATCATGGCCCGGTATCGAAAGCACGATGCGGCAGTCAGAGGCCGAATATACGTGAGCAGTCGAACCTCACCGCCAAAGAACGGAGTGCTTGCAAGCCGAGGAGGAGTCCATATACGGGCAGTCGGACTGTATGATTTCAAGGACCGATATCTCGGTAGGACCGGACACCCGCCGAACACCGGGCAGCCAAGACGGTAGTTTCCTCCGGCTCCGAACATGACCCGTCGACGAGTTCCGGAATCGTGCCGATCTTCCTCGTCGACCAAGGGTCGGGTGGCCAGCACCGTCTTATGGTTTACTCTGGGAGCCCCAGCTGGGACAGCGCCATGGTTAGCGCGTCGCGTTGGTGTGGGTCTTTGAGGGGAAATGCGAGCAATAGCCGCGACAGGGAAAAGTCGGGGTTGACGGCCAGCAGCTCCTGCGTCTCCCACGCCGCTTCTTCATGCTTCCCGAGCTTCGCCAGCGTCGCCGCCAACCAAAGGCGGGCGCGCATGTGCGCCGGATTTCGTTCCAGGGCGGCTTTAAACGCGTTTTCGGCCTCGCCGTAACGCCCCGTCGCGAAATGGATCTCGCCGGCGATTTCGCGGTAAGAGGCAGATGAGCTGGGATTCCGCTTTAGTGCTTCCCGCAGTAAGGCTTCAGCTTGATCGGATCGGCCGGCGTACTGGAGAATCCAGGCCAGCAAGGCATAGGCATCCGCGTAGTTCGGGTCCAACGTGATCGCGGTCGTCGCCGCTGCAGCGGCCCGTTGATACTGTCTGCGGAAGAGGTCCACCTGGGCCAGCACGAAGTGGATCTGAGGTACGCTTGGATTGATCGACGCCGCTTTCTGCGCGTAGTGTGCCGCCTTTTCCAAGGCCTCTTCCGGATCTGCGGTCCAGCCGTCGATGGCGAGCCGAGACCACGCGAGAGCCAACCCGGCATAGGCACGGGCGAAGGCTGGATCGAGCGCGACGGCCCGCTCGAAGTGCAGCAACGCAATGCGATTGTCCTCGGGAGTTCGCCTGCCGTAACGTTCCTGGCCGCGTAGGAGCTCGTCGTAGGCCGCGATGCTTTCGGTTGCACCGCGACGTCGTTCAGGCTGTGCGGGCAGCGCCAACCTGACTGGAAGCGACCTTGCAATTCCCTCCATGACCTTGTCCTGGATCTGGAAAAGGCGACTGGTTTCGCCGACAAACCGTTCAGCCCAAAGCAATCGACCGCGTTCGGCCTCCAGCAGCCGAACGTTGATCCGGACCTGATCGCCGATGCGTTGGATCCCACCGCGAATCAGGTATTGCACGCCGAGCTCCGAAGCGATCGCACGATCATTCGCTGCGGTCTCGCGATAGCCGAACACAGTCCCGGGGGCTATCACGAGCAGTCCCGGGATGCGTGACAGCTCGCTGATCAGATCCAGGGTAATACCCTCCGCGAAGTAGGTCTGCGAAGAATCTGCATCAAGCACGTCGAAGGGAATCACGGCAACGGACGCGGCGGTCTCTCCTTGGAACTTTCGGCTCGCTGCTTCCTCTCGCGCCAGCCAATACAGCAAAGCGATAACGGAAAGAACCGCACCCAGCAAGAGGACGGCGAGAGCCTGCCGGCGCAAGGACGGTCGCCGAACAGCCGTCTCGTCTGCGAGCGCGGCTTGCGGAATCGTTCCCTCGGCCACCGTCGTTGGCTGTACCTTCAGGCGATAACCGCTCTTTGCGATAGTCTCGATGACCCAGGGCTTGCGTGGACTGTCGTTCAGAGCCTTCCGCAACTTCCCGACTGCGTTTGTTACGGAGTCGTCCGTAACAACCAGACCGGGCCACACCTCTCGCTCCAGGTCCTGGCGTGACACGACTCGCCCGGGTTCGCGCGCGAGCACCAAAAGCAGCTGCATGACTTTCGCCTCAACCCGATGGCTAATACCGTCGCGCTCGATGCACAGCGACGGCGGATCAATCAGGGCGTCGCCCAGCGAGAACCGGGGAAAGGTGGTGAACGGTGGGTCTTGGCCTCTCTCTTTCATGTCGCCCCCATACCTCGTAACGCTCTGATTTTACGATAGATGGAAAAGCTTCTGAGAAACAGTGGCAATTCTTTGGGACGGCTGAGGCTCTGTGCGCTTTCCTTTGACTCGAGGCGCCCCAGACTTTTTGGGGGCTCACCAAACCGATCTATCGAGGAAACTAACATGAAGAGAAAGATCCTGATTCTTCCGCTTTGCTCCTTTGTGCTTTATTCGCCAATTGCCGCCATGGCCGGCGATGCACCCGAAACCGGCGTGATGCTGACGCCCGAGCAGATCGGGTGGGTCGACAATCCACGCGTACCCGGACTCGGGCTGGCAAAGATCTTGGGCGACGCCAAGCAACCCGGGCCATTCTTCCACCGGGTCAAGTTTCCAACCGGCCGCGTCGTTCAGGCCCATAGCCATCCGGATGATCGCACCTACACAGTGCTTACAGGCACTTGGTATATCGGATGGGGTGAAACCTACGACGCAGAGAAGCTAGCGGCGCTGCCCGCGGGTGGTTTTTATACCGAACGCAGCGGGAGTCCCGCACTTTATCTCCACGCCGGACGGCGAGGCCGTCGTGCAGGTAACCGGGACCGGACCCACGGCCGTCCACTACGTCAATCCCGAGCATGCACCCAAGAAGTAACGGTTGATGCCAGAGCGCAAGAGAAGCCCCCGGAATTCCCGGGGATACGGGGCATGCCCCCTTCCAAGTATGAGGCTACAACGATGATCAAGCACACTTTGGTTCTCAGCGACCCTCGTGTTCGCGTTTCGACACCAATGCTGGCTGCGTGATCGATGCGCCTGAAATCGGAGATCTCGGCCCTTCCTCTGAAGCTCGTTGGCCGCGAGCTCGAGCGCCGCGTTTCAGGTTCGATCCTGGCAGTGGAGGGTCGCGACCATCCATTCCCCGGAGAAGGTGAGCGTTCTGGTGTTGGTGAAACGGCGAGCCGTCACCCTGAGGTACGAGCTGGTCGGCGCCGCCTGGCGTACTGCCGAGGGAGACGCCGGCTATACGGAGAAGAACATGGCCCCGGACGGCCTTTCGATGCGGTAAGTGCCCGGCACGGTGGAAACGGCAGCAGGGACGGGCCGGCGTGCGGGCCATCCTCGCCCCCGCGCCGCGCCGCGCCGCGGTGCTTTGTTCGCGGCTGAATCCGTGGACAACGCGCCGATGCTGGAGCCGGAGGTGTCGGAAAACACGCTGTCCCTGACCACCAATGGCAACGTCTGCTACGATGTGAACGTATTCACGAGAGTCGCGGGTGCAGGGATGTGCAGGACCGACCCAGCTTAAGATGCTGTACCGCGATGGCACCACGCACGTCATCTTTGAGCCCCAGG
>CAWDLA010000004.1:0-17096 GCA_963802975.1 uncultured Gammaproteobacteria bacterium
TTATGGCACTACACGGTTGATTGGCGGATTTTAGGCGATCGGTTTTCTCAGTTCTCCCTGGCCTGTTGCCGACACCCAGTGCGTTGTAGATAACCTGCTGGCGAGGCTCGGCGCGGGTGGCTTTGCGGATATGGACCGTCTTGCCGTCGGCGCGTTTGAGGGTGACGGTGACGCGATCCTGCCCGGCAAGCGCACGGCGTACTCCCTCCCAGCTCAGATGGATCCCGGCGGCCTTGAGCTGGAAGCGAATCGTGTGTACCAGATGGTAGGCGAGCACGGAGATGAACAGATGTCCGCTCACCCGATCGGTCTTGCGATGGTAGATGGGGCGCAGTCCGAGCTCGGATTTGAGGCAGCGAAAGACCGCCTCCAAGTCCGTGAGCATGGTGTAGGTCCGCCACAAGGTCGCCTCGTCCCACGCGTCCTCGTTGGTGCGCAGGCAATAGACCCCGGGTAGGGTCTGCTCGATCGGCTTGGTGCGTTGCCAACGGATGGCGGTGGCCTTGCCGCTGACCTCGTCGTGCTCGACGCTGATCGTCGTAGTATTGGGCGGCCCGTGCATATTTCTCGCGCAAGCGTCCCAGGCGTTCCAGGACCTTGTCATAGCGCTTGATGCACCCCTTCTTGTGCAGGCCCTCGGCGAGCTTGGCAAGGGCCGCCTCGAAGCGCTTGGCAAACAGCTCGGCGATGCCCCGCTCTTTTTTCTCGCGCTGGGAGGAATGGCAGTACAGCTCCACCTCGCCGGTGTCGGCATTGACCCGGCGCTGGGCTTGGATGCGTAGGTCGCCGTCCTCCTTGATCAGGCTGGCCTGATCGGGGTCGAACTCGCGATGGCGCTTGCGGCTGACCACCAGATAACGGTAGCCGTTCTCGACCAGCCAGGCGATGTTCTCCTCGCTGGCGATCCCGGCATCGAGCACCACCGTCGGGGCCTTCTGCGTCTGCTCCGAGGTGAGCTTGCCGAGCATCTTCTCCAGCGTCTTGGGCTCGCTGACGTTGCCGGCAAAGATCTCGCTGCGCTTGGGAAATCCGCTGGCGTCCAGCACCAGCGCCAAGGTCACCAGGGGACAATCCGAACGCTTCTCCTTGGATCTCCCCAAGGCCGCATTGGCGTTGCCCTTGGCCGTGCCCTCGCAATAGGTATTGGTGAGGTCATACAGGGTGATGACCTCCTCGAAGTCGAACAGGGTGCGCTCTTGCTCGTAGAGAAACCCCTCCAGCGCCTCCTTGTGCTTGAGCAACTGATCGGAGATCCGATACAGCGCCATCAGATCCATATCCAGGAAATCGTAGTCGATCAGCTCACCCAGGGCGCTCTGCTCTTGCAGCCATTGGTGGGTCGCCAGCTCACTGCCGGGGGCGGCCATGCGCGCGACCAGGGTCCCGATGGCCGCCGCCTGCTGGGGGCCGTTGAAGCCCAAGGCGGCGAGCTTCTTATCCAGACCGACCTGGCGCAATGCCGCCAAGGCCACGTGCTCGATGGCCACCGAACGTGGACGCAGCAGGTCCAGGCTGTCGACATCGACGTTCTGGTAATCGGCCGCTTGCGCCGAGCGCCCTTCCTCCACGCTGGCCCGGGTGCGGATCAGTTGCGCCGCATAGCGCTGCGCCGCCTCTTCCCACTGCGCATCCAGGTCCGCCGGCATCAAGTCCGGCTGGCCACTGACCAGTTGCTCGATGCGCTGCACCAGCGCCGCCCATTGCTCGCGCGGGACCTCGAAGTGCCGTCCCAGGTTCAGCAGCGTGCGCTGGCGTACCTGAGCGCCCTCGCGGATCGACTCCACCAGCCGGTACGTGTAGTAGGGTTCCCCGGTTTGCCGGCTCTTGATCGTGGTGCGGCGGATGTACATGCCGCAACCCTAGCCCGTGCCTCCAAAATCGGAGTGTCGCCGTGCTCGTGATACATTTTGGGACATCCAAGTCGCCCAAACGACTGCGCTCGGCGACAGCCTTTAAGCCCGGGTTCGCCCCGCTCCGGGACCACGGCTACGGCACTGCGCGCCTCCGCCACGGTCCCTACGACGAATGGCTTGACGGCGTGTCGGATGCGCTCTGCATATCGCCTCCGCAGCTCCAGGACCTCCGGCCCTTACGCTACTGCGGCGATACGCTCGCGCCTACGCCTACCCGGGACTACCCGCCTCGCGCTGCGCGCTTCCATGGCGGGCAGCGATAGCAATGGGGACATAGATAATTATGGCACTACTTTCGATTCCGCGCGATCTGACCTTATGCAATTTCAGTGGGTTCCATCCTGCGTGCGGATGCCAAAATGGCCCCTATATCAAGGGGCCAGAGTAAAGATGGGTTAGCTGGTTTACTTTTTCGTGACCCCTCCGGACCTGTTGGCGTGCAGGGCGCGGGGGTGTCGCATGCACGGGTGCAACCAAAATGCGTGAGATCGTCGAAAGGTTGGAAGAGAAGCGTTCGCTTGCGCGCGCAGGCGGCGGTGAGAAGCGCACGGCCTCGCAACACCGCAAGGGCAAGCTTACCGCCCGCGAGCGCATCGAGCTGTTGGTGGACGCCGGCTCCTTCGAGGAGTGGGACACGTTCGTCGAGCATCGATGCGTCGATTTCGGGATGGAGCGGTCTATTCGCCGGCCATGACCGACTTCATCTTCATGGTGAAGGACACGTCCTACATGTACGTCACCGGCCCCGATGTGGTGAATACCGTCACCCACGAGCTCGTCAGCCACGAGGAGCTGGGCGGAGCCATGACTCATTCCAGCCGCTCGGGCGTGGCCGACGCCGCCTTCGAGAACGACATCGACGCCCTGCTGTATGTGCGCCAGCTGTTCAACTTCCTGCCCGGATCGAGCCGCGTAGCCCCGCCGACCCGACCCACCAACGATCCCATCGACCGGATCGAGCCCTCCCTCGACACCATGGTGCCGGACAACCCGAACACGCCCTACGACATGCAGGAGCTGATCGAAAAGGTCGTCGACGAGGGGCACTTTTTCCCCATCAAGCCCGACTTCGCCCGCAACATCATCACCGGCTTCGGGCGCATGAACGGGACTCCGGTCGGCATCGTCGCCAACCAGCCCACCGTGCTGGCCGGCTGTCTGGATATCGATTCCTCCCTCAAAGCGGCACGTTTCGTGCGCTTCTGCGATTGCTTTAACATCCCCATCCTCACCTTCGTAGACGTACCCGGCTTTCTCCCCGGCACGGTGCAGGAGTACGGGGGCATCATCAAGCACGGGGCCAAGCTCTTGTTCGCCTACGCCCAGGCCACGGTGCCCAAGGTCACCCTGATCACGCGCAAGGCCTACGGCGGCGCCTACGATGTGATGAGTTCCAAGCACCTGCGCGGGGACATCAATTACGCCTGGCCGACCGCGGAGATCGCGATCCCGGCTACGGCTTCCTCTCGGAAAACGCCGCCTTCGCACGCCGCCTGCAGGACGAGGCCATTCACTTCATCGGCCCGAGCCCCGAGTCGATCGCGGCCATGGGCGACAAGATCGAGGCCAACCGCACGGCGAAGGATGCGGGTCTGCCCACCGTCCCCGGCCACTGGGACCCGATCCCGGATGCCGAGGCGGCGGTGGAGATCGCCAAGCGCATCGGCCTGCCGGTGATGCTCAAGGCCGCCGCCGGCGGCGGGGGCAAGGGCATCCGCGTCGCCCACACCGAAAAGGAGGTGCAGGACGGCTTTCGGGTAACGACCAGCGAGGCCCGCAACAGCTTTGGCGACGAGCGGGTATTCATCGAGAAGTTCATCGAGGAGCCGCGCCATATCGAGATCCAGGTGCTGGGCGACCGGCCGGGCAACGTGATCCACCTGGCCGAGCGGGAGTGCTCTATCCAGCGTCGGCACCAGAAGGTGATCGAGGAGGCACCCTCGGCCTTTCTGGACGAGGCGACGCGAGAGGCCATGGGCGGTGCAGCGGTGGCGCTGGCCAAGGCGGTGGGCTTCAGCACCGCTGGAACCGTCGAGTTCATCGTCGACCAACAGCGCAACTTCTACTTCCTGGAGATGAACACCCGCCTGCAGGTCGAGCACGCGGTCACCGAGCTCATCACCGGCCTGGACCTGGTCGAGTGGATGATCCGCTATCGCACCCCCGCCGAGGACCCCGTCGTACGGGTCGACAACGGCGTGTTCGAGGGCGGGGAGATTTCGCGCTTCTACGACCCCATGATCGCCGTGAACGAGGGGCAGAACGTGGAAACCGGCACAGAGTTCTGTGTCGTGGAGGCGATGAAGATGGAGAATATCCTGCGCGCCGTGCGGTCCGTCAAGATCGCCCACCTGCGCGCGCGACCCGGCGACATATTGACGGTAGGTCAGGTGATTCTACAGTTCGAGACCGGGGCACAGGCGAGTCCGTGACCGGATCGTCCAGTTGACGCGAGAGTGATCCCCGCAGCCCACCACCCGGTGACCCGCCAGCGAGGCTGTTGGCTGCGGGTGTGCGCTTGGCGCGGGACGCCAAAGGGTCCCGTTTGATGGGGCAGGGATACGGAGGTATTCTGCGACCTGTTGTCATGTTTCTCGCTCTTGGGCGTATTCCGTTAACGGAGTTTTTGTATGTTTCTCCCCACAACAGGCTATCTCGTCCGTTTGGCCGCGCTCGGCGTGGCGATAGCGTTGCTCGCCGGCTGCGGTTCTTTCGGAGGCGCGCCCGAGGGCGGCGTCCAGACTAGCTGAGTCGGACAAGGGGCGTCAGCTCGAGGTCTTTTACTTGACCGATCGCGAACCCAGCACGTCTTCCGGAGAATATTATGGTGCGGATCGCGGCGCCCTCGCTTACGGAGTTGCCGGTGTCGGCATTCCACCGGGCCACGAGCTCGGCCAACACGAGGCACCATCGGTGTTCAAATTCGAGTGGTCGCCCGACGAGCGCAAGCACATTACGGTCAACGAGATCACACCGCTCGGACAACAAGCCTTCCTGCAGCTGCTGGAGCAAAGGATCAACCTCTCCCCTGGTCGCAGGCTTCTGGTGTTCGTGCACGGCTACAACTTCGAATACGCCGAGGCCGCGCGTCTGCTGGCACAGTTCGCCACCGACCTGAAGTTCCAGGGCCCGGTGTTGCTCTTCAGCTGGCCTTCCCAAGGCGCCGTCACCGGATACACCGTGGATGAGACGAACGCGGAGTGGGCACAACCTCACCTTGTCCAGCTGCTCGACGTCCTCCTCGACAAGACATCGGCGCAGCAGATCTACCTCGTCGCCCACAGCATGGGCACCCGCATCGCCACGCGCGCCTTCATCGCCTTGGCAGGAGATCGCGCGTTGGCCGATATTGCTCCGATCCGGGAGATGGTCCTGGTCGCACCGGATATCGACGCCGACCTGTTCCGCGCCGACGTCGCGCCGCGGCTGGCGAGCAACGGCGTCCGTGTAACCCTATACGCCTCATCGGCCGACCGCGCGCTGATGGCCTCGAAGGCGTTTCACGGCTACGCGCGGGCCGGCGATTCCGGAGAGGGCATGGTCATCGTGGACGGGGTGGAGACCGTGGACGCGAGCGGGGCGTCGGGGGGGCTGATCGGCCACTCCTACTTTGCCGAGGATCGGCGCATCATGGAAGACATCTACGGCATTCTGCAGACCGGTCAGCGCGCCGATAGTCGCTTCGGACTGGAAGCCATTAACAGCGACGGCGGCCGTTACTGGACCTTCCGCAAGTAGATCGGCTCGCCTCTAGACGGCCTCGGGTGTCCGCATCGCAGCGCGAAGTTCGGGGTAAGTTGAGCGGTACCCGATTTCGTTTGCCGATCGCGCCGGCCGAAGGCAGGGCGCTCGCGCGAGAGCCCGTGCACTGCATCACCGGTGGCAGGGTAAACCGCATCGGGAGCAAGACCAAATAGGGAAGCAAGCGGCTTCAATCCGGAACCTGCTGGCCGACGTGCATCCCAGATGATTCTGGTGTCCGCGACAGCGGGATCGGACACGAGCTCCAATCCATAAGGAGCGCACGCAAAAAGACAGGTACTTGCAAGTGCCGGAGCCGGCATCACCGCTTGCCCCTGATCAGTGCTTCCGGATGCCGCTCGAGATAGTCGGAAAAGTCGCGCAGTGTCCGGGCCGCCGCCGTTACGGCACGCAGCGTGTTCAGGGTCTCGCGGTGCAGGGGGGAGTGCTCGCCAACCGCCGACGAGAGCTGGGCGAACGCCCCCTCGGCAGCATCGAAGGCGGCCCGGGCGGAGTCGCCCGCGGCACCGAGGCTCTTGGCGGCCGGCCCGATCGCGGCGCCCGCATCCTGCGCCAGTTGGCGGACGTTCTCTGCCGCCCGGTCCATGGTGACCAGGACGCCATCGAGCCTGGCCGATAGCGTTCGCGTTGCCGCCTGCAGGTCGTCCAAGGTGGCGTCCAGCCTGTCGCCGGTCGGCCCCACCCGCTCCCGCACCGCCCCGCCCGCCTGGGCGAGCTCGGCCGCCGCGGTGTCCAGGCTCGCCAGGATGCGCGGTATCTCCCGGGCGTTGACCAGCTTGTTCAGTCCACCCAGAATCGAGAGGGTTTGCTCGACGAAATGCTCGAGCGGGAGACTTTCCACCTGGCCCAGGAGGCGGTCGAAGGCGGATGGGATCGTGGGCAGCTCTCGGTATCCGGTGTCCTTACCCGACAGGACGAGCGCGGTACCGGGGAAGAACCCGACCTCGATCTGTTGCATACCCGTGACCAGGCTCTGCAGCCCGAGTCGGGCCCGAAGGCCCGCCTGCAGCGCCTTATCGTAGAGCTCCCGGCTGCCTAGCTCACCTCGGATCTCACCCGGCCACTGCACCCGGTCCTGGTCGATCTCGATGTAAACGGGCACCAGGAAGCGGCCGGTCTCGTCGTCATAGGCCACCGCGATATCCTTCACTACCCCGATCTGGACCCCCTTCAGAACCACGGGGGCGCCGACCTTCAGCCCGCTGGTGCTGTACCGGAAATAGAGCACGAGGGTCTCACGGTCTCCGCCGAAGCGGTCGGAGCCGATGATCAGCAGGCCGGCAACCAGGAGGGCCAGGGCCCCCATGACGAAGGCGCCGATCAGGGTCGGGTTGGCGCGCCGGCTCATGCCCCGGCGTCTCTCATCGGACGGCCCTCGCCGCGGGTGAGAAACTCGATGACGTTGGGGTGCTCACACTCCTCCAGCAGCCGTCGCGGAGGGCCTTGGGCGAGCATTGTCCGTGCCCCCGTATCGAGAAAGATGGCGTCGTCGGCGATGGTGAAGATGCTCGCCAGCTCATGCGTTACCACGATTACAGTAGCGCCGAGGCTGTCGCGAAGCTCGACGATGAGCTGATCGAGCAGGTGAGCGCTGACCGGGTCGAGCCCGGCGGAGGGCTCGTCCAGGTAGAGGATCTGCGGATCGAGCGCAATGGCCCGGGCCAGGGCCGCGCGCTTGCGCATCCCGCCGCTGATCTCGAACGGATAATAGTCATCGAAGCCCCTCAGCCCCACCAGCCGCAGCTTGAGCTCCGCCAGCTCCCGCGCGCCAGATGGCGAGATGGCCGCGATCTCGACGAGCGGCAGGGCGACGTTTTCCGCCAGTGTCAACGAGCTCCACAGGGCCCCACTCTGATAGAGGACACCGATGCCGCGCAGGATGGACCGCTGTTGATCCTCGTCCGCATCCCACAGGCTGCTGTCGCCGTAGAGCACCTGCCCCCGCGCCGGCCGGATCAGGCCGACCATGTGCTTGAGCAACGTGCTCTTGCCGCAACCGCTGCCGCCCATGATGACGAGTATCTTCCCTCGACTCACGTCGAAGCTCAGATCCCGCTGTACCAGGAAATCGCCGAAGGCCATGGTGAGGTCTCGCACCCGGATGGGCGGACGATCTGCGACGGCGCTCAAGGCTCAGATCCCGAGCTCGGTGGTGACCAGGGTGATGAGGGCGTCGGCCACGACGATTCCCACAATGGCGCTCACCACGGCTCTGGTCGCGGCCTCTCCCACAGCCGCGGAGGAGCGACCGCTGTTGAGCCCCTGATAACAACCCGCCATTGCGATGATCACCGCGAACACCAGGCTCATGAACAATCCGACGCCCAGGTGCGAAAGGCTCACCGCTTCGCGCGTCTGGCTCAGGTATTGGGTGGCGGGGATGTCGAACATGCCCACCCCCACCAACACCCCACCGAGGATACCCAGCACATCCGCGTAGAGGGTGAGCAGCGGCGCCATCAACATCAGGGCCAGGGTGCGCGGAAGCACCAGGAAATCCAGAGGAGAGATCCCCAGGGTCTTGAAGGCGTCGATCTCCTCGTTGACCTGCATGCTACCGAGCTGCGCCGCAAAGGACGCACCGGTTCGCCCCGCCATTAGGATCGCCGTCATCAGGGCCCCCATCTGCCGGAGCATACCGATCCCGACCGCGTCGGCGATGTACACTTGGGCGCCGAACGCGGCCAGCTGCACCGAGCCCACGAAGGCCAGTATGAGACCCACCAGGACGCTGATCAGGGTGACGATGGGCAGGGCCTCTGCCCCGCACTGCTGGACGAAGAGGGCAAGGTCGGAGGAACGCAAGCGCGCGCGGCCTAGGATCAGACGTCCGAACGCCTGCACCAATTCGCCGAGAAAGTGCAGCATTGCCCGCGTATTGCCGAGCATCGCCAGAAACTTGACGCCGAGTCGCTCCAGAAGGCGTGGCGGGGACGGCTCGCGCCGGATACCGGCCCGCTCAGGCGCCCTCCGTGCCAGGTCCAGCAAACGACGCACACCCGGCGGCAGACTCTTCGTATCGACCTCTATTGCCCGCGCCTCGGCCTGGTCGGCGAGCCTGAGCAGGAGCAGGATCAGGCTGCTGTCCCAGATGCCGAGATCGGCGTCCTGAAAGCGCAGCCGCTCGAAAGCATCCCATTCGGCCGGGAGCAGCGAAGCGACCTCAGGGGGCGGGCGTTCCAGCGTCCAGCACCCGCGCAGTGCGACCACCCACTCCCCTTTGCCGGCCGACCGGATGCTGACACGATCATCGATGCCTGTATGCTCTTGCGGACACATGACCGGATTCGGGCGATTGCGGTGTTGTGGACGAGGCGATTCAAGCTGCTGTCTCCGAACGTCGTTCCTTTTCAGGTTTGACTTGGAGACGGTCCGCCCGATCCTCGCAGTATAACATTCGACCGATGATGGGACGTTTATTCGCTAGCTGGATCTAAGACGGTTAGAGATCTTCCGCTCAGCATTCCACTTCGGTTCAATACCCGGGCCCGGTGCGATCCAATCGTCGGTAACCGATTGCCTCGCTCAGGTGCGCCGTCTCGATGCCTTCGTTGCCCGCCAGATCTGCGATGGTGCGTGCCATCTTGAGTACCCGGTGGTAGGCGCGGGCGGATAGCCCGAGCTTCTGCAGGGCCTGGCTCATCAGGCGCCGGGCGGTCTCGTCCAACGGGCAGGTGCGGTCCAGCTCGCTTGGTGTGAGTCCCTGGTTGGGCTTGCCGGCGCGGTCCAGCTGACGCTTCCTTGCAGCCTCCACCCGGCTCCGGACCATTTCGCTGGTCTCGATGCTTCCGGCCGTTGGTGCATTCAGCTGCTCGACATCCACCCGCGGAACCTCCACGTGCAGGTCGATGCGGTCCAGCAGCGGTCCGGATATCCGCGCCCGGTAGCGGGCCACTTGCTCGGCGGTGCAGCGGCACCTCGAAGAGGGGTCTCCCAAATAGCCGCAGGGGCAGGGGTTCATTGCGGCTACGAGCTGGAAACGCGCGGGGAACTCCGCCTGGCGGGCGGCGCGGGAGATGTGGATATGGCCGGACTCCAGGGGCTCGCGCAGGACTTCCAGCACCCGCCGGTCGAACTCCGGGAGCTCGTCGAGGAAGAGCACGCCCTGGTGGGCCAGAGAGATCTCTCCGGGACGGGGATTGCTGCCGCCGCCGACAAGGGCGACGCCTGAGGCGGTGTGGTGGGGCGCACGGAACGGGCGTTGGCGCCAGGTCCGCGGGTCGAAGTGCTCGCGCCCGCTCACCGAGCGCACCGCGGCGGCCTCCAGGGCTTCGACCTCAGTCATGGCCGGTAGGATTCCGGGCAGGCGGTTGGCGAGCATGGACTTGCCCGTACCCGGGGGGCCCAGAAACAACAGGCTGTGTGCCCCCGCCGCGGCGATCTCCAAGGCGCGTTTGGCCTGCTCCTGGCCGCGGACCTCCGCCAAATCGGGGTATTCGACCAGGGATTGCGCGTGGTCGGGGCGCTCGAAACGGGCAAGGAGCGCGGTGCCGTTGAGGTGCTCGCAGACCTCCAGCAGGTGCTCGGCCGGGAAGATCTCAAGGTCGCTCACCAGGGCCGCCTCGTCCGCGTTCTCCAGTGGGACGATGAGGGCCCTGCCCGCGTCGCGCGCCGCCAGGGCCGCCGGAAGGACACCTGCCACCGGACGCAGGCCGCCGGAGAGCGCAAGCTCACCGAGGATCTCCAGCCGGCCGAGGACTTCGCCTCTGAGCTGGCCGGAAGCACCCAAGACACCCAGCGCGATGGGAAGATCGAAACGCCCGCCCTCTTTGGGCAGGTCCGCCGGGGCCAGATTGATGGTCACGCGCCCGGCGGGGAACTGAAATCGTCCGTTGAGCAGGGCGCCCCGGACCCGGTCTTTGCTCTCCTTTACCGCCATTTCCGGCAGACCCACGATGGAGAGCGCCGGTAGCCCGCCGGCCAGGTGCACTTCCACCGTCACCGCCGGTGCTTCGATGCCCTCCCGCGCGCGGCTGTTGAGGACGCAGAGACTCAACTGGGCTTCTTGGTGGTCTTACGCCGGGCCGGCCGCTTCTTCGCCGCTTCGCCGATATCGAGCTGTTGCTCCAGCTCTGCCACCAGCGCCTCGAGCGCCTCCAGCTTCTCGCGCGTGCGCGTGAGCACGGCGGCCTGTACATCGAACTCCTCGCGGGTGACCAGGTCGAGCTTGGCCAGCCCCCCTTCCAGGGAGGCGCGCAGATTGCGGTTGATGTCTTCCTGCAATGCCTGGAGCCCCTTGGGCAGGCTGCCGGAGAGGCGCCGGGCGAGGTCGTCGAGATGTTTGGGGTCCAGCATGGGAGAGAAACCTCATGGATTGTGGTCTGCGCCACATTATAGGCACGAGCCGTTCCGGCGTCTTTGGTCGGTGAGCGCATCGCTTTGGTGCGCGATTATGCTGCACTTGCACCATGGCCGCCCAATGATGGTGCAGAAATCGCTGTAGCTATTTCGACAACAAGCGCCGGAACGCGTTGTCTTTTGGGGACAGCTCGCGTTGGCATGATCGCTGCTTATCGGTCACCAGGGGATACGTCCGGACCGCCGCTGCGGCAGTAAAGGTCCGATGCCACCCGACACACTATAGACACAAGACCGAGAGGTTCGAAGACCATGAAAGCACGAAGCATTGCCATCGCAGGCGCGGTGGCGATCCGTCCTGGCCACGTCGTTGGGCGCTACGAGCACGGCCCTGGCAGACGACCCCCACGTGTTCAGCGCCAACGTGGCGCTGACCACCAACTACATGTTCCGCGGTGTCAGCCAGACCAACAACGGTCCGGCCATTCAGGGCGGGTTCGACTACGAGTACAGCCCCTACAACCTGTACGTCGGTGTTTGGGCCTCGAACGTGGACAGCTCTTCCGGAGCATACGTCTTCGAGGACCCGCACGACCGGGGCGATTACCCTGACGCCCCAGACCGATGACGCGGAGGAAATCGTGCTGCGACGCCGGCCGGTTATGACGGCGCCAGCATGGAGCTGGACATCTACGCCGGTTGGGCACCGTCCTGGCAGGGTATCGATTTCGATCTGGGCTACCTGCGCTACCAGTACCCGGGGACCGAAGACCGACGATAACAACACCAACGAGTTCCACCTCGGTATCTCCTACGACGTCGAAGGCTACTTCACGCCCAGCTACACGGCTTACTACAGCGACGACTGGTTCGGCGGCGGCCCCTCCTGGTACCACGACGTGAGCGTCGAGATGCCGCTGCCCTACGACTTCACCCTGGCGGGTCACTACGGCTGGAATCGGTTCGACGACAGCACCGGCGACTACGAGGACTACAGCGTCGGCATCTCGAGAGAGTACATGGGATTCGGCTTCGACCTGAGCTGGGTCAGCCGCTCGAACGAGGACCTGTGCTCGGCGCCCTTCCAGTGCGGCGACACCGGCGTTTTCACCGTCTCCAAGTCCTTCTGACAACACACAGCGGCGGCCGCGGAGCGGCCGCCACCTACCACGGAGCTTTCGACATGAAGTTAGTTACAGCCATCATCAAGCCCTTCAAGCTCGACGACGTGCGCGAGGCCCTTTCCGACATCGGCGTCTCCGGCATCACCGTCACCGAGGTCAAGGGCTTCGGCCGCCAAAAGGGCCACACCGAGCTGTATCGCGGCGCCGAGTACGTCGTGGACTTTCTGCCCAAGATCAAGGTCGAGATCGCGGTCGACGACGCTCTGGTCGAGCAGGTCATCGAGGCCATCACCGGCGCCGCACGACCGGCAAGATCGGCGACGGCAAGATCTTCGTCTTCGATCTCTCGCAGGTCATCCGCATCCGTACCGGCGAGACCGGTCCGGACGCCCTTTGAGTACCAGCCGTTTCTAAGAGGATTACCCAGTGGAAGCGCTATCAAACTAACCGAGCTCGCTTACGCGCTCGATACCTTCTATTTTCTGGTATCCGGCGCCCTGGTCATGTGGATGGCCGCCGGCTTCGCCATGCTCGAGGCCGGCCTGGTCCGCGCCAAGAACACCGCCGAGATCCTGACCAAGAACGTGGCCCTGTTCGCCATCGCCTGCATCATGTACATGCTGGTGGGCTACAACATCATGTACCCGGACGGCGGCAACGGCATCATCCCCGCCCTGGACCTGAGCTTCATGTTCGGCGGCGACAATACCCTGGAAGAGGTCCTGGCCAGCGAACGGCGAGACCTACTACTCGGCCATGTCCGACTTCTTCTTCCAGGTGGTGTTCGTGGCCACCGCCATGTCCATCGTCTCCGGCGCGGTGGCCGAGCGCATGAAGCTGTGGGCCTTCCTGCTGTTCGCCGTCGTCATGACCGGCTTCATCTACCCGGTGCAGGGTTACTGGAAGTGGGGCGGCGGTTTCCTCGACGGGCTCGGCTTCAACGACTTCGCCGGCTCCGGCGTCGTGCACCTGTGCGGCGCCTCGGCGGCCCTGGCCGGCGTGCTGCTGCTCGGCGCCCGCAAGGGCAAGTACGGGAAGGACGGCTCCATCAACGCCATTCCCGGCGCCAACATGCCGCTGGCCACCCTGGGCACCTTCATCCTGTGGCTCGGCTGGTTCGGCTTCAACGGCGGCTCCGAGCTGAAGATGTCCGACGTCGGCGAGGCCAACGCGGTCGCTGCGGTCTTCGTCAACACCAACATGGCCGCCGCGGGCGGTCTGGTTGCGGCGCTCATCGCTGCGCGCATGCTGTTCGGCAAGGCCGACCTGACCATGGCCCTGAACGGCGCCCTGGCCGGCCTGGTGGCCATCACCGCCGAGCCCCTGACCCCGGTGCCCCTGTCGGCGACGCTGATCGGCGCCGTTGGTGGCGTAGTCGTGGTCTTCTCCATCATCACCCTGGACAAGCTGCGCATCGACGACCCGGTCGGTGCCATCTCGGTCCACGGCGTGGTCGGCATGTGGGGACTGCTCGCGGTGCCCATCACCAACGGCGAAGCCACCTTGGTCGCTCAGCTCATCGGCTTGGGCACCATCCTGTGCTGGGTCTTCGTCACCTCCTTCATCACTTGGCTCATCATCAAGCTCGTCATGGGCATCCGGGTGAGCGAGGAAGAGGAGTACGAGGGCGTGGACGTCGGCGAGTGCGGCCTGGAGGCCTACCCCGAGTTCGTGGGGGCGCAGGGTTCCGGTAAGTAAAACGGCGTCTGGTTGGCAAGAGCATTACGGGGCCTTCGGGCCCCGTTTTTGTTGAGCCGTCAGCCGCCAGAGATTGCGCGGCGGTTTTTTCAGCTGCAGGCTCATCGAATCGACTTCTTGTGCGCTCCGTCGCACAACGGCTTCGTGCCGCTGCGCTTGAAGCCGCGAAGTCTTTTCGGTGTGCTTCTTGATGAATGGAAGACCGAGCGGAGATAGTATAGGCGAGAGATGAGCGATCAGCTTTTTACAGACCTACTATGGGCCGACTTGGCGGAGCTCCGGCAAGATCTGCACGCCCACCCGGAGATTGCATTCGAGGAGCGGCGTACATCCGACTTGGTTGCCGGCCATTTGCGCGGGCTCGGGATCGACGTGCACCGCGGCTTGGCGAAGACCGGCGTGATTGGCACCTTGAAGCAAGGGGATGGTCCGGCCATCGGGCTTCGGGCGGACATGGATGCCCTGGACCTGAGCGAAGATACCGGGCTTCCCTACGCCTCGCGGAATAAAGGGCGCATGCACGCCTGTGGTCACGACGGCCACACCGCCATGCTGCTGGGGGCGGCCCGGTACCTTGCCGAGCAGGGCGGCTTCAAGGGCACGGTGCACTTTATCTTCCAGCCCGCAGAGGAAAACCTGGCGGGTGGGAAGCTGATGGTCGAGGAGGGTCTGTTCGACCGCTTTCCCATGACGGCGGTGTTCGGGCTGCACAACCGGCCGGGGCTGGAGGCAGGGCTGCTGGGGGCGCGCCCTGGTCCTGTGATGGCGTGCGCGGACTTTTTCGATCTGCGGCTTACGGGCGTAGGAGGTCACGCCGCCTATCCGCACACGGCGAAGGATCCCATCGTCGCTGCCGCACAGATCGTCACCGCCTGGCAGACCCTGGTGAGCCGCGGTACGGACCCCTTGGAGTCCGCCGTGGTCAGCGTCACCCGCATCCGGGGCGGGCATACGACGAACGTGATACCGGCGCAGGTCAGCCTGGCAGGAACGGTCCGCGCATTCCGCGAGGATGTGCGCTTGGGACTGCAGGGGGGGCTTCGCCGGATGGCGGATTCAATCGCTGCCGCCCATGGTGTGGTGGCGGAGCTGGGCTACGAGCACCGTTACCGCGCCACCGTCAACTCGCCCGCGCAGGTCGAGTCGGCCCTGTCGGCCATGGAGCGCACCGTGGGAGCGCAGCGGGTGTGCCGGGACTTGGCCCCGAGCATGGGCGCGGAGGACTTCGGCTGGATGCTGGAGCGTTGCCCCGGCGCCTACGGGATGATCGGCAACGGTACCGAAAGCCGGCCGTTGCACAATCCGGAGTACGATTTCAACGACGCCATCATCCCCATCGGCGTGCGCTATTGGGTCAACCTCGTCCGTCAGCTTCTGCCGGCAGGTGCAGCGTGAAGAAGGGATGCGGTGAGTGAAACGAACCGCATCATTTCCAAAGGTGATGCGGTTCGCACAGCTCACCACATCCTACGGCGGTGGCTGGCGTGCGCGTGTCACCGCGGATAGCGGTCGTCCAGGTTCGCCGGACAGAGCACCTCGCGCATGATCCCGATCAGGTCCAGCAGTTGGGGATTGCGGATGCGGTAGTAGATGCGGTTCGCCTCTTTGCGCGCAACCACGATGTTCTTGTTGCGCAGCTGCTCCAGGTGCTGGGAGATGTTGCTCTGGGAGGTGCCGGTGCGCTCCACGATCTCCCCCACCGACAGCTCGCGGTCGCCGAGGGAGCACAGGATCTTCCAGCGCAAGGGATGGGCCATCGCCTTGAGGGCATTGGCGGTCAGTGCGGTGTCTTCGTTTTCCGGTAACTCGGCTTTGATGAAATCAGTCATCGGCTGCTCCTAACTTGTCTCCTCTGCGGTGCTGCGTGCGTCTCGGAGGGCTCCTCGCTCGTCGACGCGGACGTAGCCCGTCATGTCCTTGGCGATGCAGATGATGTCGGTGATGCGCCCGCCGAGGTCTTTTACGGCGGTGCGGGAAAAGAGTATCGGCACCCGTCGCTCGTCCTTGGCGATGAAACGGGCCTCGATCTTGCTCAGCGCGCCGGTGCGGATCAGCGCCTCCAGCCAGGTGCCCAGGAAGGCCCCGGCCTGCTCGTCGCCCTCCTCCTCGAACACGTCGCCGATGGACATGCCCGAGGAGGTCCTCCTCGCTGTAGTCGAGCATCCGGCAGGCGGCCGGATTGACCATCTTGATCTCACCCTCCGGGTTCAAGCACCAGCAGGGCCTCGCCCATGTAGGTGATTATGTTCTCCACGATACTGCTTGGCCTGCGCGAGCTCGGCGGTGCGCTCCGCGACCTTTTGCTCCAGTATCCGGTTCAGGCCACGCTCCTTCTCGATCAGCCGGAAATAGGTGCTGATCTTGTTGATGAGCTGGTTGTCGTCGATGGGCTTGAGCAGGTAGTCCACCGCGCCGACCTCGTAGCCCCTCTGCTGGAACTCCTCGGATCTTGAAGGCGGCGGTGAGGAAGATGATGGGAATGTCCCGGGTGTTCTTGCGGATCTTGAGCATGGAGGCGGTCTGGAAACCGTCCATCTCCGGCATCTGCACGTCGAGGATGATGAGGTCGATGTCCGGCTGCTGGAGCGTGATGTCGAGGGCCTGCCGGCCGGAGGTGGCCTCCAGGATCGCCACGTCCATGTGCTTCTCGACCAGCGTTCGCAGGGTGAACAGGTTGTGCTCGTGATCGTCGACGATCAGGAGCTTGAATCCGGTATAGCGATTCATGCCGTCTGCCGCTGTCTCTGCTCCGGGGATGCCGGAAGCCTCGCGCTCAGCAGCGCCGCGATCTCGTCCCGTGTTCACCGGCTTGGTGACGAAAGCCATCGGCGCCTGCGTCAAGGAATCGCGTCCTGCTCCGGCGCATCCTGCCGGGGCCCCCATCACGACGATCTGGAGCTCCCGAAACTGCTCGTTGCTGCGAATAGCCCTGATCGTATCACAGGTATTCTCCGCAGACATCAGGGTGGCCAGGAGCACCAGTGCAGCATTCGCCTCCTCCTGCAGCGTCTCCAGGGCCTCGTCCGCGTCCGCAGCTGTCTGCACGCGCAGGCCCATGGACTCGAGCAGGGCCGTCTCGGCCACCAGGCCCTGCACGTCGCGCTCGATCAACAGCACCCAGTGACCGGCGAAGGTCGCTCGGCGGGTGGCTCATCGGCGGGCGCCTTGCTGGACGGTGCCGCCACAGCGCGTCGTCCTCCGCAGCCGCCGGTTGGTGCCTCGTGGATCACCCGATCCGCGTCCAGGTGGCTCGGGTCGAGCTCCACCGGAATCCGTCAGGACAAACCGCGAGCCCTGTCCT
>CAWDLA010000005.1:0-98255 GCA_963802975.1 uncultured Gammaproteobacteria bacterium
GTTTTAGAAAGCGCATACCTTGGATTCAGCGGGGTGGGGATGGGCCTCATTGTAATGGGAACTGAAGGGCGCCTTGAAAAATTCAAGGTGCCCGCGCGGTGCAAGGATGCACCGCCATTTTCATGCGTGTAAGCGCCTGAAAATGAAGGCGCCCTGAAGAGCCGGTTCTCGAAGATCTCATGCTCAATGCCAAGTTTCCCGCGACGATTGAGCAGCCGAGGTGTTTGCTTGCACAGTGCGAATGGTGGGCAATCGGGAGCGGCGTCCTCGCCCCGGTTCGGCGCCCGCACGTCAGGGGAGTATGCTTGATTCGTGTGATTCGCAGTTTGTTGCTCGAATCGAGAAGGTGAGCGGCGCACCCAACAACACCATCGGTTTCGACGACGGTCCCTTCGCAGCGGAGCACCGCGGCGACGTGGATCTGATCGGGGCAGTGTTCTCCGGCCATCGTCTGGACGGTGTACTGCGCACCAAGGTGCGGCGGGACGGAAAGAACGCTACGGAGCGGATCGCAGCGGCGATCGAAGGAAGCCGCTTCCGAAAGCATACGCAGCTCATTTTGCTCCAGGGTATCGCCGTGGCCGGCTTCAACGTAGTGGATATCCACGCCCTGAACCGGCGGCTTGGGATACCCGTGCTGGTGGTCTCGCGCCACCAGCCCAATCTGGCGGCTGTGCGCGATGCCCTTCTCGGCTCGGTGCCCGGCGGCAAGCGCAAGTGGCATCTGGTGGAGCGCGCCGGGCCGCCATTGAAGGTCGGGGATCTGTGGATTCAGTGTGCCGGCTGCACCTTCGGCATCGTCCCATTGCTGATCGAGCGTTTGGCAGTAAACGGTCGCATGCCAGAGCCGCTGCGTACGGCGCATTTGATTGCCGGGGGGATATCGGACATTCCGACCCGGAAGCGCGTCTGAGCGCCCCTGTCGGCGCTCCAACCGTCCGGGGATGTGATCATTTGCTCCATACGGTTTCAAATGCGCTAAATTTGCATTAACAGCCGCGCCGGATCTTCCAGCGTATCCTTGATGGTGACCAGGAACTGCACGGCGTCGCGGCCGTCGATGATGCGGTGGTCGTAGGACAGGGCCAGGTACATCATGGGCCGGACCACGATCTCGCCGTTCACCACCACCGGTCGTTCCTGGATCTTGTGCATGCCCAGGATGGCGCTCTGCGGCGGGTTGAGGATCGGCGTGGAGAGCAGGGAGCCGAACACGCCGCCGTTGGTGATGGAGAAGGTGCCGCCGGTGAGCTCTTCGAAGCTCAGGGTGCCGTCCTTCGCCTTGCGCCCGAATTCCACGATCCCCTGCTCGACGTCGGCCAAGCTGAGCTGGTCGCAGTCGCGCAGGATGGGCACCACCAGACCCCGCGGGGAGCTGACCGCGATGCCGATGTCGTAGTAGCCGTGGTAGATGATGTCCGTGCCGTCCACCGAGGCGTTGACGACGGGAAAGCGCTTCAGGGCCTCCACCGCCGCCTTGACGAAGAAGGACATGAAGCCCAGGCGCACGTCGTGGGTCTTTTCGAACTGGTCCTTGTAGCGGTTGCGCAGGTCCATGACGGCCGCAGGTTCACCTCGTTGAAGGTGGTGAGGATGGCCGCGGTCTGCTGGGCCTGGACCAGGCGCTCGGCGACACGGGCGCGCAGCCGGGTCATGGGCACACGCTGCTCGGGCCGGCCTGCCTCGCCGCTGAGGCGCGGCTGCTCCACGGCAGGTGCCGTGGTATCTGGCTCCGAGGGGGGCTGAGCCTCTTCCTTAGCGTCCAGGAAGGCCATGACGTCCGCCTTCTGGACACGCCCGTCCTTGCCGCTGCCGTGGATTGCGGCCGGGTCCAGCTCCAGCTCTTTGACCAAGCGCCGTGCGGCCGGGGCGAGGAGCGGATCTCCGGCCGTTGCTTGCGCCGCGGTTGCAGCCGGCTTTTGCTCCGCAGCAGCGGCAGCCGCGTTCTTAGCCGGTTCTGCCGGTGCGGCGGCGCCTTCCTCGATCAGGGCGAGCAGGGTGTCCGCATGCACGGTCTCTCCTACCGGTGTCTTTATTTCCCCCAACACGCCGTTTGTCGTGGCCGGGACCTCGAGCACGACCTTGTCGGTCTCCAGGTCGACCAGGTTTTCGTCTTTTCGAACGGCCTCGCCCGGCTGTTTGTGCCAGGTCAGGACGGTGGCGTCGGCGACGGATTCGGGTAGGGCGGGTACGCGGACTTCGCTGCTCATACTGGGATCCTTCGATTCATGCTCGGGTTGATGCTGCCGGTGAGGGCTTCGTCAATCAGTCGCTCCTGCTGTTCCACGTGGACCGAGCGCAAACCGACGGCGGGGGCGGCGGAAGAGGGGCGTCCGACGTAGAAAAGGTGCCCGAGATCCGGGACCAGGTAGTGAAAACGGTGCTTGATCTGGTCCCAGGCCCCCTGGTTCTGGGGCTCTTCCTGACACCAGATGAGCTGCTTCGAGCTCGGTGAAAGGCGCGGTGGCTTCCTGGCAAACTGGTCCCTGGGAAAGGGGTAGAGCTGCTCCAGGCGCACGATGGCGACGTCGTCCAGACCCCGGGCGCGCCGCGCCTCCAGCAGGTCGTAGTAGACCTTGCCGCTGCAGATCACCACGCGCACGACCTTTTCCGGGTCGATGTCGTCCACCTCGCCGATGACCGGCCTGGAATCCGCCCTCCGCCAACTCGTCCAGGCTGGAGGTGGCCAGGCGGTGGCGCAGCAGGCTCTTGGGCGTCATCACGATCAGCGGCTTGCGGTAGCGGCGCAGCATCTGGCGGCGCAGCAGGTGAAACATCTGCGCCGGGGTGGTGGGCACGCAGACCTGGATGTTGTGCTCGGCGCACAGCTGCAGGTAGCGCTCCAGCCGGGCGGAGGAGTGCTCCGCCCCCTGGCCCTCCGTAGCCGTGGGGCAGCAGCATGACCAGGCCGCAGCCCAGGTCCCACTTGGTGCCGGCGGAGCTGATGAACTGATCGATGACCACCTGGGCGCCGTTGGCGAAGTCGCCGAACTGGGCCTCCCAGATGGTCAGCGTGTTGGGCTCGGCGGTGGCGTAGCCGTACTCGAAGCCGAGCACCGCCTCTTCGGAGAGCAGGGAGTCGATGACGATGAAGTCACGCCTGATGCTCTCGCCAGGTGCTGCAGCGGCGTGTAGCTCTCGCCGTCGGCCTGGTTGTGCAGGACGGCGTGGCGGTGGAAGAAGGTGCCGCGTCCGCAGTCCTGACCGGACAGGCGGACCGGATAGCCGTCGTCCAGCAGGGTCGCATAGGCCAGGTTCTCGCCAAAGCCCCAGTCCGCCATCTGGTCCCCGTTGGCCATCTTGCGGCGCTCGTTCCAGATCTTGGCCACACGCGGGTGGAGCTCGAACTCTTCGGGCAGCTCCAGCATCTTTTCGGCCGATCTGCTGTAAGCTTGTCACGGCGGTACGCTGGTATCGGTATCCTCGTCCCAGCTGCCGCCCTCGGCCGGACTTCCAGTCGACTCTGTACGGGTTGTCGAGACCGCACATGACCGGCCTGGCTACCACCGCCCCCTGCTCCATGGAGGTGCGGTAGTCCTCGACCATCGCCGTCGCGTCGTCCTCTGGATGACGACGCCCTCGGCGACCAGCCGGTCCGCGTAGACGGCCCGCGAGGTCGGGCGGCGCGCGGATCTTCTTGTACATCATCGGCTGGGTGACCGCCGGCTCGTCCGCCTCGTTGTGGCCGAGTCGGCGGTAGCAGACCAGGTCGATGATCACGTCCTTGTGGAACTGCGTTGCGGAAGTCCAGCGCCAGGCGCGTGACGAAGATGACCGCCTCGGGATCGTCGCCGTTGACGTGGAAGATCGGGCGCCTGGACCATCTTTGCCACGTCGGTGCAGTAGAGGGTGGAGCGCGTGTCCAGCGGATTGCTGGTGGTGAAGCCGATCTGGTTGTTGACGACGATGTGCACCGTGCCGCCGGTGGCGTAGCCGCGGGTCTGGGACAGGTTGCAGGGTCTCCATGACCACGCCCTGGCCGGCGAAGGCGGAGTCGCCGTGGATCAGCAGCGGCAGGACCTGGTCGCCCGTGCGGTCGCTGCGGCGGTGCTGGCGGGCGCGCACCGAGCCCTCGATCACCGGGTTGATGATCTCCAGGTGCGACGGGTTGAAGCCCAGGGCCAGGTGGACGACGCCGCCGGGGGTGTCGACGTCGGTGGAGAAACCCATGTGGTACTTGACGTCGCCGGCCATCTTCTGCCAGTCGAGGTGGGCGCGCCCCTCGAACTCGTCGAAGATGTCCTGGGGCGGCTTGCCCAGGATGTTGGTCAGCACGTTCAGCCGGCCGCGGTGGGCCATGCCGATGACGATCTCCTTGACGCCCTTGCGCCCGGCGCGCTGGATGAGCTCGTCCAGCAGCGGGATCAGCGCCTCGCCGCCCTCCAGGGAGAAGCGCTTCTGGCCGACGTACCGGGTGTGCAGGTACTTCTCGATGCCTTCGGCGGCGGTGAGCATGGTTAGCAGCCAGCGCCTGTCGGCGCTGTCGAGCTCCGGCTTCGCCCGGTAGCCCTCCAGGCGCTTCTGGATCCAGCGCTTCTCCTGGGTGTTGGTGATGTGCATGTACTCGGAGCCCACCGATCCGCAGTAGATCTCCTGCACCAGGGCGATGATGTCGCGCAGGCGCATGCGGTCCGGGGCGTACAGGGAGCCGGTGTGGAAGACCTGATCCAGGTCCGACTCCTCCAGCTTGTGGTACTCCGGCTCCAGGTCCGGGACCTTGGGAGTCTCGCGCAGCTTCAGGGGGTCCAGGTCCGCGATCTGGTGGCCGCGGTAGCGGTAGGCGTTGATCAGGCGCAGGACCGCCGCCTGCTTCTCCGCGGCCGCGGGCTCCAGGCGCTCGGTGGATCGGGCCGAGCGCCCGGCTGCGGCTCTCCTGGGCCAGGCGCAGGAAGTTCTGGCGAACCGGTCCGTGGGGGACCTCGTTGGCCGCCTCCTTGTGCATCGCGTCGAAGCGCTCCCGCCAGGCGAGATCGACGCTCTCGGGGTCCTGCAGGTAACGTTCGTAGAGGTCTTCGATAAATGCGGCGTTACCGCCGTATAGCGCGGTGGACGCGCGGAACAGCTCGATCAGGGCGCTCATGGTGGTATGCTCGGTTGGCAGAGGACGTCTTGTAGTTTTATGGGCCGATTATGGCACTGTATAGCATAACCAAGCACTCGGATTGCATTGCCTTGCTGAATACGCGTCTATTCCCTATGGTTGGGGCGGAAGGCGGGGTGCTCGAGCTTCTGGTCTGAAAGCGATGCAACAGTCTCCGGACCCCGGCTGGGATACGAACGAGCGGACGCGTCTTAGGATTCGTCTCGCGGACTTGGAGGCGGACCTGGCCTATTTCCAGGCCCGATTGGAGATTTTGGGGGAGCCTGAGACGCCGAATCAGCTCGCCCAGCGCAAGCTGTTCAAGCTGTTGCACAAGAGTCTTGGCGAGATGGTACTGAAGGCCAAGCGGCGGATGGTTCAGGAGGGCTGAGCGATGGGCTTGGTCGGAATGGTGCCCTCGACAGGATTCGAACCTGTGACCTATCGCTTAGGAGGCGATTGCTCTATCCTGCTGAGCTACGAGGGCGGGGAATGGTGGAGCCGAGGGGGATCGAACCCCTGACCTTCGCATTGCGAACGCGACGCTCTCCCAGCTGAGCTACGGCCCCGATCTGGTGTAGGATCTGCAACCGGGTTTCGGACTGTCCCTCCGAACCTTTCGCTGCGCTCCCTCGCACCACCGGTTGCGGGGTCGCATTCTAGCATTTTTGCATCGGAGACTGACAAGTCGGCCTCGACGCCGCCCCGAGGAGCCTTTCCAGCGCCGCTGCCGGGGCAATTCACAGTTGCTACTGCAGGAACTCTAGCATGTTGGATTCGAAACCCCTGCTTTTTCCCACGGATTTCCCCCCCATCGAACGCCACTCGCTCGAGACTCTCCAGGTCAACCTGGGTTACCGCTGCAATCAGTCCTGTGTGCACTGTCACGTGGACGCGGGGCCCAAGCGGAAGGAAGTCATGACCGCCGAAACGCTGGACGCGGTCCTTACCTTCCTGAGGCGCGCTGGTGTGTCTGTTCTGGATCTGACCGGCGGCGCCCCCGAGCTCAATCCCGGTTTCCGCCGCCTGGTGAGTGAGTCCCGTGATCTCGGGGTGCATGTCATGGACCGCTGCAACCTTACCGTCCTCGAAGAGCCCGGGCAGGAGGGCCTTGCGGAGTTTCTGGCGGCGCACCGGGTGGAGGTGGTGGCCTCACTGCCTTGCTACCTGGAGGAGAACGTTGACGGCCAGCGGGGCAGTGGCGTGTTCAAGACCAGCATTCGGGCCTTGCGGCGTTTGAACCGGCTCGGCTACGGCGACGGGGGGGCGGGGCTCGCGCTCAACCTGGTCTACAATCCTTCGGGTCCTACCCTGCCTCCGCCCCAGGAAACCCTGGAATCGGACTACAAGCGTGTGCTCGAAGAGTATTACGGCGTTCGCTTCAATAGCCTGCTGACCCTGACCAACATGCCCATCCGCCGATTCGGCAGCATGCTGCAGTCCACGGGCAGGTTCGACGAGTATCTCGGACTTCTCAAGTCCGCGCACTGCCGGGGTAACCTTGCGGGCGTCATGTGCCGTAGCCTGGTCAGCGTCGACTGGCAGGGCCACGTCTACGACTGCGATTTCAACCAGATGCTCGATTTGCCCCTCGACGGCGGGCGGCGGGTGCACATCGCCGAGCTCTCAACGGAAGACCTCGAGGGCCGTACGATCCGGATCGGCGATCATTGTTACGGCTGCACGGCAGGGCAGGGGAGCAGCTGTGGTGGCGCACTGTCCTGAGGTTAGTCCGGGATGGCGCGGATCTCGGTCGTCATCCCGTGTCTCAACGAGGCGGCGATTTGCGTCCCGCGGCTCACGGCCCTGCAGCCTTTACGCCGGGACGGTCACGAGCTGATCCTAGTCGACGGGGGCAGCGAAGATGACACCAAGTTTTTGGCGCAATCATTGGTAGACCGGATGCTGTGCGGCGAGCCGGGTCGTGCTTCACAGATGAATCTGGGCGCGGAGTCGGCGACAGGAGACGTGCTCTGGTTTTTGCACCTGGATACGGCGCTTCCCGATGAAGCCTCCAGGCAGGTTTTGCAGCAAGCCTTTGACGGTCCGGGATGGGGCCGCTTCGACGTCCGGCTCAGTGGCGGGCGATCCGCGTTTCGGGTCATCGAGCGGATGATGAATCTGCGCAGCCGACTGACCGGCATGGTCACCGGAGACCAGGGCATGTTCGTCCGCCGGGAGCTGTTCGAGCGGGTGGGTGGATTTCCCCAGATCGCCCTGATGGAGGACCTGGCCATCAGCAAGCGCTTGAAACGCCTCGCGCGGCCGGCTTGTCTGCGCAGCCGAGTGGTCACCTCAAGCCGCCGTTGGGAGCGGAACGGTTTGTGGCGCACGGTAGCGCTGATGTGGTTCTTGCGCTCGGCCTACCGTCTGGGAGCGGATCCCGACTGGTTGGCCCGGCAGTATTATCCCGAGAAGAGCGGTTAGCAGGCACCGATCAGCCGTCGATTACAGGCTTTTTGCTGCAGCTAACAGCGAGTAAATCATGCTCTTCCCCGATGCGCGCATCCTGATCTTCGCCAAGTCCCCTGAGCCCGGCCTGGTCAAGACACGTCTTATTCCCGTCCTGGGGCCACAAGGTGCGGCGGAGCTGCATGCGCGTTTGCTTGCCCATACGCTGGCGCGGCTCGCTCCGGCGCGGCTGGCGCCCGTCGAGCTTTGGTGCTCACCGGATACGGGGCGCGCGCCTTTTCCGGAGCTGGCTCATCGATACCCCGTGAGGTTACGCCGCCAGCGCGGTGCGGACCTGGGTGCGCGGATGCTCGACGCCGCCGCCAGTGCGCTGCGTGGCAGTAAAGCGGCGATTGTCGTAGGAACGGACTGCCCGCCGTTGGACGGCCCCTACGTGGAGCGGGCCCTGAACCTGCTCGCGAGCCGAGACGCGGTGCTCGGTCCGGCGCAGGACGGCGGTTATGTGCTGCTTGGGCTGAAGCGGGCGGCGCCGGAGCTTTTTTCCAATATTCCCTGGGGAACCAACCGGGTGGCGGCCATCACGCGGGACCGTTTGGAGTCGTTGCGTTGGGATTGGGCGGAGCTGCTCGCGCTGTGGGATCTGGATCGGCCGGAGGATCTGAAGCGCCTTGCGCGCGGGTCCTATTGATCGTTCTCTGTGTTCTCTGTGTCTCTGCGGTTCAATTGCTCCATCCAGGTCGTCGGCTCGCCTGGAAGCTCAATTCGCCTCAGCGCTGCAGGATCAGCTCCAGCACCGCCTTGCTGCCGAAATAGGCCAGGATCAGGATGACGAACCCGCTCAGGGTCCAGATGATGGCCGTGCGGCCGCGCCAGCCGTAGCGCGAAGCGCCCCACCAGCAGGGCGCCGAAGACCAGCCATCCCAAGGTGGAGAGCACCGTCTTGTGCACCAGGTGCTGGGCGAACATGTCTTCCAGGAACAGCGAAGCCGCTGGCCAGGGCCAGGGTGAGCAGGATGAAGCCCGCGCCGATCATCTCGAACAGCAGGCTCTCCATGGTCTGCAGCGGCGGCAGGGCGCGCACGAAGCCGCCGGGCTGGCGGGTGTGCAGGTGGTGGTCCTGCACCGCCAGCAGGATCGCCTGCACGCTGGCCAGGGTCAGCAGGCTGTAGGCGAGCATGGAGAGCAGCACGTGGATCTTGATGGGCCAGCCCGCGGACTCGCGCAAGAAGCCCGGGCTCGGATATCGGGACTCCAGGAACAGGGTCAGGGCGGCCAGCGGCAGGATCAGAATCCCCAGGTTCTCCACCGGCTTGCTCAGGCTGGAGACCAGCAGCAGGGTGACCACGGTCCAGGAGGTCAGGGCCAGGGCGTTGAAGAAAGCCAGATTGAGCCCCGGTTGACTGAAGATGCCGTCGTAAACCAGCCAAGTGTGCAGGATGAGCCCCGCGAATCCGAGCCCGAGGGCCAGCGTTGCGTCCGGGGACACCGGGCTTGCCGCGGCGGAACAGGCGCAGTGCGATGACCGCGCCGCCGGCGAGGTACAGGAGGATTGCGACGTAGGAAATCAGGGTATGGCTCATGGCGCCGGATGATGGCACAAAGGACGGAGCCGGGAAAAGCCGCCGGCAATCCGGAAGCAAAGTGCAAGGCGGCGAAGGTATACTCTGCGCGAGCTTCGCTTTCAAATCGACGCCGGTCAGAGTCCGGCGCTCGCCGTTTACGAGGTGGAAGATGTTCGAGAATCTCCAGGACCGCTTCGGCAGGGTCCTAAAGAACGTCCGGGGCCAGGGCCGGCTCACCGAGGACAATATCAAGGACACCATGCGCGAGGTGCGCATGGCCCTGCTCGAGGCCGACGTGGCCCTGCCGGTGGTGCGCGGGTTCGTGGAGCGGGTCCGCGAGAAGGCGATGGGCGAGGAGGTGCTGAACAGCCTGACGCCGGGCCAGACGCTGATCAAGATCGTCAACGACGAGCTGGTCAGCCTGATGGGCGAGGCCAACGAGGGCCTCGACCTGAGCGCCCAGCCGCCGGCGGTGATTCTGATGGCGGGCCTGCAGGGCTCGGGTAAGACCACCAGCGTCGCCAAGCTGGCGCGCTGGCTTCAAGAGAAGGCAGAAGAAGAAGGTCATGGTGGTGAGCTGCGACGTCTACCGTCCCGCCGCCATCGAGCAGCTCAAGACCCTGGCCGCCGAGGTCGAGGCCGAGTTCTTTCCCAGCAGCAGCGACCAGAAGCCGGTGGACATCGCCCGGCGGGCCCTCGAGGCGGCGCGCAAGGAGCTTTCAGCGACGTGCTGATCGTCGATACCGCCGGTCGGCTGCACGTCGACGAGGCGATGATGGAGGAGATCAAGGCCCTGCACGCGGCCATCGCCCCGGTGGAGACCCTGTTCGTGGTCGACAGCATGACCGGCCAGGACGCCGCCAACACCGCCAAGGCCTTCGACGATGCCCTGCCGCTGACCGGCGTGGTGCTCACCAAGACCGACGGCGATGCCCGCGGCGGCGCGGCCCTGTCGATCCGCCAGATCACCGGCAAGCCCATCAAGTTCCTCGGCGTGGGCGAGAAGACCGGCGCCCTCGAGCCCTTCCACCCGGACCGGGTGGCCTCGCGCATCCTGGGTATGGGCGACGTGCTGTCGCCTGGTGGAGGAGGTACAGAGCAAGGTCGACCAGGAGCAAGGCCGAGAAGCTGGCCAAGAAGCTCAAGAAGGGCAAGGGCTTCGATCTGGCGGACTTTCGCGAGCAGCTGCGAGCAGATGTCCAACATGGGCGGCATGGCCGGCCTGATGGACAAGCTGCCGGGAATGAGCGAGATCCCGGACCAGGTCAAGAACCAGGTCAACGACAAGGAGATGGTCAAGCTGATCGCCATCATCAACTCCATGACCCCCCAGGAGCGCGAGTTTCCCGCCGTCATCAAGGGCTCGCGCAAGCGCCGCATCGCCGCCGGCTCCGGCACCCAGATCCAGGACGTCAACCGCCTGCTCAAGCAGTTCACCCAGATGCAGAAGATGATGAAGAAGATGAAGGGCGGCGGCATGGCCAAGATGATGCGCGGCCTCAAGGGCCGGATGCCAGGTGGATGCCGCCGGGCGGTATGCCGCCGGGCGGGTTTCCCTTCTGAGGATTTCGGCAGCTCTGAAGCATGACCGCCGAAGGCGAGTCCTGACAAGGGCCTGCGGTCGATGCCAGAAAAAACTTTCGCAAAAGGCACCTAGACAACACAGATCGACTTTGGCAGGATAAGGGGAACGCAATAGGCCCGCGATGAGGCCAGGAGGGTTCCCCGATGAGTGCGACAGACGCTGGTGACTGGGTCCAGTGTGGTCGGGAGTTCAGTGCACAGGAGATCGAACAGATCCGCGAGACGGTGGCGTGGCTGCCGGGGTTGGCGCGAAGGGAATTGGCGGCCACCGTCTGTGAGCATCTTCACTGGCACACGATCTCGGGGACCCCGAAGCTTCAGGCCTGTCAGAAACTGCTGGAAAGATTGGGCGGGGTGGGTCTGCTTGAGCTACCCGCGTCGAGGAGGAAGAAGAACCATAGCGGCAACCGCGCTGTTGTTGCGCTCGGGGAGCGAACCGCGACCGACAGGCCGTTGGCAGGCCCGTTGCGCGAGTTCGAGCCGGTGCGCCTGGAGGTGGTGACGGAAGCTTCCGAGGTGGGGCTTTGGAATGAATACGTCGAGCGTTTCCACCCCTTGGGCTACAAGGGCGCATTCGGCTACCGGCTGCGTTATTTCATCCGCTCGGGCGCGCAGCGCTTGGGCTGTGTACTGCTGGCCGGCGCTGCCAAAGCCATCGCGGTGCGCGAGCGCTGGATTGGCTGGGACGAGCGGGCGCGGCTGTGCAACCTGCCCCGGGTCATCAACAACAGTCGATTTTTGATCTTTCCCCACGTTCGGATTCCGCACTTGGCCAGCCATGTGTTGGGGCAGTTGGCCCGGCAGGTGGCGGCGGATTGGCAGCGGCAATGGGGATTCGCCCCGCTGCTGATGGAGACCTTCGTTGACCCTCACCGGTATGCCGGCACCTGTTACCGGGCAGCCGGGTGGGAGTCTGCTGGGCGAGACGCAGCGGCCGCGGGCTGGCACGACCTGGAAAATCCTACCGAAGTACGCCGCGGCTGGTGTTGGCCAAGCCCTTGGATCAGGATTTCCGCCAGCTGCTCTGCAGCGCGCCGTTGCCGGGGAGGGTGGTGCAATGAGCCAGCCGTCCCGACGTCCCCAACGCGAGGCCATCAAGGAGCAGCGGCGTAAAAAAAACAGCAAGAGAAAGCGCTTCGAGGACGGCAGATAAGCGCAGGACTTTTCCCCCGCACACCCCCTGCCTTGCCCAATAGCTGCTCGGCCTATGCAACGGTGGCCGGGGAGCAGCAGGCGCGCGAGGAAGCGGTGAGCGGGCAACTGCGCATCCTGCACCGCGAGCTGCCCCGTCTGCTGGCACGGCTGGAGAAAATCCCCGATGTCAGAACCCCCCGCAAGTGCCGGCACAAGCTCACGCTCCTGCTGCTCTACGGGTTGTTGATGTTCGTCTTCCAATTCGCCTCCCGGCGCGAGGTCAACCGCGAGATGACCCGCCCGCAGTTCGAGGCCAACCTGCGGCTGCTGTTTCCGCAACTGCAGACGCTACCCCACGCCGATACCTTGTTTCGGCTGCTGCGCGACATCGACGTCGCCCAAATCGAGCAGGCCCACATCGAACTGGTCCAACGCCTGATCCGCGCCAAGAAGTTCCGCCGTTACCTCATCAACAACTGCTACCCTATCGCCATCGACGGCTCGCAGAAGTTTGCCCGTGACACGCTTTGGGACGAGAATCTGTTACAGCGCACTCAAGGTAAGGGGGAGCATCGCCACACCCAGTATTTCGTCTACATTTTGGAGGCGAGCCTGGCCTTTCGCAATGGGATGGTCATTCCCCTGCTCAGCGAATTCCTTGAGTATGCCAAGGGCGATACCGACAACAACAAACAGGACTGCGAGCAGCGTGCCTTCCACCGTCTGAGCGCACGGCTCAAGACGCTTTTCCCGCGCCTTCCCCTCCTGCTGCTGCTCGACGGCCTCTACGCCAATGGACCGGTCATGCAGCGCTGCCGCCAATACAACTGGCAGTTCATGATCGTGCTCAAAGACAAAGATCTGCCCACCGTCTGGGCCGAGGTCAAGGCGCTGGCCCCGTTGCAGCCCGACAATCGGCTCAAGCGCACCTGGGGTGATCGCCACCAGCGCTTCTTCTGGGTCAATTCCATCGACTATGAATTCACTCAACGCCAAGCGCCAACACCTGAGCCTGCACGTCGTGGTCTGCGAAGAGACCTGGGAGGTGGTGAACGAGCACGGCGAAACCGTGACCAAAACCGCTCGCCATGCCTGGCTCTCCAGTCGCCCCTGGACTCGGCGCAACGTCCATGAACGCTGCAACCTCGGCGCACGCTACCGCTGGGGCATCGAGGCCGGCTTCCTGGTGGAAAAACACCAGGGCTACCACTACGAGCACGCCTTTGCCCTGAACTGGAACGCCATGAAGGGCTACCACTACCTGATGCGTATGGCCCACCTGTTCAACACCCTGGCCCGCTTCGCCCGCCACCTCAAGGCCCTCTACGCCGAGCTTGGCGTGCGCGGGGCCATCGCCTTCATCCGCCAATCCTGTGCCGCGCCCTGGTTGGATCCCGAGCGGATTCGCACCCTCCTCAGCCAACCTTTCCAGCTCCAGCTCGAATAGGACCGACCTTTCCCGATCGAAACCATTTCCGCTCAAGGCGCGGGAGAGTCCCTTGCCCCGCTTTCCTTCAAATCCCCTCCGGTACGCCCTGCAAGCTTCGTTGTCGCCCTTCAACCCACGCCGACTGGTCGCATTTCTGGCTCTCCGCTATCTTTTCCCTCCCAGATCTCAGACCAAGACACCCTGGACAGGGATCACGCTTCACGGCTGGGCCGGCGGCGTTTCCTTTGACAGAGAAAGCCCGTTGACAATATAATTCCTGGCTTATGTCCTCGACGCTGCCCGATCTGCTTGATCCGTGGCGCGCTGTAGACAGCCGCTCGGTCATAACCGGTCGCCTGCCCTTGTCGAGCTTGCCCCGATTGCGGGCGCTCATGCTCGATACAGCAGGCGATGTTTCGTTCCGGCTTGCGTTTTCGCGAGATCAGGAGCGCCGGGCTGTGCTTGATTGCGAGGTCGCTGCTACCCTGCGGTTGCGTTGTCAGCGTTGCCTCGAAGCGCTGGATCACCAGGTGGGCATCAGCATCAGGTTGGCGCTGGTGTCGGGTGCGGACGAAGAGCGGCAGTTGCATGAGCGCTACGACCCCTTGCCAGTGACCGAACGGCTCATGCGGCCCGGGGAGCTGATTGAAGACGAGCTGTTGCTCGCACTTCCGCAGATCGCGATGCACGATCCGGATGTATGTGCGGCGCAAGTCTCGGAAGCCGGGACATTTCAGGCACAAAAACGGGAGACCAACCCCTTCGCGGTGCTCGCCGAGCTTAAGCGCGGGGACTGACGAAAGCCGAAATCGCCACTTGCGGGCGTTTGCGGCGCCGGTTCCGCAAGAACGCGGTCTCGGTAACCAAGTAACAGGTATCGGCCGATTGGATCTTCCAGTCCAAGACGGCCCTGTCGATGCGAATCGGAGACAAGTATGGCAGTCCAAAAAAATCGGAAGACCCCTTCCAAGCGGGGCATGCGTCGTGCCCACGACGCTCTGACCAAACCTACCTTGTCCGTGGATTCGGAAACTGGCGAAACGCACCGTCGTCACCACGTATCGCCTGACGGCTACTATCGCGGCCGCAAGGTCGTGGACAAGAACGACTGATTACGGTCGATATCCCTCGCGACCGGCCAGCGCGCTGAGCTGCCGGGAGGGAGAGCGTCTTGCCTGATCGCCTTACCATCGCTCTCGACGCCATGGGCGGGGACCACGGTCCCGTCGTGGTCGTCCCCGCGGCGTTGCAGTTCCTGCGCAAGTCTCCGCAGACGGCTCTGATTCTCGTGGGTAAAGAGGACGCGATAACTCCGCACCTGGGCGGCGCCGACCTCGGCGATCGGCTGACGATCCGCCACGCCTCGCAAGAGGTCGGCATGGACGAACACCCCTCCAAGGCGTTGCGCAAAAAGAAGGACTCTTCCATGCGCGTTGCGTTGAATCTGGTCAAGAGCGGCGAGGCGGACGCCTGCGTCAGCGCCGGCAACACCGGTGCCCTGATGGCTACTGCGCGCTTCGTGCTCAAGACGCTACCGCTGGTGGACAGGCCCGCGATCATTACCGCCGTGCCCGCGCTGCAGGGGCAGACCCACATGCTCGACCTGGGCGCCAATGTGGATTGCACGGCCGAGCACTTGTTCCAGTTCGCAGTGATGGGCAGCGAGCTGGTGACCGCTGTGGCGGGCATAGCGGCCCCGAAGGTGGGCCTGCTGAACATCGGAGAGGAAGAGATCAAGGGCAACGAGCAGGTCAAGCAAGCCCATGAGCTGCTCGTGGCAAGCTCGCTGAACTATATCGGCTATGTCGAGGGTGACGACATCTACCTCGGCGACGTAGACCTGGTGGTCTCCGACGGCTTCGTCGGCAATGTAGCCCTGAAGGCCAGCGAGGGTATCGCGAAGCTGGTACGCCACTTTCTTACCTATCATTTCAAGCGCACCCCTTTGACGCGCCTGTCGGGGTTGGCCGCTATGCCTATCCTCAAGCGGTTTCGCCGCACCTTCGATCCCCGGCGTTACAACGGCGCCAGCCTCCTCGGTTTACGCGGGATCGTCATCAAGAGCCACGGCGGGGCGGATGTGCTGGCGTACGAGAATGCGATCCATATCGCGGAGAAGGAGATTCACTGCAACATACCCGACCGAATCGCGCAGCAAGTGTCGCGGCACCTGGAAGCCGATCAGCAGAGGGCAACCGCGTGACGCTTTACTCCCGTATCATCGGTACCGGTGCCTATCTGCCGGAGAAGGTCCTGACCAACAAGGACCTGGAAGACATCATCGACACCACGGACGAATGGATCCAAGGCCGTACAGGGATATGCCAGCGTCACGTGGTCGCCGAGGGCGAGACCTGCAGTCAGCTCGCGGAAGGCGCGGCACGCCGGGCGCTCGATGCCGCCGGCATCGATCCCTCCGAGATCGACCTCATCGTGGTGGGCACGACCACCCCCGACCAGATCTTCCCCAGCACGGCCTGCCTGCTGCAACAGCGCCTCGACATCCATGGCTGCTGCGCCTTCGACGTGCAGGCGGTGTGCACCGGCTTCGTCTATGCGGTCGGCGTTGCTGACCAGTTCATCCGCGCCGGCAGCGCTAAACGCGCCCTGGTGGTCGGGGCCGAGACCATGTCCCGCCTCCTCGACTGGCAGGACCGGGTCACGGCAGTCCTGTTCGGTGACGGTGCCGGCGCGGTGGTGCTGGAAGCTTCCGAGGAGCCGGGTATCATCTCCACACACCTGCACGCGGACGGTGCCTATGTGGACTTGCTCCAGGTACCCGGCGGAATCGGTGGTGACCGCAATGCGGATCACTACCTGGAGATGAAGGGGACCGAGGTTTTCAGGATGGCGGTCACCACCCTGAGCCGCATCGTCGACGAGACCCTGGAGGCCAACGGAATGCAGAAGTCGGACATCGACTGGCTCATTCCGCACCAGGCCAACAATCGTATCCTCCAGGCGACCGCCCGCAAGCTGGATATGCCCATGGACCGGGTGGTGGTCACGGTGGACGAGCACGCCAATACTTCCGCGGCCTCCATACCCATGGCATTTGACGTTGCGGTCCGGGACGGGCGTATCCGGCGCGGCGAAACGGTGCTCATGGAGGGCTTCGGGGGCGGCTTCACCTGGGGAACGGTCCTGTTGAAGTACTGAATGCACCCTGGTGGACTATGCATATACAGATCTTATTCGAGAACAGATTCGGCGGCCTTGGGACCTTCGATCCGAAAGGCCTGAGCGCCGCTCAGGAGGCGACGCACAATGCTTGAAGGCGAGATCGCACTGGTAACCGGCGCATCCCGGGGAATCGGTCGGGCGATCGCCCTGTCCCTCGGCGCCGCAGGGGCGACGGTGGCCGGTACCGCCACCACTGAAGCGGGTGCGGCGCAGATCGCAGAGACACTGCGCGAGAGGGGATGCAACGGATTGGGGCTGGTGCTGAACGTGACCGATCGGGGCTCGATCGATAACGCATTGAAGCGCGTGTCCGACGAGCTGGGCGCCCCGACCATCCTGGTCAACAACGCAGGCATTACCCGTGACAACCTGCTGATGCGGATGAAGGATGATGAGTGGGACCAGGTGATCGACACCAATCTCAGCTCCGTCTTTCGATTGAGCAAGGCCTGTCTGCGCGGCATGACCAAGGCGCGCAAGGGCAGGATTATCAACATCTCTTCCGTGGTCGGAGCGACCGGAAACGGTGGGCAGACCAACTACGCCTCTGCGAAGGCTGGTATGATGGGCTTTACCAAGTCTCTGGCCCGTGAGGTCGGATCCCGGGGCATCACGGTCAACTGCGTGGCGCCCGGATTCATCGACACGGATATGACGCGGGAGCTGGACGAGGCACAGCGCGAGCGGCTCAAAAGCAGTATCCCTCTCGGGCGCCTGGGCAGCCCGGACGATATAGCCTCTGTCGTCGCGTTTCTCGCCTCAGCGCAGGCGGGTTACATCACGGGTGAGACCATCCACGTGAATGGCGGGATGCACATGGCCTGACGGTGTTATTGAGCGTCGGCCCAACAGCTGAAAACCGAATAGTTTCCAGAAAGTTAAGGTGGTACTCGAAAATCGAGTCCGTCTTTCATCGCAAAACGTTTGTGAATAGAATACCGCGTGCCCTGGGGTCAGGGCCATCTGTCTAATCCGGAGGATACAAGCACAATGAGCAGCGTCGAAGAACGAGTTCAAAAGATCGTGGTCGAGCAACTTGGGGTCAAAGAGGACGAGGTAACTCCAGAGGCCTCCTTTGTTGACGATCTGGGCGCGGACTCCCTGGACACCGTGGAGTTGGTGATGGCCCTGGAAGAGGAGTTCGAGACGGAGATCCCGGACGAGGACGCCGAGAAGATCACGACCGTCCAACAGGCGATCGACTACGTCAAACAGCACCTCGGTTGAAGGCGCCTGCAGGCTCGGCAGCGGTGGCCGTCGCTGCGACCGCACGGGCGCGGCCGCTTGCATTCGGGTTGAACACTAAGAGGGGTACCGCATGACTCGCAGACGCGTCGTGGTCACGGGCGTTGGGATCGTCGCCCCAGTGGGTTTGGATATCAAGTCCGCGTGGCAGAATATCCTGGCGGGAAAAAGCGGTATCCAACCCATCACCCATTTCGATGTCGAGCCCTTCAGCACCAGGTTCGGCGGGCCCATCTACGGTTTTGACGCCGAGAAGTACGTCTCTCGAAAGGAAACCCGCAAGATGGACAAGTTCATCCATTACGGGATGGGCGCTGGGATACAGGCGATCGAGGATGCGAACCTCGAGATTACGGACGAGAACCGAAAGCGCATCGGCGTGGCGATCGGATCCGGAATAGGCGGTATCACGGGCATCGAGAACAACTACGAGGCCTACCGCAAGAGCGGACCGCGTAAGATCTCTCCGTTCTTCGTTCCCGCGAACATCGTCAACATGGTGGCCGGGGATCTATCCATCAAGTATGGCCTCAAGGGGCCTAACTACTCCATCGTCTCCGCCTGCGCCACGGCGACTCACAACATCGGTGAGGCGGGCCTGATGATTCGGCATGGATACGTCGACGTCATGGTTGCCGGTGGGGCGGAGATGGCTACCTCGCCCGTCGGCCTCGGCGGTTTTGCCGCCGCCAGGGCCCTGTCGACCCGCAACGACGATCCGGAGCGCGCGAGCCGCCCCTTCGACAGGGATCGAGACGGCTTCGTGCTCAGCGATGGGGCCGGAGTGGTTGTCCTGGAAGAGTACGAGATGGCAAAGGCTCGGGGTGCGAATATCTACGCCGAGCTCGTCGGAAACGGTATGAACTCGGACGCATACCACATGACCGCACCTTCCGAAGACGGGGCCGGCGCCCGGGACTGCATGCTCCTGGCCCTGGAGGACGCGGGGATGGATCCGACTTCGGTGGACTACATCAATGCCCACGGCACCTCGACGCCGGCCGGTGATATCGCCGAGACCATGGCAATCAAAGGCGCATTCGGTGACCACGCCTACAAGCTGGCGGTGAGCTCCACCAAGTCCATGACCGGGCACATGCTCGGAGCTGCGGGTGGCGCGGAGGCCATTTTCAGCCTGCTGGCGATCCGCGATCAGGTTGCCCCGCCGACCATCAATTACGAGACACCCGATCCGGAGTGCGATCTCGACTGCGTGCCCAATACGGCGCGCGAGATGACGATAGACGTCGCCCTTTCCAATTCGTTCGGCTTCGGCGGCACCAACGGTACAGTCATCTTTCGCCGGGTTTAAAGGCGTACTGAGACGCCTGGGTCCGCGCTGGATGCGCCGCTGCGAAGGCTCGTCTCCGGCAGCATGCGGCAGCCGGGCACAGAAGGCATGAGAAGCTTGGCCCCGGGCTACCAGCCGCAACCGGGGCCGCAATCCGATGATCCCGACACTGATTGACGGCGTCGAGACCGACCGTCTCGCCGTCACCGACCGCGGTCTGCAGTATGGTGACGGATTGTTCGAGACAATCGCCGTACGTGAAAGCGGTCTCTGCCTCTGGACCGAGCATTTCTCTCGCCTATCCCGCGGTGCCGACCGTCTCGGCATTCCCTGCCCGCCGGAGGAGCTGCTTCTTCGCGATTGCGCTCGGTTGACCGCAGGTGCCTCCGCCGCTGCTCTGAAGATCGTCTTGACCCGCGGCAGCGGCGGGCGAGGCTATGGTCCACCCGAGTCCCCACACCCGACGCGCATCCTGAGTCTTCATCCTTGGCCGGACTACCCGAGGCGTTGGTCGGAGCGGGGAGTTGCTGTTACCTTTTGCCGTAGCTCCCTCGGGGTGAATCCGATCCTGGCCGGCCTCAAGCATTTGAATCGGCTCGAGCAGGTCATGGCCCGGTCCGAGTGGCGGGACCCGGGTATTGCCGAAGGGCTCATGCAGGATGGAACAGGCCGGGTCATCGGCGGTACCATGTCCAACCTGTTCCTGGTTGGAGAAGGCCGTCTCCTCACTCCCCGGCTGGATACCTGCGGCATCGCCGGTACCGTGCGGGATCTGGTGCTGCGCATGGCCGGTTCGTTCGGCATCGAGGCCGTGGAATCGGACCTCCGACAGGCGGACGTAACCTCTGCCAGCGGGCTGTTTCTGACCAACGCCCTGATCGGCGTTTGGCCTGTGCAGCGCCTGGGAGAGCAAGCCATGAGCCTGGAGCCGCTACCCGCCGGGCTGATTGCCGCCGTGCGCAAGACGGCTTGGACCCCTGAAGAGGGAAGGAGAAACTGATGCGGGCGCTGTTGGTTATCGTCCTCGGGATCGCTCTGGTCTCGGGCGGTGTTTGGATGCAGTACCAAGACTTTTTGTCCACGCCAATCGAGCTGGGTGAAGACAGCCTGTTACTGGAGGTCGAGCGCGGGACCGCTCTTCGCGGTCTGAGCGAAGAGCTTACTGAACGGGGCCTGATGGACCACCCTTACTTCTTCATAGCCATGGCCTATCTCACCGACAATGCCACTCGCCTGAAGGCCGGCGAGTTCGAGATCCCGAACGGCGTCACCCCCCCGCAGCTGCTCGAGCTACTGACCTCGGGCAAGGTGGTGCAGCGCGCATTCACATTTGTGGAGGGCTGGACCTACCGCGATGCCCTTGCGGCGGTGGCAAAGGACGAGCGCTTCGAGAAAGTGCTCGGCGAAGATCCCTCCGGGGAGATGATCATGGCCAGTCTCGGGCACCCGGGCGAGCATCCCGAGGGGCGCTTCTTCCCCGAGACCTATCACTTCTCCAAGGGCGCCAGCGAACTGGAGATCCTGCGGCGATCCTTTGACACCATGGAGCGGGTACTGAAAGAGGAATGGGGGAAGCGTGAGGACGGACTGCCCTTGGAGAGCCCTTACGAGGCACTGATCCTGGCGTCCATCGTCGAGAAAGAGACCGGATTGGCCGCCGAGCGACCGACCATCGCCGGTGTGTTCATCCGCCGCCTGAACCAAGGGATGATGCTGCAGACGGACCCTACGGTCATCTACGGCCTGGGAGATGCGTTCGATGGCAATCTCACCCGCGCCCACCTGCGCGGCGACACGCCCTACAACACCTACGTCCACCAGGGCCTGCCGCCAACGCCCATAGCCCTGCCGGGACGCGAGGCCATCCACGCGGTCCTTCATCCGGAGGAGGGTGACAGCCTCTATTTCGTGGCCAAGGGGGATGGCAGTCACCATTTCTCGACGACTCTGAAAGAGCACAACCAGGCGGTTCGGCGTTATCAGCTCGGCAAGCGTTAAACCATGATGGAAGCAGGCAAGCTCATCACCCTGGAGGGCATCGAAGGTGCGGGGAAGTCCACCCAGTTGGCGGTCGTACAGGGCTGCCTGGAGGAACGGGGTATCCGGGTCATCACTACAAGGGAGCCCGGCGGATCTCCCATCGGTGAGCGCATTCGTGCGCTTCTGCTCGATCCTCATAGCAAGGGGATGGCGACGGACACCGAGCTCCTGCTCATGTTTGCCGCCCGCGCCGAGCACATCGCGCAAAAGATTCGCCCGACACTGGAGCAGGGGACCTGGGTGCTCTGCGACCGCTTTACCGATGCCACCTATGCCTATCAAGGGGGTGGGCGAGGGGTTGATGTGCAACGACTCTCGCTGCTTGAAGACTATGTACAGGGTCCACTACGTCCGGACTTGACCCTGCTGTTCGATCTGCCCGTGGCGTCCGGACTCTCGCGTGCCGGAAAGCGCTCCGCTCCCGATCGCTTCGAGTCGCAGACCCTGCGCTTCTTCGACGACGTGCGTGCTGCCTACCTGGCGATCGCCGAGTCGCAGCCCGAAAGGGTGCGGGTGATCGACGCCGATGTGCAGCTCGCTCGGGTATCCGAGTCGGTACGCCGGCAGGTCGAGGCCTTCATCGACGGGTCGGACCTTTGAGTGGGCAAGTGCAACCGGATGCGCTCCTGCCCTGGCATAGGTCCTGCTGGGAGACCATTGAGCGCGCGCGGCGGGCAGACCGCCTGCCTCATGCCCTTCTTGTCACCGGTCCCTTCGGTGTAGGTAAACGCCGCTTGGTCGCAGTGCTCGCCCACTCTCTGCTGTGCTCCGTGCCGGATAAGCGCGGACTTGCCTGTGGCGATTGCCGGGAGTGTGAGCTGCTCGCCGCCGGCACACACCCGGATTACATGAAAATCGGCCCCGATTCCGAGAGCAAGTCCGACGAGATCAAGGTGGATGCCGTTCGTCGTCTCGCCGCGTCCGACGCCCTGACCGCCCACCGGGGCGGCAGCAAGGTGATTGTCCTGGACCCGGCGCAGAACATGAACGTGAGCGCCGCCAACAGCCTGTTAAAGACCCTGGAGGAGCCGTCTGCCGGAACGCTCATTTGTCTCGTCTGCGAACAGCCGGGCCGTCTTCCGGCTACGATTCGCAGCCGGTGCCAAGAGCTGAAGATCCCCATCCCCACGGAGTCCGAGGCGTTGGCTTGGTTGCGCGGGCAAACCGACTCCACCCAGGCATCGACCCTGCTTCGCCTCGCCCATGGTGCACCCCTCGCAGCGTTGCTTCTGGCTGATGAGGCCAGTATGTCCCTGCGCGAGAAGGTCTTCGGCGGCTTCTCAGAGATCGCCCGGGGTGCTCGGGATCCGATCGGAGAGGCAACGGCTTGGAACAAGCGGGAGCCGGCTGTACTATTGGACTGGCTCAGCGGATGGATTTGCGACTTGCTGCGGATTGCTAGCGGCCACCCGACCCCCCTGCTGACCAATGCGGACAAGCGCGAGACACTGTGGGCCTTAGCCCATGGGCTCGATCCAGCGGAGGGGCATCGCTATCTGCAAATGGTCCTACAGGCACGTTCGAGCGAGGACAGCTCGGTCAACAGGCTGCTTTTGTACGAGTGCTTACTGGTCGAATGGGCGAGGATCGCCGGGCGCCGCAACAGAACCGTCGGAAAAAGAGGGTAGAGACCATAGTGGAAACAAGGGTACCTAGCGAGCAACAACGCATACTCAGCTTCGTCATCAAGGACAAGACCGCCCTTTACGCTGCGTTCATGCCTTTCGTGAAGAACGGCGGTTTGTTCATACCCACCAGTAAAAGATATCAGTTGGGAGACGAGATCTTTCTCCTGCTGCGCCTGATGGATGAGCCCGAGCGTATCCCGGTGGCTGGCAAGGTCGTCTGGGTCACGCCCGCGGGCGCGGAGGGAAATCGTGCCGTGGGAGTGGGCATCCAGTTCAGCGATCAAGACAAGGGCGTCGCCCGCCGCAAGATCGAGGCTTACCTCGCCGGAATGCTCGCTACGGAGCGTCCGACCCACACCATGTGATCTTGGATGCCGCCAGATGTTAGTTGACTCCCACTGTCATCTCGACCGCGTCGATCTGAAACCTTACGGCGGTGATTTCCGTCGCTTTATGCAGGAGACGGCTGCCGCCGGGGTGGAACGTATGCTCTGCGTTAGTATCGACCTGGAGCACTATCCCGAGATGCGGGATTTGGTCGATCCTTATTCCAATGTTTCTGTATCCGTGGGTGTTCATCCCAACGAGCAGCATCGCCGTGACCCGGCTCCGGAAGACCTGGTGGAGCTTGCGCAGGACCCGCGCAATGTGGCCATCGGCGAGACCGGCCTGGACTACTACCGGAGCGAGGGCGATCTCCACTGGCAGCACCAAAGGTTCCGTAACCATATCGCGGCTGCCAGGGCCTGCGGCAAACCTCTGATCGTACACACCAGGTACGCGCGCGAAGACACGATCCGGATCATGCAGGAGGAGGGCGCGCGCGACGCCGGCGGTGTGCTGCACTGCTTCACCGAGAGCTGGGAGATGGCGAGCCGGGCCCTGGACCTGGGCTTCTATATCTCCTTCTCCGGTATCGTGACCTTCAAGACCGCGGACGAGCTGCGGGATGTAGCCGCCCAGGTGCCGCTGGACCGGATATTGATCGAGACCGACTGCCCCTATCTAACGCCCGTGCCGTTCCGCGGCAAGCCGAATGAGCCCAAGTTCGTATCGGGTGTCGCCGAGTGCATCGCAGGGTTGCGGGGCAAGAGTGTCGACGAGCTCGCCGCCGTCACGCGCGGCAACTTTTTCCGCCTTTTTCGGGGAGCCGCGCCGGCCGGTTGAGATAGAGGCGGAGCTGATCCAGCCGGCCCCCTGAAGGTTCCACCGGAGTATTACTCTTTCGCGTCCTTGCCGCCACAAGGGTTGTAGCCACTCCCGTTGACTGCGTTCCTTTTCAGCCCCTCCTTGAGACCATCGCGCAGGGTCCGCAGCACCTTGACCCGGGCGTAGGGCTTGTCGTCCCCCTCTACCAGCGTCCAGGGCGCGTACTCGGTGCTGGTGCGGGCCACCATCGCGTTGACAGCGGCCTTGTACTCGGGCCATTTCTCTCGGTTGCGCCAGTCCTCGTCGGTGATCTTGAAGCGCTTGTAGGGCACCCTCTCACGGTCCTCGAAGCGGCGCAGCTGCTCTTCCTGGCTGACCTGGAGCCAGAACTTGAGCAGGATAATGCCGCTCTCGGCGAGCTGCTCCTCGAACTGGTTGATCTCGGCGTAGGCGCGGCGCCACTCCGCATCCTTGGCGAAGCCCTCCACGCGCTCAACCAGCACGCGTCCGTACCAGGAGCGGTCGTAGATGGTGATGTACCCGGCACGGGGGATGTGGCGCCAGAATCGCCACAGGTAGTGATGGGCCTTCTCCTCGTCGGTCGGTGCGGCGACGGGGATGGTGCGGTACAGGCGGGCGTCGATGGCACCGGTGAAACGGCGGATGGCACCTCCCTTGCCGCCGGCGTCCACTCCCTCGAAGACCAGGACCACGGAGCGCTTCTTCTTGTAGGCCTCCCAGGCGAGCTCGTTGAGCTCCGCCTGCAGCTCCTTGAGCTGCGACTTGTAGTTCTCGCGCTCCAGCGACTTGGTCAGATCGAGCTGGTCGAGCAGCGTAATCCGGGCGCTCTCCAGGTCCGGCAGCTCCAGGTGGCTGGAGGTGGGCGGCGGCTCCATTGCCGGGGGCTCGCTGAGGCGGACCTTGATGGCGTGCAGCAGGGTCTTGCCCGCTGTGAGATCCCGGTAGCGTCGGTCGTCCGCCTCGATCAGGAACCAGGGCGAGATCCCCCGGTCGGTGTGACGGATGACCCGCTCGGCGAGCCTTTCGTAACGGTCGTAGTGCTCTTGGAACTTTCCCTTCTTCGGCAGCATTTTCCACCGGCTTCGGTCGTCGCGGGAGAGTTCCTTCAGGCGGTTTTTCTGATCCTTCTCGGAGAGATGGAACCAGAACTTGACGACCAGCGCGCCGTCGTTGATGAGCATGCGCTCGAAGTCGGCGATGCGGGTGAGCTCCGCATCCAGCTCGGCCTCGCTGCACAGCCCGTCGAAGCGACGCTCGATCGGGGCCTGGTACCAGCCACCGAACAGGATCGACAGGTTCCCGCGGGAGGGGAGGGTGCGCCAGAAGCGCCAATAGCGGGGCCGCTGGCGTTCTTCGTCGGTCTCGTCCCAAAAGGCGAAGGTCTGCACGCCACGGGTGTCCAGCCACTCGTTGAGCCGGTTGACCACCTCTCCCTTGCCCGCGCCCTCGACACCGGTGATGAGGATGATCACCGGGATGTCGGTCTGCAGCAGCTCGCGCTGCACCTCCATGAGCTGCGTGCGCAAGGTCTCCTGCTGCTCTTTGAAGGATGCCTTGTCGACCTTGCGTCCGACCTTGGTTGCCTCAAACATGGACATACCTCATATCGTTATGTCGTCGATTTCACCGCCCGCGGGACGAAAGCTGGAATTGCCGGCGTTCTCTGACGGGACTGCCCTCAAGGAGCCGCGGTTGCCTCTACCGGCCGCGGACGCCCGTCCTTGCCTACAGCCACATAGCAGATCCGGGCCTGGGCGACCTGCTCACGGCTGTCCGGGTCGGATTCGCGTCTCGACCAGGCGCGCACACCGACGGTCATCGAGGTGGTGCCGACTTCTTCGAGACGGGCGTACAGGTCCACCAGATCCCCGACCAGAACCGGGGCCAGGAAGCGGAACTCCTTCACCGCCACGGTGGCGACCCGTCCCCTTGCCGCCTGGATGGCGACCGTCCCGCCGGCCATGTCCGCCTGCGACATGACCCAGCCGCCGAAAACGTCGCCGTAGAAATTGGTGTCCGCCGGCATGGCGACCACCCGGATGGCCAGCCGCCATTTGGCCGGGTCGGAGTCTTCGTAGAAATCTCGATCTTTCACGCGAGTTCCTCGCAGCGGCGTTTCGCGATCTTGCTGTAGTGTTTCAAAGTACGGGGCCGCTGACCTTCAGGGTTGGATCAAAAGGTTACCATAAGAATTTCCCCGCGCGTCAGGCGGTTATCATCGCCGCGAGGGTGCACCTGCCACTTGGATTCCGTCGGATTGCATGAATCGGCTCAGTCTCCTGCGAAGAAGGCGAGAGGATCAGGGCCGGATCTCGATAGGCGTGCCGTCGTCCACCGCGTTCCAGATCTCCTCCATGTGGGTGTTGCGCAGGGCGATGCAGCCGTGGGTTTTGTACAAGTAGGGACCGAGCCAGCCTATCCATCCCCAGCCGTTCACTTGACCGTGGATCATGATCAGGCCGCCCGGGTCGTCGCCGCGCTCGGCCGCCAGGCGTTCGTCCTCTTCGTTGGGGTAGGAGACGTGCAGGGACTTGTAACAGCAGCTGTCCGGATTTCTCCAGTCGAGGCGGTAGCCGCCCTCCGGTGTGCGCAGATCCCCTTCTCGCCGCTTGTGACCCACCGGCTCCCGACCCAGAGAGATGCGGTAGGAGCGATATGCCCGACCGTCGCGGATCAGGGAGAGGCGCCGCTTGGCTTTTTCCACAAGCACCGAGCCGGCCTTTGGCAGGTCGTCAGCGAGCAACGGGGGGATCGCTTTCTCGAAGTGGATCAGGGTCGCGATGACGGCTCCTGCAACCAGCAAAACGGCGAACATGGCACCCACGATTCGACGAGTCCGAATAGATCTTGGCTGGCGTGCGCTGGTTTTGGATTTGCGCCTTGGCTTCTTGCGAACGTCGCTACGTCGATTTGCCCGTGCGGATGCGGATTGCTGTCGCTGCTTCGATATCCCGCCCGATGGCATTCAGAATAGTCCACCAAGGTCGTATTCGTGGAAGACGCCCGTCTCTTCCATACGCCGATGTTCATCGACGGTACAGCGGTGGTGTCTGATCAGGTCTTCCGCGGTGGTTGCCATCGGCGGTCTCCGAGTCGCATCTCTGCCCCTATTCTAAATCAATGCAAATATGCGCAAGTTCGAGGAAGGGTGGTTCGCCGCATCAGGTCACCTTCACGCTGATTTGCTCTCCGGATTCCGGATCGCTCAGATGCACGGCGCAGGCGATGCAGGGATCGAAGGAGTGGATGGTGCGCAGGATCTCGACCGGCTGCTTGGGGTCGACCAGCTGGTGGTTGTCCTGCAGGGCGGCCTCGTAGGCACCGGGCTGTGCCTTGGGGATCCCGCGGACCGGCGTTCCAGGTGGAGGGCACCACCGCCTGGTAGTTGTCGATCTTGCCGTCCTCGATGACGATCCAGTGCCCGAGCGCGCCGCGCGGGGCCTCCATGTAGCCGACGCCGCGGGCCTCGCTCGGGCCAGGTGGAGGGCTCCCACAGGGCCTCGTTGAAGGTTCGTGGTGTCGCCGGCCTTGATGTTGGCGATCAGGTCGTCGTACCAGCCCTGCATGGCGTCGGCGATCGATCTTGGTCTCCAGGGTGCGGGCGGCGGTGCGGCCCAGGGTGGAGAACAGGGCGTCCACGGGGAGCTCCAGCTTCGATAGGGTCATGTCCACCAGTTCCTTGGTCTGGGCGTGGCCGGTGGCGTAGAGCAGCAGCACCCGCGCCAGGGGGCCCACCTCCACGGACTGGTCCTTCCAGCGCGGGGACTTGAGCCAGGAGTAGCCGTCCTCCACGTCGACATGCTTGAAGGGGGGCTGCGGGTCCGCCGCGTCCGTCGTAATCGAGTTCGGTCTCGCCGTCGTAGGGGTGCAGGCCCTTGTCGTTGCCTTCCTCGTACTCGTACCAGGAGTGGGCGATGAACTCCTGGATCTGGGCGTCGTCATGCAGGTCCACCTCGTGGACGGTGGACAGGTCCCGGTTGAGGATGGCTCCGCGGGGGAGCAGGAATCCGGGGTCCTCGTCCAGCATGCTGCCGGCGGGCAGATCGCCGTAGCACAGGAAGTTGCCCAGGCCCTCGCCGCGCTCGCCCCAGTCCTTGTAGAAGCCGGCGATGGCCAGGGTGTCGGGCACATAGACCTGGTCCACGAAGTCGCGCATGCTTGATCGATGACGGTCTGCACCTGGGCGAGCTTCTTGGCGTTGATGGCCGAGTCGGAGTTGAGGTCGATGGGGGAGGCGACGCCGCCCACCACGAAGTTCGGATGCGGGTTCTTGCCGCCGAAGATGGCGTGCAGCTTGACCACGTCGCGCTGCCAGGCCAGCGCCTCCAGGTAGTGGGCGACGGCCATCAGGTTGGCCTCCGGCGGCAGCTTGTAGGCCGGGTGGCCCCAGTAGCCGTTGGCGAAGATGCCGAGCTGCCCGGACTCGACGAAGCCCTTGAGCCGCTTCGCCACGTCGGCGAAGTAGCCCGGCGAGGACTTGGGCCAGCTGCCGAGGGATTGGGCCAGCTCCGAGGTGGCCTTGGGGTCGGCGCTCAGGGCGCAGACCACGTCGACCCAGTCCAGGGCGTGCAGGTGGTAGAAGTGCATGACGTGGTCGTGCACGTACTGGGCCCCGATCATCAGGTTGCGGATGAGCTGGGCGTTGTGCGGGATCTCGTAGTTGAGGGCGTCTTCCACCGACGCGCACCGAGGCGATGCCGTGCACCAGGGTGCAGACGCCGCAGATGCGCTGGGCGAAGGCCCAGGCGTCGCGCGGGATCGCGCCCGCGCAGGATGATCTCGATGCCGCGCACCATGGTGCCGGAGGAGTAGGCCTGGGCGATGTTCTCGCCCTCCATCTCGGGCCTCGATGCGCAGATGGCCCTCGATGCGGGTGATGGGATCGACGACTATGCGTTCGGTCATGTTCTAGTCTCGCTAGTACTTTGGTTCGACAGGGTCTTCATCGGGCGAACGGCAACCTTGCCTTCCCTGGACGACTGGGTCCCGGGGTTCTGCCCGGGACGACTGCCTCGACGAGCTGTCGCAACCTCCCCGATGTCGATGGCGATTCCGCCCGGGGCGGCGCGGCCGGCCCCGATCTCAGGTCGAGCTCTCCTTCTCGACCAGGTGATCGGCGATCATCTCGGTCAGGCCTACCACGGGGATGTCCATGTTGAACTCCTCCAGGCCCTCTTCGAGCTGAGTCCGGCAGGTGGCGCACATGGTGACCATGCGCTCGGGCTCGACCTCTTCGATCTGGGCCTTCTTGCGCTTGAAGGCGGCCATCTTGAGGTCCTCGGCGCGCTCGTTGGAGCTGACGCCGCCGCCGGCACCGCAGCACCACTGGAATTTGCCGTGCTCCTTGAGGTCCACGAAGTTGTCGGCCACCAGGTCCATCAGGTTGCGCTGCTGATCGATGACGCCGCTCTTGCGCGCCAGGTTGCAGGGGTCGTGCATGGACAGGCGGTCCATCTCCTTGCCTTCGGTCTTGAGGCGGCCCGCTGGCGCGCAGCTCGTCCAGCACCTCGATGATGTGGAACACCTTGAAGGGGTAGGACTTGCCGATCAGGTTCGGACCCTCCCAGCGCACGGCCGTGTAGGCGTGGCCGCACTCGGGGCTGATCACGTTCTTGACCCGCAGCTTGACCGCGGCGTCCACGACGCGCTGCACCAGCTCGGCGGCGATGTCCTTGCTGCCGATCTGGATGCCGGCGTTGGTGGCCTCGTAGCAGTCGGTGCTCAGGGTCCAGGTGATGCCCGCGTGATCGAAGATCTTGGCGATGGCCTCCAGGTACTCGGGGAAGTTGATGATCTCCATGGAGGAGAGCAGGACCATGTATTCGGCCCCTTCCCGATCCACCGGGATCGTCAGGCCGGAGCTGGCCTCCACGTGCTTGATCTGCACCTCCAGGGTCTTCCACTTCAGACCCATGGGGCTGCCGGTGCGGATAGCGCGGGAGGCGGCCCCGATCAGTCCCTCCGGGGCGTGACCGGAGGCGACCATGCCCTCGCGGGTCTTGCGCACCATGGCCTGGATGTCGTTGCCCACCGGGCAGACCATGGAGCAGCGGGCGCACATGGAGCAGGAGTCGTAGAGCAGCGGCTCCCACTCGGCCAGCATCTCGTCGGTGACCTTCTTGGACAGGCCGATCATGCCCTTGATCTTGCCCCACAGGGTGAATTCCTGCTCCCAGACCAGGCGCAGGGGCTCGACCTTGAGGATGGGCGTGTACTTCGGATCCCCGGTCTCGACGTAGAAGGGACAGGCCTGGGCGCAGAGTCCGCAGTGCACGCAGCTCGAGAAGAAGGCCGCGACCGAGGCGTCGATCTCTTCGCGCAAGGCCGCGATGCCCCGTTCCAGTGACAGTTCGCTCATGATTCGACCCCCTTGCGGCCGAAGGTGGCGCCGTTGTACCAGCGCGCGATGAAGGCGGTGAAGACGTGGGTCAGCTTGGTGAAGGGCAGCACGATCAGGAAGATCTCCACGGAGAAGATGTGCAGACCGAGCGCCAACGGGATAGGGGTTGATCAGCCGATGATAGGCCAGGTAGCCGGTGATCAGAGGCAGGAAGGTCACGACCCAGATCAGGTAGTCCTCGACCGTGCTGATGTGCTTCTTCACCGGGTGAGTGAGGCGGTGCACCAGGACGGCGACCAGGGCCACGATGGTCACGGCGGAGACGGCGTCCACCACCGGGTTGGGCAGTCCCGGCCAGGTGAGGCCGAGCACGCTGTTGATCAGCTCGATGTGGGGAATGAACAGCAGCAGGACGATCAGGAAGCCGACGTGCCAGTGCGATCCCCAGAACCACGTCGAAGGGCGCGCGCGCGAAGGTGCCGGGGTCGGCGACGGTGCGCCTGATCATGGTCTTGAAGCCCGGCCCCCACTCGCCGCCGCGGGGCTCGGCGTAGTTGGGCTTGCGCCCGAGCATGAAGATCTCGACGAGCCGCGCGGCGATCCCGATCGCGAAGATGGCCAGCGCCCAGTCGAACATCGGACCCTTGGTCCACAGCAGAAATTCCATCGGATCTGCTCATAGCTTCTGCTCCAGCTCTTCGATCTTGACCGGCGAGCGCTCGGCCTCCTCGGTCTTGGTCTGCTTCTTGGCGAGCGCCGTGGCGGCACCGCCAAGGATGGCGCCCGCGACCCCGGCACCCAGGAGGGCTCCGGTAGTGTTTCCGGTCGGCACCGACAGGGCCTTGTAGAAGCCACCGGCGTCCCAGAAATCCGGCTCCGAGCAGCCGAGACAGGGATGGCCGGCCTCGATGGGCCAGCTCGTGCCCGAGTTCCAGCGCATGGTGGCGCAGGCGTTGTAGGCCATGGGGCCTTTGCAGCCTAGCCGGTACAGGCACCAGCCCTTTTGCGCGCCCTCGTCGTCGAAGGTCTCGGCGAACAGGCCCTTGTCGTAGAAGGGGCGGCGATAGCAGCGGTCGTGGATGGACTGACCGAAGAAGGCCAGCGGCCTGCCGTATTGATCCAGCTCCGGGATCTGTCCGAAGGTGAGGTAATGGGCCAGCACGCCGGTGATGACCATGGGCACGGGCGGACAGCCGGAGACGTTGATCAACGGCTTGTCCTTGACGACGTCCTGGACGGCCACGGCACCGGTGGGATTCGGGTCGGCCTTGGGTAGTCCGCCGAACGCGGCGCAGGTGCCGACCGCGACCACCGCCGCTGCGCCTTCCAGGGTCTCCGCGAGCATCTGCAGGTTGCTGTGGCCGGCGATGGTCGAGTAGCCGGGATTGGAGTCCGGCCCGGGCAGGGAGCCGTCCACCACCAGCAGGTAGTTGCCGAAGTTCTCCTTCATCGCCTGCGCGCGGGCCTGCTCGGCGGCATCGCCGGAGGCGGCCTGCAGCGTATGGTGATAGTCCAGGGAGATGTGGTCGAAGATGAGGTCCTCGACGGTGGGAGAGTGGCTTCGGGTCAGAGACTCGGTGCAGCCGGTGCACTCCTGAAAGGACAGCCAGATCACGGAGGGTCGTTTGGCCTTTTCCAGGGCCTCGGCGATGACGGGTGCCATGGTCGGCGGCAGGGCCATCATCGACGCGGTGGCAGCGCAGAACTTGAGAAAGCCGCGTCGTGACACCCCATGCTCGCGCAGGCTCTCGCCCAGGGTCTTGTCGGCAGCCATTGTTGCTCCTTCGATTTTCAGGACTGGGGATCGGGGTTGCCCGCGGCCGCTTCGATCAGGGCTTCGAGCTTTCTGATTGCATCCGCAATATCCTGCGGTTGGCTGCGCAGGATGTCCGGAACGGTCGCGATCTCGATGTGCAGAGCCAGCCGCCGGTCATCGAGGTTGCGGTAGTCGATGAGCCATACGCCTTGGATGGCTGTCTCGCGCACCCGCGTGGGGCCGAGTGCGTCGACGCAGGCCTCCACCTCGCCGGTGCCCAAACGCTCAAGCAGCCGTTCCTCGTCGCCGGGGCCGAAGGGAATGGAATTCAGATCGATTTTCGTGCTCTCGCCGGTGTCGGCGAGGCGTTTGAGCCCATGGCGGATTTCGTGAAGGATCGGCAGGCTGTTGCCCCAGGTGACGGCGGTGCCTGCGATGGGCTCTGCGGCGGCGGGTATATTTTCTGGCCTCGGCATATTAACAATTCGTTAATATAGAAATTACCAAAAGTCTATGCCGTCTCTTGTCGGCCGATCTTGATGCAGCGCAGTAAAAACGCGTGTTTCAGCGTGAAATTGCCGACGCCTTCGTCCGTGAGCAGGCTGTTGCCCAGGCCGAGGATGAGGGTGGTTTCCGTCACAGTTGATTCGCGTCATTCGCGCGATTCGCGGTTTCCTGTAGTTTCTGTGCTCCAGCTTCCGGCGGAGATCCCCGTACATGTGCCTCGGCATTCCCATGCAGATCCGTTCCATCGACGGCCTTCTGGCCCGGTGCGAGGCCAAGGGCGCCGAGCGGGAGGCCAATCTGCTCATGCTTGAGCACGAAGACCTCGGCATCGGTGACTTTGTGGTGGTGCACCTGGGCTATGCGGTGGACAAGGTCAGCGCCGAGGAGGCTGCCGCCGCCTGGGAAGTCTATGATCAGATGCTGGCGGCGGAGGGGGCGCAGCCGCTGGTGGGGTATTGAGCCCGCAGAGCGTTTCTCTGGCATCCGCGGTTCCAGAGTAGAACCCTCACGAGTCAGACAGGCTCCCGGACACTCTCGGCGGCGATCCTGTACTGGCGCTCCGGCTTCCGTTTCCTCTTCGCCTTCGGCCTCTTCGATCATCGCGCAATTCCTGGCCATGCGCGCCTGCATCGCCGCCTTCCAGGCCGGGTTGACCTTGTCGGCGAGGCGCTGGGGAGGTGTCAGCGCTGCGGCGGCCGAGGCAGCCACGAAGTGGTCGGCCTGGGCGAGCCAGTCGGTGTCCCTGCCGCAGGCGGTGTAGGTCTTGACCGCGTAGCTCTTGGCCGCTGCGTAGGCGTCCTGCACCTCGGCATCGCTGGCGTCCGGATTCAAGGCGGTCTGGACCGCGCGGGAAATCCGATCGTCCTTGCACAAGCCGATGACGTTCTCCGTGAACCTGGCTCCGATGATGCGCTGCAGGGGCGCGCAGACAGTCCATTCAGCGCTTCTCTGAGCTCGCGGTCGTTCGAGATGGTTGCCATGATGATGGTTCCTGAACTTCGGCGAAACCATGTCACCGCGAACGGGGTGCGCGGTGCTCCGGTACCGGACTATGGGGGAAACCGGCGCGCAGGCGCATTGACATGCGTCACTCGGCTAGCGTAAACGGGGGCTCCCGGATCTATCCGAGGGCCCCTGTTCAAGCTAGTGAGCTGATTCATTCGTTGGCTCCCACGATGACGGAAGGGGTTGTGTAGGTGGGCCGTCGGACGCGTGCGGTGCACCGAAATTTCGAGCGATGAGTATGAAACGTACGGTCTTTTTCGTCTCCGAGAGCACCGGCATCACCGCCGAGACGTTGGGGCACAGCCTGATCTCCCAGTTCGATGGTGTGAGCTTCGAGCAGGTCTACATGCCCTATATCAACACCGAGCTGCTGGCCAAGGCCCTGACCGTACGTATGCAGGAGGCTCTTGACCGGGACGGTGACCGGCCTCTGGTGTTCAGCACTATTCTGAACGACAAGATCCGCGCCATCCTAAAAGGCGGCAACTGCTTCTTCCTTGAGCTGTTCGAGCTCTTCATCGAGCCCGTCAGCAATGAGCTCGGCGTCAATCCGCGCCTGCAGTCGGGTCGCAGCCACGGCATTACCAAGCCGAGCCTGTACACCAAGCGCATCGAGGCCATCAACTTCGCGATGGCCAACGACGACGGCATGCGGCCGGACAATCTCAAGAATGCGGACGTTGTCCTTACGGGGGTGTCGCGCTCGGGCAAGACGCCGACCTGCCTGTATCTGGCCATGCACTACGGACTGCGGGCGGCGAACTATCCGATCACCGAGGAGGACTTCGACCGCGGTGACGTGCCCGAGGTCCTCTACGAATGCAGGCGTCGGCTCTTCGCCCTCACCATCGACACGCAGCGCCTCAAGCTCATCCGCGAGGAGCGTCGTCCGGGAAGCGCGTACGCGTCCCTGGAACGCTGCCGTTCCGACATCCGTCAGGCCCAATTCATGTTCAAGCAGCTCGACGTCCCCGTGCTGAACACCACCAGCCAGTCAATCGAGGAGATCTCGACCCATATTCTCAAGGCCGTCAAGAGCCGTTTGGACTGGTCGGGCGCTTAGCGATCCGCTTTCCATATCCGTAGTAGACGCGGCTTTAATCGGCACTCGGTGCCTGTCATACTTGAGTCTTTCGCCGGGTTTATCCGCGAAAGCCACAAGTGAGGTGCGCCCAGGGTGCTTACCCCCAACCACGAGCCGAGTCTGTTTCATCTTCTGCTGATCAAGCCCTCACACTACGACGACGACGGCTACGTCATCCAGTGGGTGCGCTCTTCTCTGCCCTCCAACAGCCTGGCGACGGTCTACGGAATCGCCCGGGACGCCGCCGAGCGGCAAGTGCTCGGCACGGACGTGGATATCCGCGTCCGCGCCCTGGACGAGACCAACTCGCGGGTTGATGTCCCCAAGCTGATTCGGGAGATCCGCAGGGGCGGAGGCAAGGGGCTCGTGGGTATGGTCGGGGTGCAGTCGAACCAGTATCCCCGTGCCCTGGACATCGCCAAGCGCTTCCGCGCCGTCGGACTGCCGGTGGTGATCGGCGGCTTCCATGTCAGCGGCTGCCTGGCCATGCTCAAAGAGATGCCCGTCGAGCTGCACGAGGCCCTGGACCTCGGCATCAGCCTGTTCGCCGGGGAGCTGGAGGGCCGGCTCGAGGACCTGCTGTGTGACGCGCTCAAGGGCAGGCTCCAGCCCGTCTACGACTTTCTGAACGACCTGCCGGACATGAGCGGTACGCCGACGCCCTACCTGCCGCCGGACCGCGTGCGTCTGACCATGGGAAAGCGCGCGAGCTTCGATGCCGGACGCGGTTGTCCCTATCTGTGTAGCTTCTGCACCATCATCAACGTGCAGGGCCGCAAGTCGCGGCACCGCACGGCGGACGACGTGGAGCGGTTGGTGCGCGCCAATGCCGCAGGACGACATCCACAACTTCTTCATCACGGACGACAATTTCGCCCGCAACCGCAACTGGGAGGCGATTTTCGACCGGCTGATCGAGCTGCGTGAATCCGGCATGGAAATCTGGCTGGTCATCCAGGTGGACACCCAGTCCCACCGCATCCCGCGCTTCATCGAGAAGGCCGGCAAGGGCGGGGGTCACGCGTGCCTTCATCGGTATGGAGAACATCAATCCGGACTCGCTGAAGACGGCCCAGAAGGGGCAGAACAAGATCACGGACTACCGCGCCATGCTCCAGGCATGGCACGGGGCCAGTGTGCTGACCTACGCCGGGTACATCATCGGCTTCCCGAACGATACGCCTGAGTCCATTCGCCGGGATATCGAGATCATCAAGCGTGAGCTGCCCGTCGACATCATGGAGTTCTTCGTCCTGACGCCGCTCCCGGGCTCCGAAGATCACCAGCGCTTGGTGGAGGAGGGCGTGCCCCTGGATCCGGACATGAACAACTACGACACCCAGCACGTGACCATGGACCATCCGCAGATGTCCAAGTCCGAGTGGGAGGCCATTTATCGGGAGGTCTGGGACCTCTATTACACCGAAGAGCACGTCGCCACCGTGTTGCGGCGCTCGCGCGCCTGGGGCTACGATCCCAAGCACATGCTGGCCAAGCTGTTCGCCTTCCATGCCCCCATGGTCTACGAGCGAATGCACCCGCTGGAAGGGGGGCTCATCCGGCGCAAGGTTCGGCGGGACCGCCGGCCCGGCTTCCCCGTGGAGAACCCACTGGCCTTCTATCCGAAGCTCGCCTTGGAGTACGCCTCCAAGTACGCGGGTGCCTTCGGCATGCACCGCCGGTACCAGCGCATCCTCGCGGAGGTGGCGGCCGAGACCAATCCCGGGGACTACACGGATACGGCCATGTCCCCGGTGGAGCAGGGAGAAGAGGACAATCTGCAGCTCTTCACCGCCACTATTTCGGCACAGGAGTTCGTAAAAAAGCGGCGCGCTCTTGCCCAGAAACGCAAGAAGGCCAGCGTCTGAGGACGCGGTTTTGCGGGCGGGTGGTTCTCGCCGGGGAGTTTCCACACACCTCGCAGGGGTCGGAATGTCCCGGGAGTCCGTCTAGGAGGCGGTCTTGCGCGAAAAGTCGACTTCCTGCACCTGGGCGACGCCCCCTTCCGGTACCGCGACCTCGACCGGGGCTGCCGCTTCTGTCGGCTCCTCTTTCAACGCCCGTTTTGCGGACCAACCGACCGGATTGCGTTTCGGTGGCTCTTCGATCGCGATCAGCTCCGGCTCTACCCCGGTGACCTCTGGCGTCTCCTCGAAAAGGACCTTGGTGATCTGGTGTCGGTCTTTCTCCAGGACCGTGAGCCGGGCACCCTCCAGCGGAACCACGTCATTGACGTTCGCGATCCGTCCCAGCCGGTGGTTGATGAGGCCCCCCAGGGTTACGTAGTCGCCGGTCGGGAAGGGGAAGTTGAGCTTGGGCTCCAGCTCGGTGACCCGGACGCCGCCGTTGATGATGTAGTGCTGCTTGTCCTCCATCTTGATATGGCGGTGCCGTGGGCTGAACTCGTCCTCGTAGTCGCCGACGATCTCCTCGAGGATGTCCTCCAGGGTGATCAGGCCCTCGGTGCCGCCGTACTCGTCCAGCACGATGGCCATCTGACGGCGGTTGCTGGTGAAGTCCTTCAGCAGTGAGCTCAGCTGCATGGTATCCGGTATGAAGTAGGCATCCATCATGACGTCCGTCACCGGCAGCTCGAGGATCTTGTCGTTTCCTCCGGACTCCGGGCGCTTGAGAGTCTGTGCAGCAGCTGCTTCATGGAGACGACACCGATGATGTTGTCGACGGACGTCTCGTAGACCGGATAGCGTTCGCGGTGATCCTCCCTGAAGAGGGAGAGCACGTCGTCCACGGTGGATGTGTGCGGCAGGGCTTCCACCTCGGTGCGCGGTATCATGGCGTCCCGCGCCGTGTGATCGTCGAGATCGAACACCCCGCGCAGCATCATGGTCAGCTGGGGATCGAGGGCGCCCTCCTGCTCGCTGGCGCTCAGGATGGTGCGGATCTCTTCCGCGGTCATGGAGAAGTGTCCTTCGCCGTGCTCGGCCAGGTCCCGCTGGCCGAACAACCAGAGCAGGCCGTTGGAGGACTGATTCATGACCCAGATGAGCGGCCTCATCATGGCGTGCAGTCCGTTGATGATCCGGGCCACCGCCAGGCTCATGGCCACCGCCTTGTGAAAGGCCAGCACCTTGGGCGCCAGCTCGCCGGCCACCACGTGCAGGAAGGAGATGATGATGAAGGCCACGACATAGGAGAAGGTGTGGGCCCACTGCGTCGTGTCGGGACCCTCGCCGAAGATGCCGAAGATCCGCTGAACGCCGGGATCGATGATCTGGGTCAGGGTGACCATGCCGATGGCGCCCAGGGCCAGGGAGACCAGGGTGATACCGATCTGGGTGACCGAGTAGAATCTCTCCGGCTCCTTGTGCAGCATCTGGACGATCTTGGCGGACTTGTTGCCGGTGCTGGCGAGCTGTTTGATGCGGCTGCGGCGGGCGGAGGTCAGCGCGATCTCGGAGCCGACGAAGAAGGCGTTGCCGACGACCAGCAGCAGAATCAGCAGTAAGTTTCCGATCAGTGTCCAGTCCATCAGTTCTCCCCCCTGGGGCGAATAACGCCTTGGGCGCGCAAGGGCTCGCAGGATCGCGGGGCGCGCAACCCATGAGCATATCTTAGTTTGAAAGACTTCCGAAGCGACCTTTGAATTCCCCTCGTTTTCCGTCCCGATCCGATCTGGACCTTTGCACCCTGGATGACCGTCAAGTCCTGCGCCGCCGATTGCGCGGGTTGGAGCATCGCAGGCGCCAGGGGCAGCCTTACGACCAAGGACTCGCGAAGCTTTGGCAGGCGATCGATCAGTCCCGGTCTCTGCTCGAGCGCCGCCGGTCGCTGATCCCCGCTGTCGAGTATCCTCCCGAGCTTCCGGTCAGCGAGCGCCGGGAAGAGGTCGCAAAGCTGATCGAGAGCCACCAAGTGGTCGTCCTGTGCGGCGAGACCGGCTCGGGCAAGTCCACCCAGCTGCCCAAGATCTGTCTGGAGCTCGGCCGCGGCGTCCTCGGGCGCATCGGTCACACCCAGCCGCGGCGCATCGCCGCGCGCAGCCTGGCGAGCCGGGTCTCCCAGGAGCTCGGGACAGAGCTCGGTACGCTGGTGGGCTACAAGGTCCGCTTCCACGACCGGGTGCGGCCCGAGACCTCGATCAAGCTGATGACCGACGGCATGCTGCTGGCGGAGATCGCAGCAGGACCGGTTTCTCTACCAGTACGACACGCTCATCATCGACGAGGCCCACGAGCGCAGCCTCAACATCGACTTCCTGCTCGGCTACCTGAAGGGCCTGCTGCCGCGGCGTCCGGATCTCAAGCTGATCATCACCTCCGCCACCATCGATCCCGAGCGCTTCTCCCGGCACTTCGGCGGCGCGCCTGTCATCGAGGTCTCCGGGCGCACCTATCCGGTGGAGGTGCGCTACCGTCCACCGGAGGACGAGAACGTCGGCGAGCGGGACGACGCCATGCAGCTGGCCATCTCGCGAGGCGGTGGACGAGCTGGCCGAGGCGGGGCGCGGCGACGTGCTGGTGTTCCTCTCCGGGGAGCGGGAGATCCGCGAGACGGCGGAGACCCTGCGCAAGCACCACCCGCCCTCCACCGAGATCCTGCCCCTGTACGCCCGCCAGGGACCCAAGGAGCAGGCGCGGATTTTCCAGCCCCACGGCAGCCCGCCGCATCGTGCTGGCCACCAACGTGGCCGAGACCTCGCTGACGGTGCCGGGGATCCACTACGTGATCGATCCGGGGTTCGCGCGCATCAGCCGCTACAGTCACCGCAGCAAGGTCCAGCGCCTGCCGGTGGAGCGCGTCTCCCGGGCCTCGGCGAACCAGCGCAAGGGCCGTTGCGGGCGTGTGGCGGCGGGCGTCTGCATCCGGCTGTATACGCGAGGACAATTTCGAGTCCCGCGCCGAGTTCACCGAGCCGGAGATCCAGCGCACCAACCTGGCGGCGGTCATCCTGCAGATGAAGCTGCTGGGCTTCGGGGAGATCGAGGATTTCCCGTTCCTCGATCCGCCGGATGCCAAGCTGATCTCCGACGGTTACCGGACCCTGGAGGAGCTGGCGGCCCTGGACCCGGAGGGCAGGCTGACTCCGCTGGGCAAGCAGCTCGCCCGGCTGCCGGTGGACCCGCGCATCGGACGCATGCTGTTGGCCTCCAAGGACCATCACTGCTCTGACGGAGATGCTCATCATCGCCGCCGCGCTGAGCGTCCAGGACCCGCGGGAGCGGCCCATGGACAAGCAGCAGGCGGCGGACGAGATCCATGCCACCTTCGCGCACGAGGACTCGGACTTCCTCACCTTTCTGAACCTCTGGCGTTTTCTGGAAAACGAACGTAAGCATCTGTCAAGAAACAAGTTCAGAAAGCTTTGTCAGCGCCACTTTCTGTCCTGGAACCGGGTCCAGGAGTGGCACGACATCCACACGCAGCTGCGCCTGCAGATGCACGAGATGGGCTTCCGGGAGAATCAGGCGAAGGGCAGCTTCGAGGAGATCCACCGCGCCCTGCTCACCGGTCTGCTGAGCAATATCGGCTTCAAGGACGAGCGCCGGGAGTACCTGGGTGCCCGCAACAGCCGCTTCTAGATCCACCCGGGCTCGGGACTGTTCGAGAAGGCGCCCAAGTGGATCGTGGCCGCGGAGCGGGTGGAGACCACCCGGCAGTATGGGCGTATCGTCGCCAAGGTCCAGCCCGCCTGGATCGAGGCTGCCGCCGCTCACCTGGTGCAAGCGCAGCTACTCGGAGCCCCATTGGCAGTCCAAGTCGGGGCAGGTGGCGGCCTACGAGAAGGTGATCCGTCTACGGAATCACCATCGTGCCCAAGCGCCGGGTCAACTTCGGGCCCATCAATCCGGCGAGAGGCGCGGGAGATCTTCCTGCGCTTCGCCCTGGTGGAGGGAGACTTCGACACCCGTGCTCCGTTCTGGCGTCACAACCGGGAGCTGATCGAGTACGTCCAGCACCTGGAGGCCAAGTCCCGGCGGCGCGACATCCTGGTGGACGAGGAGGCCATCTACGCCTTCTATAGCCAGCGGGTGCCCGGCGGCGTCTACTCCGCGCCTCAATTCGAGAAGTGGCTGCGCAAGGCGACGCGCAAAGACCCCAAGCTGCTGCACATGCGAATGGGTGATCTGATGCGCCGCGAGGCGGGGGAGGTGACCGAACGAGACTTTCCCGACAGCCTGCAGGTGGGAGCCACCGCGCTTCCGTTGGAATATCACTTCGACCCGGGCAAGGCCGCGGACGGCGTGACCCTGACGGTCCCCCTGCCGCTGGTAAACCAGGTCTCACCCCAGCGCTGCGAGTGGCTGGTCCCGGGGCTGCTCGAGGAGCGCATCATCGCCCTGCTGCGGGGCCTGCCTAAGCAGACACGCAAGGCCTTCGTTCCGATTCCGGAGACGGCGAAGCGGCTCGTTGAGCGGCTCGTGCCGTCCGACCGCCCACTGATCCATGCGCTTGGCGAGACGCTCAAGGAGACGACCGGAGTCCAGGTTCCCGAGGACGCGTGGGACGAGCAAGCCGTGCCGGAGCACCTGCGGATGAAGTTCCGGTTGGTGGACGAGCGGGGACATCAGGTCGCCATCGCAGAGGACTTCGTGGGGCTCAAGCGCAAGTACGGGGGCGAGGGGCGGCAGGTCTTCGCCGAGATCCCAGCCGCCGCCCTGGAGCGTGACGGGATCAAGAGCTGGAATTTCGGCGATCTTCCCGAAACGCTGGACCTGGAGCGCGGCGGAATCCGGCTGCGTGGCTTTCCGGCGCTGGTGGACGCCGGGGACGGCGTCGCCATCCGCGTGTTGGACTCGCGCGAGGGTGCCGAGGGTGCCATGCGCGAGGGGCTGCGCCGGCTGCTGATGCTCCAGCTGGGATCGGACTTGCGTTACCTGCGCAAGAACCTCCCGGCGCTGAACCGCATGCGGCTGCAATACGCCAAGGCGCCGAAGCCGGGCGGAAAAGACGATTCAACGCCGGCGGACCTGGCGGACGAGCTGGTCGCGATGATCCTGGATCTCACCTTCGTCGAGGGGCAGGCGCCGATCCGGGACCAGCAGACCTTCGCGGCGCTCTTTACGCGGAATCGGCCGCGGCTCATGTCGATGGCCGGTGAGGTCTGCAGCCTGGTAGAGGGAATACTCGGGCGCTACCAGGCCATCCGCAAGCGGCTCGCAGACATCACGCAGATCAACTGGATGACCTCGGTCACGGACATGACGCAGCAGCTGGACTCGCTGGTCTTCCGCGGCTTCCTGCAACAGGTCCCCTACGCGCATCTTAAGGACTACCCGCGTTTCCTCAAGGCCGTGGAGGCACGTGCCGAAAAGCTCTCCCACGCAGCAGGCAAGGACCAGCAGCGGATGCGGGAGATGGCCGCGATCCACAAGAAATGGCGGGAGCGCTCTACGGCAGCCCGAGAGGCGGGACGCCAGGACGGTCGTCTGCAGGAGATCCGTTGGATGCTGCAGGAGCTGCGCATCTCCTTATTCGCCCAGCAGATCGGCACAGCCTATCCCGTCTCCGTCAAGCGCATCGAGAGTCGCTGGCAGGAGCTGGGGCTCGTGAGCCCAAGCGGGATTGATCGTCGGATCGCAGACGGTTTCAGCCGGCGACCGGAACGCCGATCATCCACCGATGCAGCCAGAGGACGAAGGCCGCCGTAGAGCGCGAGACCGGCGACCACGGCGATGAGGTCGTTCCACTTGGACGGTGGAGCTCCCTCCACGGGTCGTGGCTCGCGCCATCTCGTGGACACGCGGTCCAGGACCGACCAGATGAGGAAAGGGGCGAACAGCAACAGCGTCGGCCAGCATGCCGTTGGCGAGCAGATGCGAAAAGGACCAGAGGGTAACCGCAGCGAGCATGGGATGCCCGACGGCCTTTTGGATGCGCCCGGGCATGTAGGCCGCAACGAGCAGCGGGAAGACCGGCATCATCAGCAGGAGCACCAGGTGACGCATCCAGACCGGCGGCAGGTAGAGAACGACGGGCTGCTGACGCGCCAGCCCGTAACCCCAGATGATCAGAGCGAATCCGGCCAGGGCCACGACCGAGTAAATCCCCTGCCACGTCTTCTCGCCGATGCGCGCCGCCGTCCGATCTCGCCATCCTGAGGCGACGATGGAGATGGAGTGTGCTCCGAGGAACAAGATCAGTCCGAATACGAGGGTACTCATGACAACAGACAGATACGATGTAGGTACACGGGGGCTGAACTCGAATTGGGGAAGCGATTCCGTGACAGGGATCTCATATCCGCAGACTATAGTGGCAGAGTGCGTCAGAAAATTGCACTATCAACACGCTACACCCCACTGTTTATCATAGAGATCGGGTCATTCGGTACTTGCTGTCTGCCAGGGAACCGCAAAGCGGGAGGCGGAAAATCCCGGATGTCTATAGACGCGTGCGTATCGCCGCAGAGGGGCGTGAGGACCGGCGGCCGTGGAGCCGCGGAGGCGATATGCAAACGTATCCGAAACCCCGACATCAGATAAGTCACGGGTTAAGCCTAAACCGCAAATGATGAAGATGCATTATGAAAATACCTGTTGCCGTCATTTCCCTCTCACTATTGGTAGCCTACGCGGATCGGGCCGTATCACAAACTGTAGGTAATTCCAGTTCCACCTCGAGTTCGCTGGCGGTAGCCACCGGTGTTCAAGCTGCAGGTACCGGAGGCTCTGCTACGGGAGGCTCTGCTGAGGCCGCGGGCGGGGCTTCTGCAGGAGGGTCCGCGGCCGCAGTTTCGAACTTTGAGAGGCCGACGCCGCCAGCTTACGCCCCCTCTATGCCAGCGACAACGCCTTGCTACGTCGGCCTCGGTGCGGGTGCGAGTGGCGGGACGTTTTCCGTATCACTCGGGGGTTACGTAGAGGACACCAAGTGCACCGAACGCGAGGACCTGCGACTCGCGCTCATGAGCGGCGATCCGGAATTGATTGGCATCGCTAAGGCGCGCTTCGCGAATCGTATTCGAGCGGGCCTCCATGAAACATCAGAAACCCGGCAAGCTGCTCCCAGCCGAAAATCAATCGACAGTTCTGAAAGCGGTCCGTTTGGATACTAGGATCTCCCTAGCCCATATGGAAAAGCCCGGTCAAGTCAGAACCGTATGGGGAGAGCGAGGTTGACGGTGTAATCGGGCACGTCGTCCGTTAGGCCGATGCCGGCGGTAAGAAAGAGCAGTGTTTGACGCGTGAGCATGGTCGAGGCACCGAGAAGTAATACGCTGCCCACTTGGCTGCTTCCGGACACGGTTCCGACCGTTTACCTTGAGCTCCTGCGTGAAACTTTGCGCCAAGGCGGCACTCAGCGAAGTCTCAGGGCTCGCGGCAAGCGATGCACCGATCGAAATCCCGAGCGCATTGCCAGGTTCGATATTGTCCTTTTCGAAGGTGTTCTCGTACGACAGGGTCGCCGTGAATGCCAGGGGGTCCTGACGCTTGAGCGCGGTGAGCGATGCACGGATCTCGTTGAACCCGATGCCGAGAGCCACATCGTTGTCGGCGATGCTCCCGGTGTCCGTGTCCCAGGTCACACGACCCACCAGATCGGGCACCCAGCCGCGCTCACGCACAAGAGTCTTCGCGATCCCAACCTTGACGTCACCGAACGAAGAGCCCGTATCGCTCGACTTGAAAAACGGGAGCGTCCCAGTTTCAACGGTGCGGTTGACGATCCGGTAGGGCAGGTCGAGCTCGATCTGCATATCCCAGGGCAACCCAAGCCGCCCACGCAGGCCGAAATCAAACTCGTTTCGCTTGTCACGGAGGGCGGGGATGACGGGGAGGCCGGCGATGACGGGGGTCCGTCGGCGCCAAAATAACCGGACTATCGGTTGTCCTCCTCGCGTAGCTGAAGAAAGGTTGCAGCTCGAACGTCTTGGCCGGCAGAAGCAAGGCGCCCTCCGCGGTCAAGGTCCGTTCCAACGCCCGCTCCGCGGCCAGCTCGTCCACATCCACCGCCCCCGGACCGGTCGATCTTTCTTGGGCACTCGGCACGGCCGTCTGCGCTCGTTGGCCTGAGCTTGGGCGCGGCCTGGGTTCAGTCGCGGCTTGCGATCCGGAGGCCCTGCCGTCGCGGCGCTCCAGCTCCTGCACACGTTTTAGCAAGTCATTGATGACGGCGTCGCGCTTGGCAAGCTCGTTCCGCAACGTTTCCTCTGTCGTGTCAGCGGCTGAAACGGCCTGACTTCCCCAGGTCAACAGGCATGATGTGATTAGGGTCGTAAGCTGCGCCCGACGCTTGCGGCGCGAACAGAAGGTTTGTGCCGTCATTACAGGTCCCCTGTGTGTCTAAAATGCATCATGGCCGAAATGCAAACAGGTTGAGAGACAGTCCGCCGATCAACCTTATAATGTAATGGATTAGCTAAGAAGAATAGCTTTCCGAGATCGCCTTGCACATGGCTTTTGCGTGCGCGGTTGCTAATACGCGACATACTGTCAGATTAACGCTAAACCGGCAGGGTTGCAAGCGGCGAATACGCCCGAAAAGCGAACGGCGCAGGACTCGGATCGGCCGTCGCGGATCGGGTCCAGCGACTTGGGTTGCACAGTTGAGAAAGCCCGGAATAGCGGGGAGGTCGAGAAGACGAAGGGACGAATCGTCCGTTGAGGCGGCTGCCGGAAATGCACCCAACAGATACGGTATCAGTTGAAGGTGAAGAAGTCTTCCGTACGCGGGGCCAACAGGTTTGGCGCCCGTCGACGTTCATCGCGTGCAACTACAGCAAATCCCACCCTTCCGAACTGGGGATAGTCGATCCAGGCACGCTTGAAGCGCGTCTAGGGTCATGGTGCGATTTCCCCACGCGGGGTCCGCCAGCAGGACACGGTTTCCCATGCGGCCGCGGAAGACGACAAAGTGGTTATAGCCATGGGTATTGATGGGTACGAGGATTGGTGCCCGCTGTACCAGATCGTCGAGGGTCATCTTCCCGTAGCCGCTCCCCACGTAGCCGCGGCCGTCCACGTAGCGTTTGAGATCAAGCAGCGAGAAACCCTGGCGGATCTGCACCAACTCGGGATTCTTAATGTATTCGGCGCGACTGATTAGCCCCGTCGCGACCTCTCTCTCGGTGACGGGGTCGCCATGTTGGTATCGCAGCAGGGTGGTAACCGCCGCGGCGCCGCAGCTGAGATCCCACTCCTGCACAGTGACGTTTTCTTGCCGTGTTTCCAGAAGCGACTTGACCGGCTCGCCGCCCCATACCGACGAAAGAGCCAGACAGCCTGACAACGCAACCACTGGGATGCCAACGTTCGCCTTCGTCAGAGGAAATGCCTGTTCGTTACTCATAGCAATCAAGAAAAACTAATGCAGAGGTGTTTGTCAAATCGCGTTAGGCTAAGTCATCACTAGATCGTTACTAGTGCCGCTGCTGAGCCCCTACATGGGCCGCTAAGCACACTCGCACTCTGCGTGGCTCGAGGTGGAGCGAGGCATTCGGCCGACATCGAAAAACCCCGCGCGAAATCGCGCGGGGTATGCCTCAATGCCTTGCTAGATGTCCTTAATCGTTCGGCCAGAAGATCGATCAATAGGCCAGAGCGGCGAAGGACGTCGAGCTAGCCTCAGTCATCCCATGTAAGGTGCCACCAAAGGCTGCACCGCTGGTCGTGGCCACGCCAGGGGCATATGCCGCTTCAGTGACCGCAACGCTTACGGCGCCGACACCAATCGCTCCACCATTCGACTCCGAACCCGCCACACCAAAGAACGAGCCAGCGACCGAACCGGACTCTGCAAGCGACAGATCAGCAAGCACTGGGCCGCCGGGGTGCGGAACCAGCACCTTGGCTTGCGTCGCGCTTGTGGTTGTCCCGGAGTAAGACCCGAGAAGTCCCGTCGACGCAGCGTTGGCGTCTGCATAAGCGAAGCCGATACCAGCCGTTATACCATCCATCTGCGCACCGGTCAGCTCTAGCTCAGCAAAGGTGGCCGCAGACATGGTCAGCATTGAAGCAGCACCAACGACCATAGTAAGTTTGTTCATGATTTCATCTCTCTCAGGTTTGGCATAAGAACAGTTGTGTTATATGCGCCGTTCAGGATCGCCCGCCGTTTGCAGGCACCATTACTCCCCTCCGGCGATTCGTCTGGGGGGTAATTCCGTCTCTCGCAACGCGGTGCGTTGGAGCTCAAAACTCTTCTCAATACACATGGCTGCCAGTCGTTTAATACGCGTGATCGTTCCAAAATGACTGCAATCGTTTATTTCCGCCTGCCAGCAACCATCGTCTCGATTAGGGGAAAACTGCCACGTAAGGCGTTAGCCACGCACCACTGATGCGTTGAGTGAACCCGACGGCAATCTGCGCCGGGCCAATGTTCACCGTTCTCGCAAACTCAAACCCGACGGATGGCGAAACCGGCGAGCTGGCGGTGGTAGAAACCTGGGCATTTCTTGACCCTGAACCCACCGCAATCGCAATTCCGATGCCCTGTTGACCGATCGAATCCGGGCCATCAGGGCCAGGAATCACCGTCGCGGACGTTGAACCGGTCGTGGTGGCGACAAAAATCCCCGACGCCTGACTTAGCGTTGAAACTGTCGTTTCGGCCTGGCCCGCTGTGACTGTATCCAATTGATGCTCAGTCAACGCCAGTGGACCGGCGGCAGCGGCGGTTGCCATTGCCAGAGAAGCCAGGCTTATCGGCATTTTGACAGCGTAGTTTTGGTTTCTTCTCATTGCGCACTCCCATTTGCGTTTCTGGATATCGGTTGACAGCATCTCTTTGCCGGTGGCAATAAGCCGCCCCCCCTTTTTGTGTTCAGCGCTCGCAAATTTATCAGAACGAAAATTTTCCACGTTTTATCCGTCTGCCCTGAAAAACCTTAGCGCTATCCGCCGCTAGTACGGTATCGGTTAGTCCCCTGCCGTATAACGGGTGGTAATCTCTGTCGGCGACGTAAGGGTCAATTCTGGTATCCATGTCTTCTACTGCTTCCTCTTTGTGTGTGCCTACACCAGGCGCATTACCCCAAAACTGTTTCTGTCTAATGGCTTTCGTAAGAGCCCGCTGAGTGACTCGATACTTGCATTTGTCTTCTTACGACGTAGAGATGCGATACTCGTGCCAGAAAATATATCCTATTGAATTTAATAGAATAAATATTTTCTGCTTCTTCACATAAAAACCGGGGTTGTACGGTATTTTGAACAGCAAACTGAGTGAACTGGAAAAAGCACAATAAGAACAATAGGGTACGATGACGTCCTGGTTGTTCACCAGGGTGAACAACCTCTTTGAGGTCGCGTTCTCGGGTCTTCGCGGCAGCGAGCCAATCGCATTATCTGGCCCTATCAAAACCTGCGAGATCCAGCGCAAGCGTCCACGCGCTACCGTCTTTCCGCCGCGCTACGAAGCGGCGAAGATGTCCGCTGGTGAACACCACCGAGCTGTCCACTCAAACGTAAGCGGAAACCTATGTCGATCCGGGGACGCTGCAACCTAAGAGTTCAGCGAACTGCATCTATCCAACCCGCGACGGACTTGAGATGACAGCCCAACGACGGGCTACAGCGACAGGGGGTGGTTATGACCGAGGCAGAGAGGCCGCAGAAAAGGACGCCGGCGCAATGGGGGGCGTTGGTGAAGGAGCGAGAGGCGAGCGACCAGAGTCAGCACCGCATCTGTGTTCTGTGTCGAGCGTGGAATCGGGCGGAGCAGCTTGCGTTACCGGCGTCGGCGTCTGCAGGAAAGGACAAGTCCGCGCGCAGCCCTTGCCGTCGCACCTGCCGCGTGTGGGGCGCATCGTTCATCTGCCCGAGGCCGACAAGCGGGCCATGGGGTCGGACTGGACCTTCATCGGCTATGACGAGTCCGCGCAGCTGGCGATGATCCCCCGTCAGCCCTGCGTGATCGTGTTCATACGGGCCAAGTGTTCCGGTCAACGACGAGGTCTCCGGGGCCGAGCGGAGCGTTGTGATCGCCCCGCGGGCACGGCAGATCAACTCAAGGCGATCGCCCACAGCTCGTTGCTCGCCGAAGTGGTGGCGGGCAAGTTGGTCGATGCCCTGCCGCTGTATCGCCGGGAGAAAGTCTTCAACCGGGACGGGATCGAGATCAGCCGCCAGAGCGTGGCCGGCTGGATGACCAGGCTCGACAAGAAGCTCTCTCCACTGATGGCGGCCATGACGGAAACGCGCTTTCAGGGCCCGGTCATCCACATCGACGAGACCCGCCTGCAGGTTCTCAACGAGCCTGGGCGTAACGCCGGCCAATGGTCCTTATTTCGGACCCTTCTTTCGCAGTGAGGCCAATCTTGTGTTTTTCGATCAAACGATACAGGGTTCCGCGGTTCACGCCCAGGACACGCGCCGCTTCCGAGAGGTTGTTGCAGGTTCGCGAGATCGCGAGGGCGACGGCGTTTTTCTCGGCCGCGCTGCGCGCCTCGTCGAGAGTCAGGTTGTCGTCCCGTTCCTGCATTTCCGCGATGCCGAGGTCCTCCGGAGTGATCAGCTTATTCTCGGACAGGATCAGGGCCTGCCTCACTCGGTTGATCATTTCACGGACATTGCCCGGCCAGTGGTATCGGCGCATGGCCTCGAGCGCCTTGCGGGTGAAGCCTTTTACATGGCGCTGCTTTTCTGAAGCGAATCGCTCGAAGATGCATTCGGCAAGGATCTCGATATCGTCGTCCCGCGCGCGCAGCGGCGGTACCTCTATAGGTAGGACGTTCAGTCTATAAAAGAGATCCTCGCGGAAGAGGCCCTCCTGGACAGCGCGCCGCAGGTCGACATGGGTTGCGGCGACTACGCGCACATCGACTCTGATTTCCTGGACGCCGCCCACGCGCTGAATCCGTTGTTCTTCCAGGAAGCGCAACAGATTGACCTGCAGTTCCAGAGGCAGATCGCCGATTTCGTCCAGTAGAATGGTGCCGCCACTGGCTGCTTCGATCTTTCCGATTTGCCGTTTGTTGGCGCCGGTGAACGCGCCTTTCTCGTACCCGAACAGCTCGGACTGAATTAGCGTGTGGGGAATCGAACCGCAGTTGACGGGTACGAATGGCGCGTCTCGACGGTTGGATACCGCATGGATGGCCTTGGCCGTGAGCTCCTTTCCTGTTCCGCTCTCTCCTGATATCAGCACTGGCGCATTGGTGCGCCCGATTTTGCTGATCGCTTTTCGGAGCTTGCGGACCGCCGGGCAGTCGCCGACGATGCCTTCGTGTGTGTCCTCATCGACGCCCGGTCTGATCTCGATTTCCTCGAGTGCCGCCATTCCATAAGCGCGGCCGAGCGTCATGAGCAGACGCTCAAAATGCACCGGCAGCGTATGAAAATCGTAGAAGCCGCTTCGGATCAATCGCTGCAGCTCCGACTGAGAAACGCCTTGGTTTGACACCAGTGCGATCCACTTGGTGTGTAGCCCGGTCGCGTCAAACCAATCGGCCATTTCTCCCGGACTCGGCAAGTCGGAGCCCAGATGCATGAGAGCGACCTTGAACGACTTGCCTCTCAGGCAATCTTGCGGGTGATGAACGTCCGCATAGACCTCAACATCCCAGTCCGAAGCAGCGAGTTGGTTGACTAGTGCTTCGTCAGCGGACGCCGTTACGTAGAGCGCGTGCCGAGTCGACTCGATATCTTCAGACTCGGTAGATAAGTGAACCTTCTGCAGTGGCATGCGATGTTCTCCATCGAGTGTCTAAGCTCCTTTGTCGCAGCCCCTCGTGCAGTTAGAAATCTCGTATTTATTATCGCAGCCCCTCGTGCAGTTACAAATCTCGTATTTGTTCTAGTTAGCGATGTTCAGCGGTTTTGATCGATCAAGACACAAACCGCTTTCACGACGCGTGCAATAATTCTGCCAGATTTAGTTTCTTCAGCCTGGTAACAGGTTAGCAGGTTAGCAGGATTCTACGGCTTTGCTATACGTATTTACGTTACAACTTATGAGGCCATCGGGGACCACTGAATGGCGGGCTCAGAACATTCTGTCGACACTATCCGACTCACGGCTGTTGTCGAGCGCACCCGTGGAACCTGCAGAGTCGGGGCGTTACCCGAATGCCCTCGGGTTCGGTTGGCCCAGGCCCTACCGATTGATACAGGCGCCTCGGTGTCGGCGAGGGACGACAGTACGTCCCTCGCGCGGTATGCGCGGCCTGATGAGCGCTCCAGATCGCTTCAGGGCAATTCCAAGATCTTTTTCTCCTTCTGCTTGCAGGGGAGGTCGAAGAATGAGCGGAAGAAGGGGTCACTGAGCGGTGATGTGTCTCCGCTTCGATCTGGGTGACGGTTGAGATGTTCACTGCCCCGGGGGAATTACCCGCTACGGCATCGGAGCAAGGCTTGGAAAAGGATCCCTGTCGACAGGCGGCGGCAGCAGGGCCCCGGACTCCGCAATAGGCGCGAGCGATAGCAAGAGTGCGCCGAGCACCAGCTATTTTGATGGTCGAAAAGCGCTTTTCAGCTACAGTGCCCGGATCTTGGTTGCTTGCTCCTGAAGCTTCGCCATCGCCGCTTGCTGCGCGTTGATCTTGTCGCGCTCCTTTTGGACTACTGCCGGCGGTGCCTTGTCCACGAAGTTGGGGTTCTCGAGCTTTTTCGCGGTCCGCGTAAGATCCGCTTCCAGCTTTCCGATCTCCTTGGCAAGCCGCGCAAGCTCGGCGTCCTTGTCGATGATGCCCGCCATCGGGATCAGCACCTTCATCTCTCCCACCAAGGCGATGGCGGACTCCGGGGCCTGCTCGTCCATTCCGAGCAGGGTGACGGAATCCGTCTTTGCGAGGAAATCCAGGTAGTGCCGGCTGGCGTCCAGCCAGGCGACATCCTGCAAGTCCACGTTTTGTAGCAGGACGGGCAGGGGCTTTGCGGGGGAGATGTTCATCTCGCCCTTGATGCGCCGCACTCCGAGGATGAATTGCATCACCCAGCGCATCTCGGCCTCCGCTTCGCTGTCGGACAGGGAGTCGTCGGCGGCGGGGAAGGGGGCCAGCATGATGGTGTCTCCGTCCACGCCGGCCAGCGGCTTGACCTTCTGCCAGATCTCCTCGGTGATGAAGGGCATGATGGGGTGGGCCAGGCGCAGCAGGGTCTCCAGGGTCTGCACCAGGGTGCGGCGGGTGCCGCGCTTCGCGGCTTCGCGGTCGCTGTCGTCGTTGAGCACCGGCTTGGACAGCTCCAGGTACCAGTCGCAGTACTCGTTCCAGGTGAAGTCGTAGATGGCCTGGGCGGCGTGGTCGAAGCGGTAGCCGGCAACCGCGTCGTTCACCGCGGCGATGGCGCCTTGCAGGCGGGAGATGATCCAGCGGTCGGCCGCGGAGAGCTCGATCTGCTGTCGGCCGAGCCCCGCCTTGGCCGCAGTCCTGTCCCTCGGTGTTCATCAGCACGTAGCGGGAGGCGTTCCACAGCTTGTTGCAGAAGTTGCGGTAGCCCTCGATGCGGCCCAGGTCGAACTTGATGTCGCGCCCGGTGGTGGCCAGGGCGGCGAAGGTGAAGCGCAGGGCGTCGGTGCCGAAGGCGGGGATGCCGTCCGGGAACTCCTTGCGGGTCACCTTGTCGATCTTCTCGGCCAGGTGCGGCTGCATCATGCCCCTGATGCGCTTCTCCACCAGGGGCTCCAGCTCGATGCCGTCGATCAGGTCGATGGGGTCGAGCACGTTGCCCTTGGACTTGGACATCTTGTCGCCGTGGGCGTCGCGCACCAGGCCGTGGATGTAGACCTCGCGGAACGGCACGTCGCCCATGAACTTGAGCCCCATCATGATCATGCGGGCGACCCAGAAGAAGATGATGTCGAAGCCGGTGACCAGCACGCGAGGTGGGATAGAAGGTCTTGAGCCGCTCGGTCTCCTCCGGCCAGCCCAGGGTGGAGAAGGGCCAGAGGGCGGAGCTGAACCAGGTGTCCAGCACGTCCTCGTCCTGCTCCAGCGGGAAATCGGCAGCGAAGCCGTGCCGCTCGCGCACCTCCTGCTCCGAGCGGCCCACGTAGACGTTGCCCTCCGCATCGTACCAGGCGGGGATGCGGTGGCCCCACCAGATCTGGCGGCTGATGCACCAGTCCTGGATGTTGCGCATCCACTCGAAGTAGGTGTTCTTCCAGTTGTCCGGCACGAAGCGGATGCGCCCGTCCTCCACCGCCGCGATGGCCGGCTCCGCCAGGGGCTCGATCTTCACGTACCACTGGTCGGTGAGGTAGGGCTCGATGACGGCACCGGAGCGATCGCCCCGCGGGCTGTTGGAGCCGGTGGTCGTTGATCTTCTCCAGCAGGCCCTGCGCCGTCAGGTCGGCGACGATGCGCTTGCGCGCCTCGTAGCGGTCGAGACCCGCATAGGCGCTGGGGATCAGGTCGCCTTCCTCCGGCTGGTTCTCGCGGATGGCCGCGTCCGGGGTGAAGATGTTGATGAGCCCGCCGTGGGGTTGCTCGGCGATGGCCTTCTCGTCCCGGTGGCGCAGCCAGACCTCGTAGTCGTTGAAGTCGTGGGCGGGCGTGATCTTGACGCAGCCGGTGCCGAACTCGGGGTCCACGTACTCGTCGGCGATGATGGGGATGCGCCGGCCGGTCAGGGGCAGCTCCACGAGCTCGCCGATCAGGTGCCGGTAGCGCTCGTCCTCCGGGTGTACCGCCACCGCGCAGTCCCCCAGCATGGTCTCCGGGCGGGTGGTGGCCACCACCATATGACCCTGACCGTTGGTCAGCGGGTAGCGCATGTCCCACATGTGCCCGCTCTCCTCTTCGGACAGCACCTCCAGGTCGGAGACGCGCCGTGTGCAGCACCGGGTCCCAGTTGACCAGGCGCTTGCCGCGGTAGATCAGTCCCTCTTCGTAGAGCCGCACGAAGACCTCGCGCACCGCGTCGGAGAGCCCTCGTCCATGGTGAAGCGCTCGTGCTCCCAGTCCAGCGAGGCACCCATGCGCCGCAGCTGGCGGGTGATGGTGCCGCCGGACTCGGCCTTCCACTCCCAGACCCGCTCGATGAAGGCGTCACGGCCGTAGTCGTGGCGGGTCTTGCCCTCGGCGTCGATCAGGCGTTCCACCACCATCTGGGTCGCGATCCCGGCGTGGTCGGTGCCGGCCTGCCACAGGGTCGGCTCGCCCTTCATGCGGTGGTAGCGGATCAGGGCGTCCATGATGGTGTCCTGAAATGCATGGCCCATGTGCAGGCTGCCGGTCACGTTCGGCGGCGGGATCATGATGCAGTAGCTGCCTTGTCCTGCCACAGTGTCGGTGGGGGCGAAGTAGCCCTCCTCCTCCCAGGTCTGGTACCAGTCTTTTTCCAGGGTCTGGGGATCGTAGTTTTTGTCCAGCATCTGTGTAGGTCTCGGAATCATTCGGCAGGCGCAGCAAAGCCCGACATTATAACTCGCAGCGATCCGGCGAAAATATTCGCCGCAGCCCGGTGGGAGCGCTGCTTCCGGCGGTGCGGATCAATCCGGACTCTGTCGCGGTCTGCCGGTCCGCTCTCCCGCAGGCTTCTGCGGAGCATGGCGAGCGGCTCGGCCTCATCTCGCCACGGAGAACGAGCGGCGCCCAGACACATGGCTTCGCCTCGCGGTCGCTGTTGGATCGATCCAGGTTCGCTTCCATTCGCCGCTGCGCCTGGAACCACACAGCTCATAGGGGTGATAGGCGCCAAACTAATGGTATCCTAGCGGGCAAACGAGGTTGCCGCCCTTCCGGAGTGGGAGCCGCCGTGAAAGCGAGCGCAGGAGGCGTTGCTTTATCTCCCCGAGCCCGATTTTGAATGCCGCCCTTGGTGGGGCTCTTCCTGTTTGCGGCAAGGATCAGCCGCCGGCCACGGCAGGAAATGGCTTCGGGACCCGCAGTCATAGTCCGGTAACTATCGCGTGCAACGCTTTGGCTTCGCGCGTTTCACCTATTGCTGTTCTTTCTTGGCAGAACGCCGAGACCCATTGTTGTATTCCCAACCACAATCGTTTTTACGAGCCGAGGTTCAATTAAAAAGATGGACGCAGAAACTACCGTAACACAGCACGTCTTCGGATTCGCCGAGGGGGATGGCAAGGACAAGAAGCTCTTGGGCGGAAAGGGAGCGAATCTGTGTGAGATGACCCAGATCGGGTTGAACGTACCCCCGGGGTTCGTGATTTCCACCGCGGCCTGCCTGGAGTACTTGGCATCCGCATCGCGTGAGATGCCGGCGGGTGTCATGGACGAGGTCCATGCGCACATGCGCTCCATCGAGGAGCAGACCGGCAAGGGATTCGGCGACGCCGACAATCCGCTCCTGGTTTCGGTACGCTCGGGATCGGCCATGTCCATGCCCGGCATGATGGACACCATCCTCAACCTGGGCCTCAACAGTGCGACCCTGCAAGGTGTGATCGCCCAGACCGGAGATCGCCGATTCGGTTATGACGCTTACCGGCGCTTCATCCAGCTGTTCGGCAAGGTCGCGCTGGGCGTGTCCGACGAGCTCTTCGATAAGCAGTTCGACGGGGTCAAGAAAAAGGCCGGCGTCAAGGAAGACCTGGAGCTGTCCGCGGACGATCTGCGGGAGATCAGCGAACGCTTCCTCAAGGTGGTCGAGGAGGCAACGGGACAGGCCGTTTCCGGAAGACCCCTACGTGCAGCTCGAGATCGCCGTCAAGGCGGTGTTCAACTCCTGGATGGGCAAGCGCGCGGTGGATTACCGCAAGCAGTTCAACATCACGCCGGACATGGCCAACGGCACCGCGGTGAACGTGCAGACAATGGTCTTCGGAAACCGCGGTGACGACTGCGCCACCGGCGTGGCCTTCACCCGTAACCCGGGCAGCGGCGAGAACAAGCTCTTCGGTGAGTACCTGGTCAACGCCCAGGGCGAGGACGTGGTGGCCGGCATCCGCACGCCCAAGCCCATCGACCGGATGGCGGCGGAGATGCCGCAGATGGCCGAGGAGCTGGCGGAGCTGCGCAACAAGCTGGAGACGCACTACCGGGAGATCCAGGACTTCGAGTTCACCATCGAGAGCGGTCGGCTCTTCTGCCTGCAGACCCGCAACGGCAAGATGAACGCCACCGCCATGGTGCGCACCTCGGTGGAGATGGTGCGGGCGGGGCTGACTCAGCAAGAGCGAGGCCCTGCTGCGCATTCAGCCCGAGCTCCTGGAGCAGATGCTCTTTCCCCGCCTCGACCCGAATGTCCGTGCCGAGGCAGTGGCGCAGGGCCTGCCGGCCTCGCCGGGGGCCGCCTCGGGCATTGCCGTGTTCGACGCCGACCGCGCCGAGCAATTGGGTGACGACCTGGGTAAGAAGGTGATCCTGGTGCGCGAGGAGACCAAGCCCGAGGATATCCATGGATTTTTCGCCGCCGAAGGCATACTCACGTCCCGCGGCGGCAAGACCTCCCACGCCGCGGTGGTTGCCCGCGGCATGGGCAAGCCCTGTGTGGCTGGCGCCGAGGGCATCAGCATCGACAACGACAGGCGTCAGGCCTATGTGGGTGAGGCCAGCTTCGGCGAGGGTGACGTCATTACCATCGACGGTACCAGCGGTAAGGTGTACATGGGGGAGATCCCGACGGTCGAGCCTGACTTCACCCAAGAGCTCAGCATCCTGTTGGGCTGGTCGGACGAGGTGGCGCAGCTGGAGGTCTGGGCCAATGCCGACCTGCCTGACGACGCCCGCCGGGCCCTGAGATATGGCGCCGAAGGAATCGGTCTGGCGCGCACCGAGCGCATGTTCAACGACCCGGAGCGGCTGCCGATCGTCATCGAGATGATCGTGGCCGATACCGCCGAGGAGCGCCAGGCGGCCCTGGACAAGCTGCTGCCCCTGCAGCGGGCCGATTTCAAGGAGCTGTTCGAGGTCATGTCCCCGAACCCGGTTACCATCCGGCTGCTGGATCCGCCGATCCACGAGTTCCTGCCGGACGAGCATCAGCTGGAGCGCGAGCTTGTTTCGCTGCGCAGTCTCGGCGAGGTGACGCGCGGTATGGCAGGTCCTGTCCGGTGCCATGGGCCTGATTCACGCCCCGAAGAGCCAGCGTGTCGAGATCGATTCCGTGCGCCGCCTGGTGGACCCCGCCCTGGTGGAGGAGGCCATCGCGAAGAAGGAGACCATGCTGCACAAGGTGCACGCCCTGTTCGAGACCAACCCGATGCTGGGCCACCGCGGTGTACGTCTGGGCATCACCTTCCCCGAGATCTACAAGATGCAGATCCGGGCCATCCTGGAGGCGGCGGCCGACTGTTCCAAGATGGGCATCGAGATTCAGCCCCGCATCAAGGTGCCCCAGGTGTGCACGCAGCAGGAGCTGATCCGGGTCAAGGTGTACGTGGAGGAGATCCACGACGACATCAAGGAGAAGTACGGGCACCCGGTGAGCTTCAAGTTCGGCACCATGATCGAGGTGGTGCGCGCCTGCATGCGGGCAGGCTCCCTGGCAGAGGTGGCGGAGTTCTTCTCCTTCGGCACCAACGACCTCACCCAGGCCGCCTTCTCCTTCTCCCGTGAGGATGCGGAGAACAAGTTCCTGCCCATGTACAACGAGTCGGGAATCCTGCAGGACAACCCGTTCGAGGTGCTGGATGTCTCCGGCGTTGGCAAGCTCATGGAGCTGGCGGTGGAGTGGGGCAAGGCTACCCGTCCCGACATGCACGTAGGCATCTGCGGCGAGCACGGCGGGCATCCTCGCTCGATCGCCTTCTGTCATGCGGCCGGGCTGGACTACGTGAGCTGCTCCGCGCCGCGCGTTCCGGTGGCCCGGCTGGCCGCGGCCCATGCGGCACTGCTCGCCGATCAATAGGAGAAGCATCTGCGCAAAAGGCGGCATGCGCCACCTTTTCAAGCAGACCGACGCCATGGATGGCTCTCTCGATTGCGTAGTAGGGTCCTTCCCCTACTCAGCCGGCCCAGACTATTTCCCGGGAGCTTTGACGGCCCTGCTATCGGGTTTGGTGCCAACAGGCAAAAGCTTCCAGCCGTCCCACGCCCTGTATTCTTTTTCCGCTTTATTGTACACTTTTCGTATACGCTTTCTCGGGGTTCCGAGTATCTGAGATCAGTACGATGGAAACGGATGAGCGCAGTCTGAAACGCGTTTGTTTCTTGAGTGAAGATTCGCGAGCGGTTTCGGAGGTTGCCGATCGTCTCGCGGCAAAGGACGTAGAAGTGCTGCGCTTCTCCAATGTCCCCACGCTCACGGCAGGAATGGGACCTGTATCCGATGCCGTTCTAGTCCTGGATACCAGAATCTTGTCCCGGGGTCTGAATGCAACGCGCCTGGTGAGCGAAATCGAGCGTATTCTCGGCGAGCGGACCGTTCTCGTTTGTATAGCCCATTCCGCTGATATAGATCTGCGGCTGCAGGCCCTTCGTGCCGGTGCAGAGGCGTTTTTTACTGCTCCAGTCCCGGTGGATGAGTTGTACGCTTGCCTGCTTGATCTCAGCGGCGTGCGGATAGGCGACAACTACCGGATTCTGGTGGTCGACGATCAGCCGGTGGCGGCAATTTTTGCGGCACGGGTGCTCGAGAGCGTGGGGATGGAGACCCGCGTCGTCGGAGAGGCACTCAAGGTGCTTGATGTCTTGGAGGAATTCCGTCCGGATCTCGTGCTCATGGATCTGCACATGCCCGGTGCGGACGGCATCGAGCTGACGACGCTCATCCGCCAGCACGAGGAGCTCTACGGCACGCCAATCGTTTTCTTGTCCTCCGAGTTGGACTCGGGCAAGCAGATGCAGGCCCTGCGGGTGGGCGGTGACGACTTCATCGCCAAACCCGTACGCCCCGAGCGATTGATCGCGTCCGTTCGAAGCGGTATTCGCTTCCCCCGATCCGTAGCGGCGAGAAATGCCGCCCGTAGTATCCGCTCCGGGGCACAAGCGGGAGACGGAAGCGAAAAAGGGACCAAGCGTACGTCGCGCCCCGGCCGTGTTGACGGGCGCTCCGATTTGCAGCTGACAGAGATTATCGAGGAAGCGCTCACCTCCGACGGACTACACCTGGTGCATCAGCCCATCATGGCGCTGCAGCGTCTGCCGGGCGAGCGCTACGAGACCATACTCCGGTTGCAGAACCGGGACGGTGAGCTCGTTTCGGCTTGCGACTTCCTCCCCGCCGCTCGGCGCAGCGGCCTGATGCCCGCACTGGATCGCTGGGTAATGGAGCAGGCTCTCGATGAGCTCAAGCTGCAGCTCAATGCCCACCGACGTCTCCGTTTCTTCGTGAATCAGAGCATGGATACCCTGAGTGCGCAGAACTGGCTCCTTTGGTTTCGGGACCAGATAGTCGCGCGCGACCTCATCATGCAGCGCCCGGTCCTTCAGTTCCAGCTACAAGACTTGACTTCCAACTTGGGAATGGCTGTTTCACGTTTCCGAGAGCTCCGCGTTTTGTCCATTGAGACCTGTGTAAACCTGTCTGAAGAGGATTCCGGGGGATTGGAGCTTATCGAGGATCTGGATATTGCGCTGGTAAGGCTCCCGGCTAAAATCGCCAATTCGATGGAGACCGGACAGCTGAGCAGCTATGTCGAAGGTGTGCACGCGCTAGGCTCTAAGCTCATCGTAGCCCGCATCGAGCAGCCGCAAACCATTGCCAGGGCCTGGAGCTGTGGTGTCGATTACATCCAAGGGAACTTCCTGCAGCCCCCGTCGAAGGGGCTCAGCTTCGATTTCAGCGAGTCCGCTATGCGTTGACGCGCGTATGCCGATTTTTCACCTCAGATTCTGTGTGATCATACCGGGTATGAGATTTGACAGAAATCGCCAACGCCCGCGCGGCTGAAACTCACCCGAATGCCGCTGTAGGCGTACGATTTGTTATGCTTGGGCGCCACCGCCACGCTAACCACATGGTTGATGCCGACCTGCGAGCCATGACGACATTCACTTTTCGCAGCTGGAAGCTTTTCTTCGCAATCGCCCTGTTGATCTTTGGCACCGATTATGCCGGTGCCGGCTCATGGACCGGTACCCTCCAAGACGGAAGTGCGCTCACGGTGGATCCAGGCTCTCGGCGCGCCATGCGCCAGCGCAACGGCCGTTCTGTCCCCCTGTGGGACGGGACCCATCGGCTAGAAGACGGATCTGTAGTCATCGTGCGCGATGGCCAAGCCGTGCCCACCGAGGCGATGATGAACAGCTGGACGGCAGAGCCGGGCGCAGAGCCTCGAATGCGAGAGCGTTTTTGTGACCAGCTCGTGCGCAAGGTTTGTGGCTTCAAGGATGAGTGCGCCCGCTCGCAGCCCTGTGTCCTTGCGCGTCAATTGCTGAGTATGGAGCGAGAGCAGCAGCGCCGTGCGCCCGTCGGGCTCGGTCCCTTACCACAGACCGAGTCGAGCGGCGAGTGCCGTGATGCCCTGTCCAACCCCTCTTTTCCGTGCGTGCTCCGACTCGGTGCCGGAGGCTAAGGATACGGCCTGCAAGAAGCTGGTAAACAAGGTGTGCGGAGCCACGGGTCAGTGCGACTCAAGCAGAGCCTGCGGACCCGCCCGTCAGCTTTTGAAGATGGAGAACGAAGAGCGATTGGAGAGCGCGGACCCGGACGCCTTGACGCCGACCGGCGCCGAGTGCGAGAAAGCCATGGACAACGCCTTCTTCGAGCCTTGCCAGTAGCGTTCGGGTAAACAGAACACTATGGCCGCGAAAGAAGTGCCGACGTAGGAGTCCGGGCACGCGAATCTACGCGGAAAGACGTACGAGCGCCTGGAGTGCATCGGCGACTTGTGTGTCGACTATTTCCACCTCTATACGGCCGCCGCGCCCTCTGCCTTGCAGCTTCTCGAACTCATTCCATGCCTACCTGTTTCGCCAAAGCGATCCATCCGAGAGCCGTTGCCAGCGTTTCTCCCGTGCAACGCCGGGGCTGGATATGAAGGCCTTGCGGTGCACTTGGAGGTACTGAGTCTCTTTGCGGTCCACGCGGCGACAATCGAGAGCGGAGAGGGTGGCCGGAGAGGATTCTATTCCTGTACACAATTTGTGCGCTCGATCACACAGTAAACAATCACATCAAGTTAGTGTGTGAATGCGGTTAACGAAAGATGGCGAACGACCGCTAAAAAACGACAAAACCCTCTGTCTGGACCCCTGACTCTGCGGGTCTCGACAGGCGAGCTTCCGGAGCTACGCGCATCGCCGAATTGATGCGAGGCATCCGAAAGCCGTAAAAGCGAGGAACTCAAAATGGTTTGCACATCGTGTGTACGGGCTTCTTTTGCCCGCAGAAACACCTGCCGAAATGCAGTAACCCGGTTCGCTGCTCGGGCCTTCGCCTGGGTAGCCCTCCCAGTGTTTCGTAACAGACTCCAGGGCAATGACTCTTACGAGAATTGTTTTCCCTCAGATCTCGTAAAAAAACTGGTCCTGGTCGTTGCCGGCGTCCTTGCACTCGCATTCACCGTCAGAGCGGGGGCGGAATCGATCACGCTGCAATGGGATACTCCCGTCGATGGCTCTGAGATCAGCGGTTATGAAGTGCGCCACCGCCAAGAGGGCGTGGTCTCAGAGGAGTTTCTGCTGGCTTACGGCACTGGTACCGACACCCGACTCGTTGACAATTTGGGGCCGGGCGAACCCCATTACTTTGCAGTGAGATCGTATAGCGACGATGGTCGGAAAAGTGCATTTTCCAACGAAATCCCCGTTACGATCCCGCCGCCTCCGATCGGCGACAGCGACGGAGATGGAGTCGGAGACGGCTCTCAGTCCAGCTCCTGCAGCTCCTCCAGATCCTTCAGCTCCGCAGGTCTGCGCGGGCGATACCGTCTGGTCTGCCTTGGCGGTGCCAGAGACAACTGATGACCCGGACACATCAGCAGTCGAGTTGGGGATGAAGTTCCGCTCGGACACCGACGGCTACATTTGCGGCCTGCGTTTTTACAAGGGCAGCAACAATACCGGGACTCACGTCGGCAGCCTGTGGGACAATGATGGGACGCTGTTGCGCGGGCCACATTCACCGGCGAGTCGGCCTCGGGCTGGCAGCAGGTCGACTTTGCTGCGCCCGTGGCGATCACCGCCAACACCGTCTATGTCGCGTCGTACCATGCGCCGAACGGGGTATCCCTGATCAGGAGACTTCGCCAGTGCGGGCGTCGATAGCCCACCGTTATCGCCCTCGAGATGGTGTGAGTGGCGGCAACGGTGTCTATTCGTACGGGTCGGGCGGATTCCCGACGAGCACTTGGAATGCCTCCAATTATTGGGTGGACGTGGTCTTCACCTCGGGCTCCCCTCCGGTCGCTGCAGCGACAGCGACAGCGACAGCGATAGCGTTAGCGACGCCGTGATTGACGAGGTGGACCAATGCCCGAGTACGCCGGCGGGTGAAGCTCGACAGCAGTGGAAGTTCCGCCGCCAGCGCGACCGCGACAGCGTGATCGACAGGTGGACGAATGCCCGAACACCCCGGCGAATGAGCTTGCCGACAGCAGTGGCTGTTCCGCCAGCCAGCGCGACAGCGACGGAGATAGTGTGATCGACGAGGAGGACGAATGCCCCAGACACCGGGCGGGTGAGCGTCGACAGCAATGGCTGCTCCGCAAGCCAGCTCGACAGCGACGGCGACGGGGTCCTCCAGCTCCTCCAGCTCCTCCAGCTCCGCTGGTCTGCGCGGGCGATACCATCTGGTCTGCCTCGGCGGTGCCAGAGACAACTGATGACCCGGACACATCAGCAGTCGAGTTGGGGATGAAGTTCCGCTCGGACACCGACGGCTACATTTGCGGCCTGCGCTTCTACAAAGGCAGCAACAATACCGGGACTCACGTCGGCAGCCTGTGGAACAACAATGGGACGCTTCTGGCGCAGGCCACATTCACCGGCGAGTCGGCCTCGGGCTGGCAGCAGGTCGACTTTGCCGCGCCCGTGGCGATCACCGCCAACACCGTCTATGTCGCGTCGTATCATGCGCCGAACGGGAAGTACTCCATTGATCAAGGATACTTCGCTAGTGCGGGCGTCGAAAACGCGCCGTTATATGCCCTCGAAGAGGGTGTGAGTGGCGGCAACGGTGTCTATTCGTACGGGTCGGGCGGATTCCCGGCGAACACTTGGAATGCCTCCAATTATTGGGTGGACGTGGTCTTCACCTCGGGCTCCCCTCCGGTCGCTGACAGCGATAGCGATAGCGACGGCGTGAGCGACGCCGCGGACCAATGCTCCAACACCCCGGCAGATGAGGTCGTCGATATCAGTGGCTGCTCCGCAAGCCAGCGCGACGGCGACGGCGACAGCGTGAACGACGCCGCGGACCAATGCCCGGAGACGCAGGCAGGCGCGTCCGTCGACAGCAGTGGCTGCTCCGCGAGCCAGGTCGACAGCGACGGCGACGGCGTGAGCGACGAGGTGGACGAATGCCCCAACACCCCGGCGGGTGAGGCAGTCGACATCAGTGGCTGCTCCGCGAGCCAGGTCGACAGCGACAGCGACGGCGTGAGCGACGAGGTGGACGAATGCCCCAACACCCCGGCGGGTGAGGCAGTCGACATCAGTGGCTGCTCCGCGAGCCAGGTCGACAGCGGGGGCGACGGCCCCGCGCTGGTCACTGATCTCCTGGAAGTGGGAGAGGTAGAGATCGACGATGGATGGCAACGCATCGACTTCCGGCGGACTTTCGTGGATGCGATCGTGGTCGCCAAGCCACTGAGTGTAAGTGCCAACGAGTACAGCCCGGCGACCGTGCGCATCCGTAACATCGATAGCACAGGGTTCGAGATCCGGGTCCAGGAGTGGGATTACCTCGACGGGTTCCATGACTTAGAGGTCGTGAGCTACCTCGCGATGGAGAGCGGACGTCACCAGTTGGCCGACGGCTCCTTGGTCGAGGCCGGTCGGATTCAGACAGGCGCAACCAATGCCTTTGTCGCTACGGCCTTCGAGGCCCGCTTCGAGGTGACACCGGTCGTGCTCACAGCGGTCACCAGTGTCAATGAGGGCGAGGCGGTCACCACGCGGGTTCGCAACATCGATCGCGACGGCTTCGAGGTTGGTCTTCGCGAGCAGGAAGCCAATGCCCAGACCCACGCGGAGGAGAGCATCGACTATATTGCCTGGGAGCCCTCTTCCGGCATTATCGACGGAGTAGAATTCGAGGTGGGTCGCACGGACAATGTGGTGACCGATGACGTCCACTACGTCCCCTACGGAGATTTCGCCGTCCCTCCTGTTTTTCTCGCCGATATGCAAACCAAAGACGGTGGGGATACAGCCAATCTACGTTTGCGAAACAAGAGCGCTGGCGGAGTCGAAGTGTGGATTGACGAGGAGAAGTCAATGGATCTCGAGACCGGTCACACAACCGAGATCGTAGGTTACCTCGCAATGGATCCCTCTTTGTTTGCCCAAGATGCAACCGAGATCGAAGTCTTCGCCGACAGCTTCGAGGTGAGCGAATGGAACGGTCTCTGGACCGAAGACGGTCAGAACGACTGGTTCGGCTCGTCTCAGCGTGCCACAGACGGAAACCGGTCCGCGGAAGTAGACGGCAACGCGTCCGACGCTACGCTCACATCCATACCCATCGATCTGCAAGGCAGGCGCAATGCCACGATCGATTTCTCATGGTTGATCGAGAGCAGATTAGATAGCAACGAATATCTGGCGTTTGATGCCTCATTCGACGGCGGGGTGACCTGGACCGAGCAGCATCGGCTTCGCGGAAACCAAGATCAGGAAAACGTCTGGCACGCCGAACGTGTTGAGCTGACCGATATCGACCAGTTGCGCATCCGCTTCAGGGGCCGAATGAACTCAAGGCGGGAAGACGCCAACGTTGACGAAGTGACGGTCATCGCCCATTGAGCCGTTGATCGAGCCGGCGGCCCCGCCAGAACGTGCAGCGACACCTGCCGATCCGGGAACGGACCCGGGAGGTGGTCGCAGTCCGGCGGGGCGCGTCGCCGGGCGATTCACCGCGGCTCGGTCGGCCAGCCTGCGTTGGTCCAACAAGCGGTCAGCATCCGTGGATGTCCGAGTAAAAGAAGAGCAGTCGCGAGACATAGAGGTCCGCCAAAAGACCGAGGTTGTCGGGTATGTGATCCTAGGCAACACTGATGCCGTACAACCTTAAACCCGGGAGACGCCGAAGGAACAGATAGTCCGATCTACTGTTTGGCAATAGAAAGGCCGTCGTCTCACGGGAGGACGGTCTTTCATTATCGCAGCAAGACGCCAAGCCACCTGAATCACAGGCTCCCCGGGCAATCGTTCAGCAGATGCTGCAGACCGAATTCTCCGACGTCGCCCCTATTGCAATATTGACTGGATCCAGCCTATCTACATCAGGACCTTCGCGCGAAGGCCTGCTTCCTCCGTGACGAAGGAATACAGTATCAGGCCACCGACGGCAGCCCCGCCAGCGCCATGGCGAGCTCGCCCTCGTCGTAGTCGACGTCCTTCAGCTTGCCGGCGAGGTAGTCGGTGTAGGCCTGCATGTCGAAGTGGCCGTGACCGCACAGGTTGAACAGGATGGTCTTGGACTCGCCCGTTTCCTGCACTTCTCGGCCTCGTCGATCGCCGCCTTGACCGCGTGGTTGGCCTCCGGCGCCGGGATGATGCCCTCCGCCCTGGCGAACTGCACACCGGCGGCGAAGCACTCGAGCTGGTGGTATGACCGCGGCTCGATGAAGCCGAGCTCCGTCAGGTGGCTGATCAGCGGCGCCATGCCGTGGTAGCGCAGTCCGCCGGCGTGGAAGCCGGGCGGCACGAAGGTGGAGCCCAGCGTGTGCATCTTCACCAGCGGCGTCAGGTGGGCGGTGTCGCCGAAGTCGTAGGCGAACCTGCCCTTGGTCAGGGTCGGGCAGGCGGCCGGCTCGACGGCGATGAATTCGACGTCGCTCTCCGCCGCGCAGCCTGCTCGCCCAGAAAGGGGAAGGCGATGCCGGCGAAGTTGCTGCCGCCGCCGGTGCAGCCGATGACGATGTCGGGGTAGTCGCCGGCCATCTCGATCTGCTTCAGGGCCTCCAGGCCGATCACCGTCTGGTGCAGCAGCACGTGGTTGAGCACGCTGCCCAGGGCGTACTTGGTGTCGTCGCGCTGCGCGGCCATCTCCACCGCCTCGCTGATGGCGATGCCGAGGCTGCCGGTGCTGTCCGGATGCTCGGCCAGGATGGCGCGGCCCGACTCGGTGGTCTCGCTGGGGCTGGCGATGCAGGTGGCGCCAAAGGTCTCCATGAAGGCCCGGCGGTAGGGCTTCTGCTGGAAGCTGACCTTGACCATGTAGACCTCGATCTCGAGGCCGAAGATGGCACCGGCGAGGGCCAGCGACGAGCCCCACTGGCCGGCGCCGGTCTCGGTGGTGATGCGCTTGACGCCCTCCTGCTTGTTGTAGAAGGCCTGGGCGATGGCGGTGTTCGGCTTGTGGCTGCCGGCCGGGCTGACGCCCTCGTACTTGTAGTAGATCTTGGCCGGGGTATCGAGGGCCTTCTCCAGCCGTCGGGCGCGGAAGAGCGGCGACGGGCGCCACTGGCGCAAGACGTCGCGCACCGGGTCCGGGGATCTCGATCTCCCGCTCCGTGCTCATCTCCTGCTCGATGACCGCCCGCGGGAAAATGACGGCCAAGTCATCGGGGGCGATCGGGCTGTTGGTGCCCGGATGCAGCACCGGCGGCAGCGGCTCCGGCAGGTCGGCGTTGATGTTGTACCAGGACTTGGGCATGTCCTGCTCGTCGAGCAGGTATTTTATGGAATCGCTCATGGAGCCTACCGACCTCCTTCTCATTTGGTCTATCGTTGGACGCGCCCGCTAGTTTGCCAGCTTCGGACAGAGGTTGAACAATGCGATGGAATTCACGGTTGCGCCAAGCGCCCTGCCACGGGTATTTTGCCCGTTCGTCTGATCGATCGAGGCCCGGGAATCGCGCCTGGACCAACGGGCGATGGAGGCCGAACCAATTCGATGAAGTCCGTCAATCCCGAACGCGCCGCCCGGCCTCAGCACAAGCGACGCATTGGGTGGCTGCGGGGTCGAACTCCAGCCTTGCCTGGGCAATGTCCTCGCCGCAGCTCAGGCAGTAGCCGTACTCGCCTTCGTCGATTCGCCTCAGCGCGGCTTGGACGCGTTTGCGCTCCAAGGTGCGGCGGCGTTGCGTCTCGGCAGCCATTGCCTGTTGCTGCAGGGCGTCCATGCGCGACAATCGCCCCTGACGGGCTTGATCCAGCTCTACCGTTTCCGCGGCCTCACGTGCGAGGGCGTCGTCGTCCAACAACTCGGATCGGCGGGTCTGGAGCAGCTTGCGGAAGAAGGCGAGGTCGCGCTCGCCGCGGGGATCGGCGTTCTCGGGCATCGGATTGCAGAAAGAAGTGCAGTCGCTAAAAAGCGGATTGAACTCAGACTAACAAAATTGCGGCGTCGAGTTTCAACCAATGGCCGAAAAAGGTAAAACGAGATTGCGTGATCAGGTGCACAAGGCCCCGTCTCCGATTCACGGAAACGGCTGCTTCGCCCGAAAGGACTTCGCTGCCGGCGAGCACATCGGCATCTACGAGGGACCGGAGGCCAAGCGGAACGGGACCTATGTCCTCTGGGTGTACGAGGATGGGCGGGAACCGGTAGGCCGCAGCGGCCGTAACTTGCTGCGCTACCTGAACCACGAGAAAGACGGCAACGCACAATTCGACGGATTCGCGCTCTGTGCCAAGCGGGACATCGCGCGGGGCGAGGAGATCACCTTCGACTACAACAGCGATTTTGATCCCGACGCCTGACCCTGGAACGAGAGATCAGCCTTTGGCTGAATCGGAGCAAGTGGTTGCTTTCAAGCGCAGCGGTTTTCCAACTTACCCTGCTGATGAATAAATACAGAATAGTTTTCTATATAAAAACAATAGGTAATGATGTATTCCTTGCACACTATATTAAGCGTGCTGCTGGTTGCCTCAGTTGCCGTAGCGGCAGAGACGCCGCCAGCAAAGCAGTCGTCGTCTTACGATCGTCTCCTGGCGACCGGCGAGTGCGCGGGCTGCGACCTGCGCTTTGCGGAGTTGACTTGCGTAAACCTCGCAAATGCTAAGCTGGATGGAGCCGACTTGCAGGGCGCCGATCTTTCACGCGCGGTTCTCTACCGTGCCAGCTTGCGCGATGCGGACCTGCGCAAGGCCAGCTTCCGCAAAGCGAACCTGCGTGATGTCGTTTTCGACCAGGCAGACAGGACGGGGGCAAGCTTCGAGGACGCGCTCGGCTACGCACCCGAGACGACCCAGAAGCGATAGCGCTTTCGGCTATTCATGAAGACTCTGATCCTCGGCGGCGTGCGCTCCGGCAAGAGCCGGCTGGCGGAACGCCTCGCCCTTGAGAGCGGCCGGCAGGTCGTCTACGTCGCGACCGCCACCGCAGACGACGAGGAGATGCGCCGGCGTATCGACGCTCACCGCGCGCGCCGCCGCGAGGATTGGACCCTGGTGGAAGAGCCTCTGGAGCTCGGGCGCGTGCTCAGCGACCTCGCCGAGCCCCGGCGTTGCGTGCTAGTTGACTGCCTCACGCTCTGGCTTACGAATCTGCTTACCCGTTCGCAGGGTTCGCTGCTGGGGCGCGAGCGAGCGGCATTGCTGGATAGCCTGTTGGGTCTTTCAGGCGACCTGATCCTGGTCAGCAACGAGGTCAACATGGGTGTGATTCCGCTCGGCGAGATCAGCCGCCGTTATTGCGATGAGGCCGGCGCCCTGCATCAAGAGCTTGCCGCGCGCTGCGATCGGGTGGTCCTCACAGTCGCCGGCCTGCCCCAGGTATTGAAGGGGCCGCCTTGCGATCCTCTCAGGTCCAGGTGAAGCGGAGCGTGGGATCTGCGGTGACCGATCGCTTCGCGGACCTTCTTCGCCACGGCGAGGTGGCGGGTGGTGGGCGATTTCGCGGTGCCTCGGACGACTTACTGAGTCCGGATGGGCTCGCGCAGATGCGTGCCGCAGCGGAAGGACCAAAGGGGTGGGACGCGCTCGTCAGCTCGCCGGCGCGCCGATGTGCGGCCTTTGCGCAAGAGCTGGCCGCGCAGCGGGGCTTGCCGCTTCAGCTGATGCCTGAGCTTGGCGAGCGGGGCTTCGGTGCTTGGGAGAACCGCTGCGCTGACGAGATTCCGCTCACGGAGCTGCAGCGGTTCTGGGATGATCCCGTAGGCTTCACGCCCCCTGGCGCCGAGCCGTTCCAGGCACTGCGCGAGCGGGTGCTTTTCGGCTGGGACTGCATACTGACACAGGGCTTCCGCTTTCCTCTGCTTGTAACACACGGAGGCGTCATCCGTATCATCCTCGGGGAGGTGCTGGACATATCCGCCGCGGCATTGTTGCGGATCGAGGTTCCTCCAGCCTGTCTTTCCCGTCTCCGGATACCGGAGGGGGCGGGACGTCCCAGTCTGATGCTTCATGGTGGACCGGATCCATGTGGCGTTCCTTCCTGACCGCGGGCCGTTTTTTGACCCGCCTGCCGTTCCCCGATCCGGGACCCGTCTCCGGACCGGATCTGGGCAGAGCCGCACCCTTCTACCCGGCGGTGGGATTCCTTATCGGCTTGCTGACTTGGGGCTGCGCGAGATGGCTTGCGGAGGTCCAGTTCCCGGATCTGGCGGCCGCATTGGTGCTGGCGGCCTGGGTGTGGTTCACGGGAGGCCTGCACCTGGACGGGCTGGCGGACACGGCCGATGCCTGGGTCGGTGGGCTGGGGGATCGGCGTCGCACCCTGGAGATCATGAAGGATCCGACTTGCGGCCCGTTTGCTGTCATGGCCCTGGTGTTGGTGTTGCTGTGCAAGTGGGCCGGCATAGCCGGGCTGATCTCAGCCGGCGGACTCGCGAGCCTGATTTGGATACCGGTGCTGGCCCGGGCCCAGCTGCTGATCCTGTTCCTGACTACGCCCTACGTGCGTCCCCGGGGAATGGGCGCGGAGGTGGCAACCCATTTGCCAAGCGTCAGGGGCTGGACCGCAATCGTGATTGCTGTGGGTGCATCCCCGCTGTTCTTCGGAACGGCAACGGTTCCCGCAGTGCTGGCTGCAGGCATCTTGTTATTGCTTTGGCGGCGGGCGTTGATGGCCAGGCTTGGTGGCTTCAGCGGCGACACGGCCGGCGCACTCGTAGAGCTGAGCGAAACGCTGTTGCTGGTATCGGTTTTGCTGTATTCGTAGTCAGCGCGCAGAGGTCGGGGTAACTGCAGGAGCTTGATTAGGCGGGATCGGCCATCCCTGGCCGAGATTCCCGGTGTGTTTCATCGCGACACTGCGCGAGCTCAGTTCTCGTAAACGCCGGCATCGATCTCTTGCTGCAGAAGCAGAAAACGCCGCTGAAGATCGTCACGTTCCCGCAGCTTTTGTGTGACGTCCCCGGATTCCTCGGCTTTGCGCCTTGCCATCTGTTTGTCGACGCTGCCTATCTGGCTCTTCAGCTCGGCGCTCTCCGCGCTGCTCTGCAGCAGGTCCCGGCGCAGTCCCTGCCATGCGGAGTCCAGGCGGGCGTACGCCGACTGACGGGCGCTCAGGTCGCGTTTGACATCCGCTTTCTCCGCCTCGAGAGCGGCCAGGACCTCGCGAAACGCCTGGTTGCGCTGTTGCTCCCGCGCAAGCTCCTGTTGCAGACCGACCTGCCGCGTCTCGTAGGTCCCTGCGGCGAGGCAGCCGGTGTTCTTGAAGAAATCCGCCTTGCCGGGATCGCAATCCCGCGGTGCCGTGGCGCAGGACGCCGTGAGCAGGGGGAGGGTGAGGAGGAGGGGGCTCGGCGCTCGCTTCATTTTTTGATCCTTAGGCGATGGTACGTTCACTGACAGAAATCGCCTTAGGCCGCGGCCGGCGACACACTGATCTCCTGGTCCATTACGGCCAATTCTTCTTCAATGGTCTGGATCTTGCGCCGAAGCTCCAGTATTTCTGCGTCAAGCGCCCGGGTGTCGCTCCCTGCTTGGCGCTCGTAGATGGAGACCTTCTTCCACTCGCTCTCTTTATCTCTCAGGGCATCGAGGGTTTGTCTCAGGTGGTCGCGGTTGTCGAGTACGGCACGCATTTCCGAGCGCGCTTGGGCGATGGATATCTGCTTGGACTGGTAGGCCGCGTCGATCCTGGCGATGCGCCTGCGGTCGTCGGCTACTACCTGCTTGGTTGTTCCGACCAGCCTCTCCAGGCGCTCGTTGTCCTGGCGGACATCCATGATCATGACTTGAAGGCGCTGCTCGTCATTCGCGTACTGGGCACGCTGGGTCTGGACGTAGTGGTTGACGCCCATGCCGGCGCCGCACCCGGCGGCTCCGGCGATGGCCGCGTTTCTTCCCCGGTTCCTGGGATCGCTGAGCAGATAGGTGGCGACGGCCGCCACGGCACCGACGGACAGGCAAGCCTGGGAGGCGGTATAGGCATAAGAATTGGATTCGGCTCTCAGCTGGCGCTCTGCCGGCGTCAACGCCTCCGAGCCGCCGTAATAGGGGCCGCCGTCTCTTACGCTCGAAACACAGGCCGATAGCCCAAGCGCGGCGGCGATCAGAGCTGCCGCAGTACAGAGGGTCCCGGTAGATTGCGCACGCATGACGGATACCTTACGAACAAGCGGTTGGTCGTTGCACGAAGCGGTCAACTGCCGTTTCTAAAACTCTTTCAGCTTAACGCAGGCATCGTACCAGGTATCGCGCCTGACACGACCATCTTTGGAATACTTCAGCACCAGGGAATGGAAGCTCCGGGGATAAATTGCCAGATGGCCGATCTCCCTGTTCTCAAGCTCGTCCGCAAGGATCTGGAGTTGATCGGCCAACAGACCGATGTCCTCCGCATGGTTTTGGGCGGTTCGAACCACCGTGTCCGCGAAGAGCAGCGCATTCCCGGTCAATGCCTTCTCGTTGGCCGCCAGGGCATCGGCTCCCCTGCGGCAGCGCCTGTGGTCCGGTCCCTGGCGCTCGATGCACAGCCGTTGGCGTTTGCGCCTGAGTCCGATGTTGTGCCCCTCGTCGTGAAGTTTCTGACACAACAAACCCCCGAAGCTCAGGGTCTCCCGTGCGGACCTGTTACGCTGGTCATAGAGGCGCTGCGCAGTGGCCAGGAATCGGGAACGCAGTTGCTCCAGACGCTTCTTGGTTTCCGGGTCGGACTGCGCACGCGCCAACGCGCTGAGCTCTAGGATCGGGTCCTCGAATGGCTCGTCAGTGATCCCGGGCTCAGCGCTCTTTGTCGACCCGAGCCGGACCCAGGCGGATCGGATCTCCTTCAGGCCGGATTGGGAACGGATGACCGGGATCGAGGCGGCGAGCCGGAAGCCGGTGTCGCCGGTTTTGACAGCGCCCCGATCGTCATAAAAAGGAACCTCGCGGCGCAGGGACGTCCGGATCTCCTTGCGGTCCGAATGTACGCTGCCTCCGCGCACGACGTAACCGCCGGGCTGGCCATGAAGGCGATCGAGACGGCTGAGCCGAAAGGGCTCAAGCAGGATCTCCTCCGCGTTCCCCAGGATATCGTGCAGGCCTAGCGGGTTCGGCTCCAGCAGGCCGATGGGCTTGAGATTACCGTCGGCGGTCTCGTTGAACCAGACGTGACGCGCGATGCCGTCCGGCATCGGATAGGTGGACTCGCGGAAATCCGCCGGAGAGACCGCCGACCCGCCGCGGGCAGCAAGCTCCCACTCGGTTTCCGTTGGAAGACGCACGAACGCGGGCACGCCGTCCTCCCGTGGCAGGCAGGGGGAGTGGTTCGGACTGCAGTCCGGTATCTCGCCGGCCTGCTCGCGCAGCCACAGGGAGTACTCGTGCGCAAACCCTGCGGCGTCGTGCCAGCCGACATGGGTGCGCGGCATACGCCCGCGGCCCGTCGCATCGGGGCAGGGCTGCCCCGATGCCTCGCTAAGCACCGCCGCATACTGCAGCTCGTTCACCTCGTACTTTCCGATCAGGAGCCTTCGGTTCGTCGGCGACGGCGAATGGAAGGGACCCGCGACGAAAGCGACGCGGGGGTGCTCCAGGTATCCCGTATCCTCGGCGTTGCCCCCCAGCTCGACCAGTTGGTCGTCCATGGGGCCGGAAGCCCGGGTGTCCACGGGACGAAAGGCAATAGCGCCACCGCAGGGCAGTGGGAAAATGACGTCGTCCTGCAGCGGCCTGGGATTGTAGAGGTCTTGGTCCCAAACAACATCGGCCGCGGATGCACCGACCGGGAGAGACAGAACGGCTGCCGCGAGCGAGCGAATGACGCGTCGGTATCCGTTGGGACCTGCCGGCGAATAGGGCGGGCAATCGGTTTGCAAGCCAGGAGCGGATTTGCGTTTATTCGCGTTCATTTGCGGCAAGAAGGCGGCGAAAGGGTTACCCCCGATCTCGAAGGCTTTCCGCCGCATCGATCCGGCTGGCGCGAAAACCCGCGGCGGCCGCGGCGAGGAGGGCGATGACCAGCGTCATGACCGCCGCTTTGATCAAGTCGCCCGTGCCTATATGGCAAATGTACCCATGTCCGGCCAGCTGGGTGCCCAGGACCCGGTTGAAGGTCACGGCCCCGGCCTGATAGGCCAGTGCGGCCAACAGGAATCCGGCGGCAGAGATGGCGAGAGATTGGACCGCGGGTACCAGGATCACCGCTCTGTTCTCGAACCCGAACAGCCGCAGCAGAGCCAGCTCGCGGCGTTTGCGGTCGACGTTGACCCAAAGCGCGCCGCCGAGCGCCAAGGCGCATCCGATGCCGGCAACCAACGCGATGACGGTGAAGACGAAGGACAGGACGCGGTCGATGGCACGGACGGACTCGATCGCCTCGGCTTGTGTGCGAATCTCGATGCCATCGCTTCGCATGGCCCGCGCCAGGGGGGCGACGGATTGGAGCCCGTCGGCGTAAACCCGGGCATTGGCGAAATAGGGTCTCTGATCGGCCAGGCCCCGCTGCAACTCGGCGCTGGACAGGCGGTTACGTTGACCGTCGCGGTAGTCCTCGGCCGCGGCCAGCAGGTCCGGTGTGGCGAAGACGGCGTCCTTGGCGAAGCTGGATTCGGGAATGATGCCCACCACCCGCAGGTCGAGCTCGGTGCTCTCGCCCCGACCCCTGTTCGTGCGCTTGACCACGGCCAGGAGCGGTTGCCCGATCGCGAGCTTCAGCTTATCCGCCAAGGTTGCGGTTAAGAGCACATCCGAGGGATCCACCGGAACAGGAAGGCCTTCGGGCAGCAGAGGATCGCCGACGGCGGTTGGTACGACCTGCACAGCGGACAGGATTCTTCGCTGGGCATTCACCAAGTCCAGCGTCGCGTTGATGGTCCGGGTCTTGGGCAGGATGAAACCCACGCCGGGCCGTGCCCGGTACGCTCGGAACCAGTCCTGGTCCAGGCGCGTATTGCCGTAGACCAGGATCTCCAGATTGCGCGGATCGTTCAGCAAGTCGTCCTGCATGGACGACACCACGCCGGTCTTGAGTCCGTACAGGAGCAGCAGGGGGGCGAGAATGGCGGAGATGGTGAAAACCAGCGCGAGGGTCGTCCTGCGGTCGTGCCACAGGTCTCTAAGTGCGAGGCTCGCGGAGAGAGTCTGGCCGCTTACCGCAATCGCATGGATGTTTCGGTGCCTTTCTGCCATCCCAACATCATACTGGGACCGTGGGCATCTTGCCGTCTGGGGTTGCGAACGTCGGTGCGCTCAGTGCTCACGCCGAACAAACGCCAATAATCTGCTTTTTGCGGCCACCAAGCTCACATTTTCCACTCGGGCACCCAGTTCCCAAACCTTTTTTTCCTCGTTTGTGTACATGGTGATTTCCCGTCTGTCGCAGACTCTCCACAGGGGTTCGTCTCCGACAGACATGCGTTCGTAGTAGAACAGCGGCACTTGTCCGTCACAAACCGTGACTTGCGCGCCGATCTTTGTGTGCGTCTCGGCGGGTAGTCGGCTCACGAAGAGCTCGAGAAGCCTGCGGCCAATGCCCCGTCCGCGATGCTCCGCTTCGACCTGGAAGTGAAACTCCGGGCAAGTGGGCAGATCAGGCATCTCCTTGACGCCGTGGACCTTTACGTGCAACAAAAACTGAATGGCTCGCGGCCCCAGACTCATGGTGTAGAGAAGCTTGGTGCCTTCCACGAATTGCTGCGCAGGATGGGACAGCTTGGGCGAGATCTCTCCGAATTCGTCTTCTGCGATTCGGTGCGCGATCCGGTCCCGCCACTGGATCCACGGGATATCTCCATCCGCCTCTGCTACCGAGCCGCCCTTGGCCCCCGTCAGATAGCCGATGAGCTCGCCGGTAGTCAGGTCGTCGGCAACATAAAAACAGTCCGATGCGAATTGCGCGAACGGGCCCGTGATGATCCGCCCGAAGCTCAAGGCTCCGGCCTCGGGGATCAGGGGAAAGGGCCTGCCGCCTGGTAGGGCGTTCTTCCAACAGAGCCGACATACGGCTTCCTCGTCCCTGCCATGCTCATAGAGACGGAGACCGCAATCGCTTGTCTTGAGGAAATACTTACCGCTGCGGTCAGCCAAGCTTAATGGAGCTCATTGGTTGTTCTCGTTGTTCTGCTTTATCGCCCCATGGCGCAATATGAGCATCATGGACCTGATCAATCCAAACAAGCAAAGCCGTTCAACTTCCCGCAAGGCTGTGCCGACTCGAGTCGTCGTAGGTTCAGTGGGTAATCGAAGGATTGGCTTTTGGGGAACGATCTGTGAGTCTGTTCACATCGACCGCCGATTCCAAGCTCCTCGACAAAAACGCAGAACGATAACCGGCTGCCGGATCGCACGGACTCGCCTTCAGCTCGCGCAGCCCCAGCGCCTGCACCCGCTTTACCTCGTGGGTGGCAACGATTGCTGTTACACGCAGGCGGTGGACCAAATCGATCAGCAGATCCATGACCTGATCGGCGAGTCTCGGATCGAGGGCGGATGTAGGCTCGTCCGCAAGAAGCAGAGCCGGCGCGTGGGCGAGGGCTCGGCCGATTGACACCCGCTGTTGCTGTCCGATGGAGAGCTGACCGGGCTTCTTGCCGAGCAGGTTGCCGATCTCGAGCCTCTCAACCAGGTCGTCGATAGCGGGGGTCTGCAGCGGCAATCCAAGCAGGCGCCGGTTGATCAGGACGTTGTCGCACACGCTAAGGTAGGGCAGTAGCCCTCCGGTCTGTAGCACGAAGCCGATCGATCGGGCGCGGATGCGGGCGAGCTGCCTTCGGTCTTTGCGTTGCCACAGATCGCGGATGTTCGAGCGGGAGCCGTCCACATGATTGAGCTCGAAGCGGCCTCCCGGATCGGGCTGCGCCACCAGCCCGAGGAGCTCCAGGACCGTGCTCTTGCCGGACCCGCTCTCTCCGGTGACCGCCAGCATCTCGCCCCGTTCCAGGCGAAGCCCGGGGATCTCGATACCAAATGTCTGCTCTCCCGTGCCACGGCGAAATCGAAGGTTTTCGATCTCCAGTAGCATCAGGGAGTGCAGCCTGCCAGTGCACTGCACCGCCGGTGCGTTTTTGGATTGCCGAGAGCGCTGAGGTGTTGTCGGACTGAAGTCCGACCTACGGTCCGGCGTGCGGAACAGCAAGCCGTTCTGTGATCGAGTTCGGGCTGCAGAGATCGGTTCAAGTACATGGAGACCTTGGCGCTCTTGGCACCTTAGCGGTTAATAATTCTTACCGATCTCACGGCAAATCCCGCAACCGCACCGGATAGACCTGCTCATCCACCGGACTGCCTTCGGCCAGAGCCTTCCAGCGCCCGATATCCGCGTTGTAACGCGCGTAGAGCTCAATCTTGGCCTTGAGCCGGTTGATGAAGTCGTACTGGCGCTGCGGACCCCAGCGCGACCAGGTGTCCTGATCCAGGTGCATGACGTCGCTTCGGTAGGGGAGCCCCTCCAGGTATTCCCCGAGGATTCCCAGGTCGGCGAGCTTGGTGGCCTCAGGCCTGGTTGCCAGGTTGGGATCGCGCCCGAACTGGGCGGCGATGGAGCGCAGGCTGTCAAAGAAGCTGTTGGGCTCCAGGACGCCGCGGTCCGCGGCGTCGACGATCTTGCGCAGGATCATCTCCAGGTCGCTGAGCTGATTCTTGGTCAGAAGAACCCGCACGTCGACGGTGCGCTTGGTGGGGTCCGCGAAGTCCCGGTCGCCGATCCAGCCCTCGAAAACGGTCGGCGCGCTCGTTTTCTCCTCGGTGCCGAGGTAGGCAAGCTGCATGGCGTGGCCCAGCGCCTTGGTCAGGGCGCGGAGGCGCTCCAGCTCCGGATCGGTGCCGGGCGCGGCCGGCTCCTTCGCGGCTTGGGATGTCTTGGCACTCCCGGCCACGGTTTTACCCTGCGAGGCCCGCCGGACGTGGTCGATGATGGAGTCCGCCAGGGTGTCCACGCTTTTGCCGAAGCGCTTTACCGATCCGGTGGCGACCGGGAAATAGAGTGGTTGCTGGAGGTAAGGATTCTTGCTCAGCTTGCGGTAGGTTGCCTCGGCGCTGGCGTGGTTGGCGCGGCCCTCGGGTGTCTTCAGGTGCAGGGCGTAGATGGCCACTCCGAGCTCTCCGGCCTCGGACTGGACCTGCTCCGCCTGCATGCCCGTCTTGGACTTGTCGCCCTGAAGGGCCCCTGCATCCGTCACCAGGACCAGGTAGCGGGCACCGAACCGGTTCCAGGGAACGTCCTCCAACGCCTTGAATACTCCGGCGAAGGCGTCCTCATTGAACTCGGCGGTGGAGACGCGGGCCTCGCGCAGCTCGGCGACCTTTCCGAGAAAGTCGTCCGCGTCCTTGACCTCTGACGGATCGGCGAACTCCTTGGCGATGTACTCCAGGTCTGGGATCTTCTCGATGTCAGCCCGGTAGGCGATGAGCCCGAAGGACACCTTATCCAGGACACCGGCGTCCTTGATGCGGTCGTAGACACGGTCGACGGCCTTCTTGGTCTCCTCGATGTACGGGCGCATTGAGATGGTCGAGTCGATGACGAAGACCACCGCCGCCCGGAAGCTCTCCAGCAGGGTCACGGGGGAAGGGGCGGGCTCTGGTGCCCGCGCGGGTGGCTCCTGCTTGGTAACGGAGGCCACCTGCAGGGTCTTCATTTGGTGTCCCGCGGTCGTGTAGATCTCGTCGAAGTCCAAGATCGGCAGCAAGTAGAACTGATCGTTGATGTCGACGAACTTGTCCGGCTCTATCGCGACGACCCGCTTATCCTGACCTCCCTGCTCGATTTTCTTCACCAAGGGGGTCATGACCTCGGCCGGATTATCCAGTGCCAGCATCTGCTTCAGGTCATCGGCGGAGCTGAAGAACAGCATGCGGTTACGTGCCGCCGGGTTCGTGAAGCCCAGGGTCAGCTGTTGCTTCCACGGGACGGTCTGATCCGCCGCGACCCAGCCTGAGGTACCGCCGCGGGTGTCCACGCCCACCTGCAGCCAACGTTTCCCGTCCTTATCCTGGTCCGCGTACAGGTAGAAACGGCTGAAGGCATCGATGAGCTTGCCGTCCTTCGCCTCGGGTGCAGAGAACAGCTCGGCTCCCGGGCGGGTGAGGACGCGCTGGTAGAGCGACTTTTTGCCGGGCTGCAGCAGGGGCTCTGCGGCGGAGGCCGCCGCGAAAGGACCGACGAGCGCACAAAGGGAAAGAAGTAGGAAATAAAAAAACTTAATTATCATGCGCTAAAAACAGATACTTAATGTTCATGGTGATACTGTGTCTCCCTGCCGGTTCTGTCTTTCCGGATCGCCGTTGCCCGGCCCCTACAGCTTGCCGAGTCTGACAAGAAGATCCTTCGCCTCCCGATCTCCCGACTGCGCTGCACGGCGCAGTAAACGCACGCCGTCTTCGAACAGCGGGCCGGAGCTCTCGCTGGCGATGAGGAGCTGACCGAGCCGCCGCTGTGCTGCGGGATCTCCGGCATCGGCGGCCTCCCGATACCACAGAGATGCGGCCGTGGTGTCGGGAGCCTGGATGCAGCCTCCGGCGGCGAAGCCCTGAGGGTCGAGTCGGTTGGCGAGGGATGCTGCGAGCCGGGGGTCGGCTTGTGCCGCGCGGTTGTAGAGGACCATCGCGGCATCGCAGTCCGTGACCTGCTCCCGGCGCTCGGCCTGGGCCTGAATCTCCTCGGGTGTAGGATTCGCTGCCAGAAAAGCTCGGGCGAGCTCGATCCCGCGCAAGACCTCCGGTTCGTCGCCTGCGGACGGTACAGATTTTGCGCCGACCGCCGACGATTCCGCTCTCGGTGGCGCGGGCGGTTCCCGGGCTGCGGTTTCCGGGGTCAGGCCGGTTTCCGCGGCAACTTGGTCAGGGACAGGCTCCACCAGGGATTCCGGCGGCGTTTCCCGAACGATCCATCTGTCGAGCCAACCGAGCTGCCAAACGCCGATCCCGGCACCGACGATCAGCACCAGTAGCAACAGGGCCGCAAGCGGACCGACGACGCGGCGGCTTGGCGTGGGCGGCTCGGGAGGTGGCTCGCGACGCTCGCCAAACAGCTCGAGGTCCAGCTCCAGATCGGGCTCCGTGACCTCAGCGAGCAGCGGATCGGAGTTGCCGGTCCCGCGGGCGGCGGGTGAGCCGAGCAGATGCCCGGTGATGCGCAAGACGCCGGATTCCTCTGCTGCACCCCGCCGTACCAGGACCCGCAGCGCCATGTGGGAGGCCGCGGCTACCGGATCGATGATCTGCGGCCCCGCATGCACACTCAGCTCGCCGTCCCCCGCCACCACTCCCGGCAGCCGATGCCAATGGGGGGTGACCTGCCAAGCCTGCCCCTCCCCGAGATACCTATCGTCGAGGTTTCGCTGTATCGCCAGCTCTTGGTCGTCCCCGGGGGCTTGGAAGCCCGCAATCCGGAATAGACCTTGTCCCGGGGCGGTGGTCTCCAGTCGTATGTTCAGGGGCATTGTCTAAGCTGAGGTGGAAAAAGGAACAAGGAGGGCTCAGATCGGTTCCAGCTCCGTCAGCCCTTCGTTCTTGGCCTCGACTTTGCTGTAGAGATCGTACAGCGCGGCCTGCAACGCCTCCTCGATGACCGGGTGGTAGAAGGGCATGCGCAGCAGCTGCCCGACGGTCAGCCCCTGCGTGATGCACCAGCACAGCAGGTGGGCCAGATTCTCCCCCTTGGGACCGATCATCTCCGAGCCCAGTATGCGCCCGCTTTTCTTGTCTCCGTAGACCCGCAGCACGCCCCGGTTCTTGCCCATGATCAGGGCGCGGCCCACGGGCGCGAAGTTGATCTGGCCAACAGCGGTCGTCTCCGGGTCCAGATCGTTCCAGCGTGCACCTACGGCGCAGATGTTGGGGTCACAGAAGTTGATGAACAGCGGGACCTTGCGGCGGAAGGAGGAGATCTCGTCGCGGGCCGCGTTGTAGCCGGCGATCTTGCCCTCGTCGCCGGCCTCGTGGAGGATCTGGCGCTCGCCGTTCACGTCGCCGGCGATGAAGATCGTAAGGTCGCCCACCTGCATGCTGTTGCGGTCGTACTCCGGGATGCCGCGGGCGTCCAAGGTCACGCCCAGGTTCTCCAAGCCGAGGTTCTCGACGTTCGGGACCCGGCCGATGCTGCACAGTACCCGGTCCACCAGCACGCTGACCTCCCCGGCACTGACACGCAGCTTGTCGCCTTCCTCGGCGATCTCTGCGGCCTGGCCCAGGTGGATGGGAAACTCCTTGCCCAGGAGCTCGATGGCGGATTTAGACACCTCCGGGTCCTGCGCACCGGCGATGGTGTCCAGCTGATCGAAGCCGGTGACATCGACGCCGAACCGGTGCAGGCTCTGGCCCAGCTCCAGGCCGATGGTGCCCAGGCCGATCACCGCCACGGATGCCGGCAGGTCTTCCAGCTCGAAGATGCTCGTCGGTGGTGAGCACCCGCTCGCCGAAGGCCTTCCAGGGCCCCGGGACCAAGGGGCGCGAGCCGGTGGCGATCACGATGCTCGTGGCGCGAATGCGCTGTCCGGCGACGTCCAGCAAGGTGGGCTCGACGAACCGGGCGTAATCCTGGAGGAAGAGGTCCGGCGGCATATTGTCGGTGGAGTTGCCCAGCACCCGGTCGACGAAGGTGTCCCGCAGATCTTGGACGTGCTCCATCGCCTCGGCGACGTCCAGCGTCATCTCCTGATGTCCGTCGACGCCGTACTTCCCCAGGTGGGTTCGGCGGTGGTAGTCCTCCGCGACCTGGATCATGGCCTTGGACGGCATGCAGCCGACGCGGGCGCAGGTGGTGCCGGGCTCGCCGCCGTTGATGAGCACAAAGGACTTCTTGGCCCTGCGGACCTGACCCATGGCGTTGAGACCGGCAGTGCCGGACCCGATGATGGCGACGTCGACGTTTCTCTCTTCCACTGGGAACCTCGCTTGGACATTGTTGACTGGCGAGCATTCTAAACCCGGGCCGTAGAAAAGAAAGCCGAGTATTTACAGCCGAATGCGGGGTGGCTAAACTGCGCCGCTTCCATTCCTCGGGGTCACCACAGCAGGCAGGTATATTGAGCGCGGCTAAGGACTTGAGCTTCGATGTGACGCCGGGTGGCAGTCTTTGCGGCCGCATCCGCGTGCCCGGGGACAAGTCGATCTCTCATCGTGCCGTCATGATGGGTGCGATCGCCGACGGAGTGACCGAGATCTCCGGATTCCTGGAAGGCGAGGACAGCCTGGCGACCCTGCGGGCGTTTCGGTGCATGGGGGTGCCGATCGACGGGCCCGACGCCGGGCATGTGCGTATCGACGGGGTTGGAATGCATGGCTTGCGCCCGCCATCCTCGGACTTGGATCTGGGTAACTCCGGCACCTCCATGCGGCTGCTCTCCGGCCTGCTTTCCGGACAGCGTTTCGCCAGCACCTTGGTGGGGGACGCCTCGCTGAGCAAGCGCCCTATGCGGCGGGTCACTGACCCCCTGTCCGAGATGGGTGCCCACATAGGGACCACAGAGCAGGGCACCGCGCCCCTGCGCATCGAGCCGGTGAGTTACTTGCATCCGATCGATTACGAAATGCCCGTCGCCAGCGCCCAGGTCAAGTCCTGTTTGTTGCTTGCCGCTCTCTATGTGTCTGGCACCAGCTGCGTCACCGAGCCCGCAACGACCAGGGACCATACGGAGCGAATGCTCACGGGCTTCGGCTACGCGCTTCACCGCGACGGGCCTCGGGTGTGCATCAGAGGAGGCGGACACCTGAGCGGCTGCCGGCTCGACGTCCCGGGTGATATCTCCTCCGCCGCCTTTTTCCTGGTGGGTGCGAGCATTGCGCCGGGCTCGGACCTTACGCTGGAGCACGTAGGCGTCAATCCCACCCGTATTGGCGTACTGAACATCTTGCGCGACATGGGCGCGGACATCGAGATCCTCAATCCCCGGGACGCCGGTGGCGAGCCGGTTGCAGACCTGCGCGTGCGCTCGGCCGCGCTGAGAGGCATCCGGATTCCGCAGGCGCAGGTGCCGCTGGCCATCGACGAGTTTCCGGCCCTGTTCATCGCTGCCGCCTGCGCCCGAGGGGAAACGCTCCTCAGTGGCGCGCAAGAGCTGCGGGTGAAGGAGAGTGACCGTATAAAGGTCATGGCGGAGGGCCTCGCTGCCCTCGGTGTGGAAGCCGAGCCCCGTGCCGATGGCATCAGGATTCGTGGCGGTGACCTCGGCGGTGGCCTGGTGGACAGCCGCGGGGATCATCGTATCGCCATGTCTTTCGCAATCGCCGGTCTGCAGGGCTGAGGCTGGCATCCGTATTGGTGACTGCGCCAACGTGAACACCTCTTTTCCGGGTTTCGCCGCCCTGGCAGCCGAGGTCGGGCTCGGCATCGAGGAGCAGAAGACATGACGCCAGTAGTCACGATCGACGGTCCGTCCGGGACCGGCAAGGGCACGATTGCGGAGCTGGTGGCGCAGCGCCTGGGATGGTGCTGCCTGGACAGTGGCGCCCTCTACCGGGTGCTTGGTTTGGCCGCCCAGCGCCGGGGACTCGACCTGAATGCGGAGGACGACCTGGCGCGGCTGGCCTCAAAGCTGAACGTCGAGTTCCGGGAAAACCGGGTGCTCTTGGACGCAGAGGACGTATCCGACGCCATACGCACCGAGACAGCGGGAGACGCTGCATCCCGCGTGGCGGCGCACGGATCCGTACGTGAGAAGCTGCTCGCATGGCAACGGGAGGCGGCCAGACCTCCGGGACTGATTGCCGACGGGCGCGACATGGGAACCGTCGTATTTCCCGATGCGCCGCTGAAGATCTTTCTCACCGCCAGTGCCGAGGAACGTGCCCAACGACGTTATAAACAGTTGAAACAAAAGGGATTGGATGTTAGCCTTTCGCAACTTGTCACGGAGATTCGCGAGCGCGACGAGCGCGACAGCAACCGTTCCGTGGCACCGCTCAAGGCGCCTGACGGGGCGCTCTTGGTGGATACCACCTCCATGTCGATCGAGGAGGTGCTCGACCGGGTCCTGGAAGCGATTAGGCGCGTCTTCCCGGATTCGGCCGATTGAGGTCGGCGTCTGACGGACCCGGGACCGGGGCCTGCAGGACGCTTGAAACCGCTGATTTGTCAGCGGTTTCTTAGTTTCGGGCCATCGTACCGACGCAGTCGGTCGCCCGACTCCAACTGGTCAGCCGACATACGGCGGGCCTTTTTTTAACCCAAGCCCTTGGCCCGGAAGGGACAAGTCAACGCGCCGCGTCAGGAAACCTTAAACACATGACCGAAAGCTTTGCCGAACTCTTCGAACAGAGTCTCTCCAACACCCAGCTACAGCCCGGAACCATCGTCACCGGCACTGTGGTGGACATCACCTCCGACGCCGTGGTCGTTAACGCGGGCCTCAAGTCGGAAGGCATCATCCCCAAGAACCAGTTTTTCGACGCCGAGGGCGGGCTCGAGGTCGCCGTCGGCGACGAGGTCGAGGTTGCCCTCGACGCGGTCGAGGACGGCTTCGGCGCCACCCGCCTGTCGCGGGAAAAGGCCAAGCGTCATGCGGCCTGGGAGTTCCTGGAGAAGGCGTTCGAGGCGAGCGATACCGTCAAGGGCATGATCAACGGCAAGGTCAAGGGTGGCTTCACGGTCGACCTGGGCAGCATCCGCGCCTTTCTGCCCGGCTCCCTGGTGGACGTGCGCCCGGTGCGCGATACCAGCTACCTGGAAGGCAAGGAGCTCGAGTTCAAGGTCATCAAGCTGGACCGCAAGCGCAACAACGTGGTGGTCTCCCGCCGCGCGGTGGTGGAAGAGGAGTACAGCGCCGAGCGCGAGGCGCTGCTCGAGAAGCTGGAGGAGGGCATGGAGATCAAGGGTATCGTCAAGAACCTCACCGATTACGGCGCCTTCGTCGATCTGGGCGGCATCGACGGTCTGCTGCACATCACCGACATGGCCTGGCGCCGCGTCAAGCACCCCTCCGAGGTGGTGGAGATCGGCGACGAGATCGAGGTCAAGGTGCTCAAGTTCGACCGCGAGCGCCAGCGTGTCTCCCTGGGCCTCAAGCAGATGGGCGAGGATCCCTGGGTCAACATCTCGCGGCGCTATCCGGAAAGCACCCGTGTGTTCGGCAAGGTCACCAACATCGCCGACTACGGCTGCTTCGTGGAGATCGAGGAGGGCGTCGAGGGCCTGGTTCACGTCTCCGAGATGGACTGGACCAACAAGAACATCCACCCCAGCAAGGTCGTCAGCTGGGCGACGAGGTGGAGGTCATGGTGCTCGATATCGACGAGGAGCGCCGCCGCATCTCCCTCGGCATCAAGCAGTGCCAGACGAATCCCTGGGACGAGTTCGCCGTCAACTTCAACAAGGGCGATCACGTCAGCGGCAAGATCAAGTCCATCACCGACTTCGGTATCTTCATCGGTCTGGACGGCGGAATCGACGGTCTGGTGCACCTGTCCGACATCTCCTGGGACGAGCCCGGCGAGGAGGCCCTGCGCCGCTACAAGAAGGGCGACGAGCTCGAGACCGTGGTGCTGTCCGTCGATCCCGAGCGCGAGCGCATCTCGCTGGGCGTCAAGCAGCTGGACAAGGATCCCTTCTCCTCCTTCGTGGCCATCAACGAGAAGGGCAGCATCGTCACCGGCACCATCACGGAGGTGGACGCCAAGGGTGCGACCGTCGCGCTGGCGGAAGGTGTCGAGGGTTACCTGCGCGCCTCCGAGATCTCCCGCGACCGGGTGGAGGATGCCCGCGCAGTGCTCAAGGCCGGCGACGAGATCGAGGCCAAGTTCGTCGGCGTCGACCGCAAGAACCGCACCCTGTCGTTGTCCATCAAGGCCAAGGATATGGACGAGGAGAGTGCTGCTATCAAGGGTTACTCACGCGATTCGCAAGCGGGCACCGCTACGCTCGGCGATATTCTCAAGCAACAAATGGGAGAGACTCAGAACGATTGAGCTTCCCCCTCGAATGGTCGGCCCGCCCGAGCGGCGGGCCGCGTACTCTGTCCGCGGAATAAGAAAGATGACCAAATCGGAGCTGATTGAGCAACTGGCAGCCGAGCAAGGCCACTTGGCGTATAAAGACGTGGAGCTGGCGGTCAGGTGCGTGCTGGAGCAAATGAGCAATGCACTTGCCGCGGGAGAGCGTATCGAGATCCGCGGTTTCGGCAGCTTTTCTCTGCACTACCGCCCGCCGCGCATCGGCCGTAACCCCAAGACGGGAGATTCGGTCGCCCTTGCCGGAAAGTACGTGCCGCACTTCAAACCGGGCAAGGAGCTGCGGGACCGGGTCAACCTCGCCTTTGTCGCCCAAGAGGCGGCGGCAGCACCAAAGGCCGCTACTGGAACCGCCGCCTGATCTGCTGCTGTCTGAAGGGGGCGGGGGGCCGCTCTAGGAGCCTGTCCGACGTACGACCGTCCTACTGCGCATTCACGGATGCCGGCCCGATTCCCCCCTCGATCTTGTTATATAAAGCAGGCTATTCGCCTCGATCGCGGGAAAAATCGGTCTCGGCCCCGCGATCCCTCGCCGCGAACGCGCAAGTCGGACAGGCTCCTAGGGACGGTTCTCCGCCTTCTCAGCCGAGCTGCCCCAGGGCTCGCCCACGCGGGTGGGCTCGCTGGCGCGCAATTCCGGTGCCCTCGGGAAAGCGGCAAGTGAAGGTGCTTCCCTGTCCCATCTCGCTCTCGATAATCAGCCGCGCGTCGTGCCGGTTCAGCACGTGCTTGACGATTGCCAGCCCCAACCCGGTGCCCCCCGAAGCGCGTGAGCGCGCCTTGTCGACGCGATAGAAGCGCTCCGTCAGCCGCGGCACATGCGCGGGCTCCACCCCCTCACCATTGTCCCGGACGGAGAACACCGGGCCGCGCTCGTCGTCCCGCCAGCTGATCCAGATGCGGCTTCCCTCGGGGGTGTGCTTTACGGCGTTGAATACCAGGTTGGAGAAGGCACTGCGCAGCTCGACCGCGTTGCCGGTCAAGAGCAGGTCCGGCGCAATATCGGTGATTAGCTCATGCCGACCGCCGCTGAGCACCCGCGCCTCGTCGATGACCAGGCAAAGCTCGTCGGGCACATCCACCGGCTCGATTTCGGGGGATCGGTCCTCCATCTCCAGGCGCGAGAGTGTGAGCAGATCATCGACGATGGAGCGCATGCGCTCGGTTTGGTTGAACATCAGGTCCATGGGCCGTCGATGGTTATCCGGCGTGAGCGGTGAATCGACCAGGTTCTCCAGGAATCCGGCGATTACCGTCAGAGGTGTGCGCAACTCGTGAGAGGCGTTGGCTACGAAGTCGCGGCGGATCAGGTTGAGGTGAAAGACCTTGGTGACGTCGCGGGCCACGACCAGGCGCTGGCGTTTGCGCTCACCGAAAGGGGTAACGCGAAGGGAGAGCATGAGGGCACGGTTGTGCGCGGATGCCATCTCCGTGGGCCTGGTGTAATCACCCGCGTCGATGAGCTCGTCGATCCGCTCGTGCTGCAGGATCTCGGTCAGACGTTTGCCGTCGTCGCGGGGCCATGAGACGTTCATCAGGACCGATGCCGCGGGATTGGCCCATTCGATGCGTCTCTGCTTGTCGAGGATAACCAGGGCGTCTGGAACCGAGACCGCCGCTTCGCGGAAGCGCCGCACGAACCGAATCTGGCGCTTGCGGCGCTTGCGCCCTCGTTGCTGGTACTGCGCAACGGCACGGTAGATTTCGCCCCAGAGCCCCAGTGGAAAAGGCGGGACCATGCGGTGATGGCGGTGGATGAGCACCGCCAGGCGGACCAGGTAGTAGAGGTTGCGCCCGAAATAGGGTAGAAGGGTGAGGAGCGCGATCAAGACCGGACTGAGGCCCAACCAGTTCAGAAACAGGGCGCCGGCAACTGAGGCAAGTAGGAAATAGACCTCGAAGAGAAGGGATTGACGCATGTAAACCTGGCCCCGCCGGGTCTCATTCCTTGTTCGAAAAGCGGTAGCCGACGCCGCGAACCGTCTGCAACATGCAGTCGTGATTGGTGATCTCCAGGGCCTTGCGCAGGCGGCGAACGTGCACGTCGACGGTTCTCTCCTCTACGTAGACCTGGTCTCCCCAGACTTGGTCGAGAAGCTGGGATCGGGTGAATGCCCGGTCGGCGTGTGTCATGAAGAAATGCAGCAGCCGGTACTCCGTCGGGGCAATGTCGATGCGTTTGCCGTTGGCGCTGACGCGGTGGCTGAGGTTATCGATGTGCAGCCCGCCGATCTCGATCTCGTCGGCGAGCTCGTCGGGCTTCACACGCCTGAGCACGGCGTTGACCCGAGCCACCATCTCGCGCGGAGAAAAGGGCTTGGCGATGTAGTCGTCGGCGCCCGTGTCCAGTCCCTTGATCCGGTCCTCCTCTTCGCCCTTGGCACTCACCATGATGATGGGAATGGAGCGCGTGTTTGCGTTCTGCTTGATCTGCTGGGCCAGCTCCAGTCCGGAGCGTCCCGGGAGCATCCAATCGAGCAGCAGCAGATCCGGGTTGTCGGATGCCATGAGCTTTCGGGCTTCATCCGCGTGGCCGGCTTCGAGCACGCCGAATCCCGCCCCCTCGAGGGCAAATCGGATCACTTCACGGATATCTGGCTCGTCATCGACGACAAGAACGTTGGTCATGGTACTCAACTCCCTGTGTTAGGGGAAAAATTCAACCTGCGCATAGTGTATTTCCGAGAAGTTGAAATAAGGTTACCGCATTCCGGGAGGCTTTCTCGACGAGATTTCGGCCAGTTACCGAACGATGCCCACCAATCAGGCAACGCCGAGAGGACTTTTTCCTCCGGAACCCAGAGCCCTCTTGAAGTCTGCTTCAAGCTCGATCCGGGGCGTCGAATCGCTCATGCTGGCGATCCAGATGGCAAGCAGCGAGAGCAGAAACCCGGGGACGATCTCGTAGAGATCGAACAGGCCGCCTTCGAGCTGCTTCCAGGCCACCACGGTGATGCCGCCGGTCAGAACGCCGGCGAGAGCGCCTCGCCGTGTCATGCGCGCCCAGTACAGCGATAGAATCAGCACAGGTCCGAACGCCGCCCCGAATCCGGCCCAGGCGTATCCCACCAGGTCCAGGACCATGGTCTTGGGGTCCAAGGCGATAATGAACGCCAGGCCCGCAAGCACCACCACGGCTCCCCGCCCAACGGCGACGAGCTCCTGCGGGCCGGCCTCGCGCCGCAGCGCACTGCGGTAGAAGTCCTCGGTGAAGGTGGAGGAGGAGACCAGCAGCTGCGAGTCGGCTGTGCTCATGACCGCCGCCAGGATTGCGGCAAGACAGATGCCGGCCACCACCGGGTGAAAAAGAAGATTCACCAGCTCGATGAAGACCTTCTCGCGGTCCGCCTGCACCAACGGGGGATCAACGAGCAGGATGCCGGCGAGCCCCGCGAGGACCGCGCCGGTCAGGGTAATCGCAACCCAGGAGAGCGCGATGAGCCGGGCGCGCGGTACGTCGCCGACCGAATGGATGGCCTGAAAGCGTGCCAGGATATGGGGCTGACCGAAGTATCCCAGCCCCCAGGCGGCGAGCGAAAGGATCCCGATGAGACCCAGTGCCGTCCCGTCAGCACCCGTGAGCGGGTCGAGCAGGTGGGGGTCGAGCGAATCGATAACCTTTTCGAAGCTGCCCGCGTCGGAGAAGGCCATCAGCGGCACGGCAACCAGGGCCGCGGCCATCAGCAGACCCTGGACGACATCGGTCCAAGAGACGGCGAGGAAACCGCCGACGGCGGTGTAGAGCAGGATGGCCAATGCGCCCGCCGCTACCGCCCAGATGTAGGGTAGTCCGAACACGGCCTCGAACAGCTTGCCGCCGGCCACCAGCCCGGAGCCGGTGTAGAGCAGGAAGAAGAGCAGGGTGAAGAAGGCGCTGATACCGCGCAGCCAGCCGCTCTCGTCTCTGAAGCGGTTGGCGAAGAACTCCGGCAGCGTGAGGGCATCGCCGTAAGCCTCGCTGAACAGACGCAGCCGGGCTGCGAGCAGACGCCAGTTGAGCCAGGTGCCCAGCAGCAGACCTCCAGCCAGCCAGAGGGACTCGAGTCCTGCGGCATAGGCGAAGCCCGGCAGACCGAGCAGCAGCCAGCCGCTCATGTCCGAGGCGCTGGCGCTCAATGCCGCGGTGCCGCTGCCGAGACTGCGCCCACCGAGGATGAAGTCGGAGAGATTCGTCGTGCGCCGGTAGGCGTACCAGCCGATGGCGAGCATGAGCCCGAAGTAAGCGCCGAAGGTAAGCGCGATGACCAGACTGTCTTGTTTCAAGCGATTGGTTCCTCAGCTCAGAGCAGGTAGGTCAGCGCCGGGTGCGGTGGCCTACCTATTCTGAGGTATAGTTTAAGGCCCGTGCATACAGGCTTCCATTTAGGAGACGAAGGGTGACAGGGGATCGAGAAATACAACGCCGACCAGTCTATCAAGGCAAGGTCATCGACCTGGGGCTGGAGGCCGTCGAGCTGCCAAACGGCGAGTCAGTAGAACTGGAGATCATCCGCCACCCCGGCGGCGCGGCTGTCGTCGCCTTGGACGCGCAGGAGCGGGTCTGCCTGCTGCGCCAGTACCGCTACGCGGCCGGCGGCTGGCTTTGGGAGCTGCCCGCCGGAAAGATCGACCCCGGCGAGACGCCCTCCGGCACGGCGAGCCGTGAGCTCATCGAGGAGGCCGGAGTCGAGTCGGACGATTGGACAGATTTGGGCTCCATGCTCAGTTCCCCCGGCGTACTGACCGAGGTCATCTCTCTTTACCTGGCCCGCGACCTCCAACCCGCTACTCAGAGTCACGAGGCCCACGAGGTCATCGAGATTCATTGGATACCTCTGCAGCGGGCGTTGGAGTGGTGCCTCGACGGTACCATCAAGGACGCCAAGACACTGATCGGGCTGTTTCGGGCGGAGGCATGGAACAAGAGCAGGGCGAGGCTCGATGTGGAAGACCCGGGTTGCTAGTACACAACGGTAGGGGAGTTGTTGATTCATGCGTATTCATGCTCTGCAACACGTACCTTTCGAGGGACCTGCGGGCATCGGCGATTGGGCCACCCACAAGGGGCATTCGGTTACGACTACGCCCCTGTTCGTGGACGCGGACCTACCGGATCCGGATGCTTTTGATTGGCTGGTCGTCATGGGCGGCCCCATGGGCATCCATGACGAGGCCGGGTATCCCTGGCTGTCGCGGGAGAAGAGATTTCTGCGTGAGACTATCGACGGCGGCAAGACCGTCGTCGGGGTCTGCCTCGGTGCGCAGCTCATTGCCGACGCCCTGGGTGCGAGGGTGTATCGTCAAGAGCACAGGGAGATTGGATGGTTTCCGATCGAGGTTACGGAGGAAGGACAGGCATCGAGGTTGATGGTTTTTCTGCCGCATCGGTTCGAGGTCTTTCACTGGCATGGGGATACCTTCGACTTACCGGAGGGCGCCGTACATCTGGCGCGCAGCGAGGGCTGCGAGCACCAGGCTTTCCTCTACGACAAGAGGGTGCTCGGGCTGCAGTTCCACTTGGAGTCGACGCCCGCAAGCGTCGTGGACCTCGTCGCCAACTGTGCCGATGAGATAGTCACCGGTCCCTATGTCCAAGACGCCGAACGCATGCTCGCGGCGACTGAGCGGGACTATGTGCGCATCAATCAGGCGCTGTTCGGCATTCTTGATCAGTTGTCGCGATAAGGCCTGCGTTCGCGAATAAGGCTGCAGAGTGACGCGATCTCCAGGAATCAGCCCGTTTTCCGCTCCCGCAGCAGCTTCACTTGGAAAAGGGTGTTGCGCTCCTCTTCCTCGAGGGCGGACTGGATGAAATGGATGGTCCGGCGATAGCGGGGGATGATGTTGTACTTGAGGGCGTTGACCCGTTTCTGAGCCTTGCGCTGCTCTTCCAATAGCCGATGCAGGGCGATCTCTACCTCGCCGAGCCGAGCCAGCACCACGGCCAAATCAGCGAGGTGACCCCTGGTGTTGTCGAAGCTGGCGTCGGTTCCCAGGAGTCCGACGGGGTTGAGCGGGAGCCGCTGTGCGGTGACCGCCGGATACTCAATGCCCAGGCTGCGCCGCGGCAGTATGTCCACCGCGAGGGCCGGTTCGGCACCCAAGGCGGCTTGGTGGATTCCCCGGCTGCCCATGCGTAGATGGGTGATGCTCAGGCAGCGGTAGGCCCCTTCGAGCATCTGATGGGCCTCTTCCCGCAGCCGGCGGTACTCGCCGATTCGCTCGTAGACCAGTCGCGTGAGTAGCTCGCGCTTGCGCTCCAGGAGGTCGTGTCCGTCTTCCAGGAACTGGACTTGCTTCTTCAGGTCCAGGAGCGTGTTCTTGGTCGGGGGGACTTTGATGAGTTGTTGGGGCATCAGTGGTTCTGGTTCGCAAATGAACGCCTGAGCTCAGGCCGAGGCATTCGTTGGGTTACGGCAAACGGCGCCTGGCTCAACCTCCGTGTTGTCCGAAACGTTTGCGTCCGTTTGCGGACCCCTCTTCATTCCGTCCCCTGATAGTACTTCGCCAGGTCCGTCTCGCTCACCCGCGTGAGCATGTCCCGCGGGAACGAGGACATGAGCTCCCAGGCGAGGTTCAGGGTCGCCTCGATGCTGCGGTCCTCCGCATCTCCTTGCCCCACGAAGCGCTTGTCGAACGCGCTCGGCGAACTGCAGGTAACGGCGGTCGCGCTCGGACAGCTCGTCGGCACCGATGATGGACGCCAGGTTGCGCGTCTCCAGGGCCCGCGCGTAGAGGGCGTAGAGCTGGGCTGGCGACCCGCGGGTGATCCTCCCGGGTGTCGTCCTTGCCGATGCCGTCCTTCATCAGGCGCGACAGGGAAGGGGAGATGTGCACCGGCGGGTAGATCGCCCTGGTTGTGCAGCTCCCGGCACAGCACGATCTGGCCCTCGGTGATGTAGCCGGTGAGGTCCGGGATCGGGTGGGTGATGTCGTCCGAGGGCATGGACACCACGGGCATCATGGTGATGGAGCCGTGGCGGTCGTGGATGCGCCCGCAGCGCTCGTAGATCTCCGCCAGGTCCGAGTACAGGTAGCCGGGATAGCCCTTGCGGGCCGGCACGTCGCCCTTGGCGGTGGCCACCTCGCGCAGGGCCTCGGCATAGTAGGTCATGTCGGTCATGACCACCAGGACGTGGCGGTCCAGGTCGAAGGCCAGGTATTCGGCCGCGGTCAGGGCCACGCGGGGCAGGGTCAGGCGCTCCACCGGCGGGTCGTCGGCCAGGTTGATGAACATGACCACGTTGCGCAGCACACCGGAGGTGGCGAACTCGTCCTGGAAGAACTTGGCGTCGGCATAGGACACGCCCATGGCGGCGAAGACGATGGAGAAGCTGGAATCCTCGTCCACCAGCTTGGCCTGGCGCACGATCTGGGCGGCGAGCCGGTTGTGGGGCAGGCCGGAGCCGGAGAAGATCGGCAGCTTCTGACCGCGCACCAGGGAGTTGAGACCGTCGATGGTGGAGATGCCGGTCTGGATGAACTCCCGTGGATAGTTGCGCGCCGCCGGGTTGATGGCAGAGCCGCCGACGGGGCGGCGCAGGCTGGAAACGATGGGCGGGCGTTCGTCCCTGGGCTCTCCCGATGCCGTTGAAGCACGCGGCCCAGGATCTCCGGGGACAGGGTGATCTCCACGGGCTCGTCCAGGAAACGCACCCAGGTGGTTTCCAGGTCCAGGTCGTCCGTACCCTCGAACACCAGGACCAGCACGTCTTCGTCGGACGCACGAATGACCTGACCGTTGCGTTTAGAGCCGGTGTGGTCCTGGATCTGCACCCGGTCGCCGAAGGCGATGCCCGGCGTGTCTTTCACCACGAGCAGGCCGCCGCGGGCCTCACAGGCGGTACGATACTCTTTGACGCTCATCGAGCTGCTCCCCATGCTTGGCGTACTCGAGCCGAATGCTTTCGAGCTCCTGCTCCACGTCCGCGCGCAGCTCGGCGATCTTTTCGAGCTGATCGCTGCTGTACATGGACTTGCAGCGCCGCGCCTTGGCCAGCAGGGGCAGGCTCTGCAACTCCTGCACCGGCACGCCGAGCTCGATCAGGGCCACGCCCCGCTTGTAGATGAGATGCGCCAGATCCAGCAGCGCGAACTGCTTCTGGGGGGAGCAGAAGGTATCCACCTCGTCCAAGGCGCTCTGCTGCAGCACGGCCTCCTTCATCAGAGCGGCGCCCTCCAGCTCCCAGCGTTGGGCGTCGGAGAGGGCCTCGGGTCCGACCAGGTTGACGATGCGCGAGAGCTCGGCATCCCGGGCCAGCAGGGCCAACGCCTGGCCGCGGCGTTTCTCCCAGTTGCGGTCGATCTCCCTGGACCACCACTCGGCGGCGGTGCCGACGTGGCTGGAGAAGCTGGTCACCCAGTCGATGGAGGGGTAGTGGCGCGCATCGGCAAGCTCCTTCGACAGGGCCCAGAAGGTCTCGATGATGTCCTTGGTGTGGCTGGTCACCGGCTCGGAGAAGTCGCCGCCGGGCGGGGAGACGGCGCCGATCAGGGTCACGGAGCCAGAGCCGCGCCATGGGTTTGACCCGTCCGGCGCGCTCGTAGACCGCCGCCAGGCGCGACGCCAGATAGGCCGGGTAGCCTTCCTCCACCGGCATCTGGCCCAGGCGGCCGGAGACCTCGCGCAGGGCCTCGGCCCAGCGGCTGGTGGAGTCGGCCAGCATGACCACGTCGTAGCCCATGTCGCGGTAGTACTCGGCCATGGTCATTCCGACGTAGACCGAGGCCTCCCGCGCCACGACCGGCATGTTGGAGGTGTTGGCCACCAGCAGGGTGCGCTCCATGAGCTTGCGCCCGGTGTAGGGATCGTCGAGCTTGGGGAAGCTCTCCAGCACGTCCACCAGTTCGTTGCCGCGCTCGCCGCAGCCCACGTAGATGACGATATCCGCGTTGGACCAGCGGGCGATCTGCTGCTGCACCACGGTCTTGCCGGCACCGAAGGGGCCGGGTACCGCTCCCTTGCCCCCCTTGAGCAGGGGGAAGAAGGTGTCGATGACCCGCTGTCCGGTGATCAAGGGCGAGACTCCGTCGTCGCGCTTGGAATAGGGCCTTGGTTTGCGAACGGGCCAGCGGTGGTAGAGTCGGAGCCTTTGGCTGCTCCCCCGTTGATCGCGAATTCGGGCGATGGTGGCCTCCAGGTCGTAATCGCCCGCGGGGGCGATCTCTTCCAATTCGCCCGACATCCCCGGGGGCACCAGGATCCTGTGCTGGATGGTTTGGGTCTCCTGCACGGTACCGAGCACCGTGCCGGCGCCAATTTTTGTGCCCGGCTCCAGCTCGCTGTTCGGCGCGAAGTCCCAGATGCGGCTGCGGTCGAGGGCGGGTATGTCCAGGCCGCGGCGGATGTAGTCTCCGGATTCCAGGGCGATTTTCTCCAACGGGCGCTGCACGCCGTCGAAGATCCCGCCGAGCAGTCCGGGGCCCAGCTCCACGGACAGGGGCCAACCCAGGCCCATGGCGGGCTCGCCCGGGCGCACGCCGTCGGTGGACTCGTAGGTCTGGACGACCGCCTGGCTTCCGCTCAGGGAGATGACTTCGCCGAACAGCCCCAGCTCACCGATCTTCACCTGCTCGCCGTTGCGCGCGCCCGGCAGATCGATGGTGACGATCGGGCCGTTGATGTCGCGGACGACCCCGACCCTTGTGCTCTCGCTCATGTGCTTATCCGCTGAATAGATTGCCGGTTTCCAAACCGACCGGCAGCAGCCGCTCGAGGATGACTTGTTGGATGTCGCTGCGCAGGCGCTCCAGCCGGCCTTCGAAGCTGTGGTCGACGCGAATGCGATTGTCCGCGCTCGTTACCCGCAAGCCTCCCAGGCTGTCAATGGGCTCCGGAGTCAGACGCAGGGTCTTACCCGGTGCGGCTTCGGCGGCTATCCGGTCCCATTCACCTTCAAGCTGTTGCCGGTCGTGCGCATTGAGCTCGACCAGCAACTCGTCGCACTCGATCTGCCGCGCCGCGTGGGAAAGATAGGACTTGAGGCAGCCAAGATAGGTGCTTTCGTTCTTCCTGAAGACCAGAAAGCGCTCGCGCAGCCTTTGCTCTACATCCGTCACCAGATTCCAGCGAACCAGGTCGAGCTGGCTCTGCATCTTGAGCTCGCTGGCCTGCACCTGTTGGCGAAAGCTGCGTTCCCCGAGGGACTTGGCGATGGTCTCTTCGCGCTGCTCGCGCAGCCGCAGCCGTTCCGCCGCCTCCCGCAGGATGCCGTCACGGCTGCGTTGAGCCCGTTCGCGGTACTCCCCGGCGAGCCGTTCGGCACGTCCCAGAATGGCCTGTTCCAGCTCTTGTACCTGATTCATATCTCGCGTTGCGTGAAGTAAGAATTAGTTGAGCCCGTTACCGAACATGGCCGCGAGGCGGTCACAGACCTCGCTGGCTAAATGCGGTGGCTCGTTGAGCAGTGGCACGGAAACGACGACGATTCGTCCTCCTTCGCGGCGCGCCGCCGCCAAGCCCTTGATGTCGGACTTCATGATCTGGTCGTCGACGATCACGAAGGCCTTCGTGCGTGACTGCAAAAGCTCGCGGAAGACCCGGTCCACAGTACCCGGATCCGGGCTGGGAAAGGTCTGGAAACCGATGAGCCTGAAGCCGTCCGCCAAGGCGATCGTCGCCCAGAAACAGCATCCGGGTCGTACGGGGCTGGTCGAGGTGTTCCGCCATCGAATTTTTCTCCGAAGATTGCGTCTTGCTCCGGCCGGGATGGCCGGCTTTTCGAGAAGGCGCCTATCCGAGCTCGGGTTCATATCTTGTTGAGCAGCAGGATACTGATGACCAGGCCGTAGATCGCAATCCCCTCGGCCAGCCCGAGATAGATCAGGGTTCGGCCCAGGTTCTCCGGCTTCTCGGTGATGGCGGCCAGGGATGCTGCGCCGATGGGACCCACGGCGATGCCGGCGCCGATGGTGGACAGCCCGGTGGGGATGCCCACGCCCAGGATCGCCAGGCCCATGCCGGTGGAGATCTCGCTGACGCTCACGGCGACCTCCGTGGTCTCGGCCATGGCGTCGGAGACGCCGAAGACCAGCAGACCCAGCTGGGCGCCGACGAACGCCAGGAGCTGCACGCTCATCGCCGGTTTGTACCAGGGCCGAATGCGCGGTGCATAGGCGGGCCGGAATTCCAGCAGGATTCCGGAAACGATGAGGCCGACGATGGCCAGGGACATGAGTCCTACGAGCCAGTACATGGTGTGCTCCTGTTTTGTTTCAGTCTATATGGGTCGCGTTTGAAGTCTTCTCTTACCGCAGAGACGCGGAGAACGCAGAGGGTCGAGATCAAGGCACCTATCGGCACATCAAACGCTCATCCCACGTCTGCGGTAAAAAAAAGCCATAGTCATTCGCTCTTCGTTCTCTCTGCGATCTCGGTGCCTCTGCGGTTTCAGTAACAGAATCCCGGCTAAGAGGACGCCTCTTGCTCCTTTGCCGTCCTTCGAAGCTTCAGCGGCGCGAACTCGTGCCCGTCCCCCGAGAAGTAGCGTGCGAAGCCCTCGTAGAACTCCAGGCGCAGCACCTGAATCATCACGATCCCGCCCTCGAGCACGATCATGAAGACGTTGCCGAGGACGATGGTCACTATGTGCCCGAAGGTGCCCATCATGTCCGCAAGCGTGAAAACGGCGATGGCCAGGGCCACGTGATTCAGGCTGAAGGCCGCGACGCGCAGGAAGGACAGGGTATTGGAGACGTAGCCGATGACGGTCTCCAGGGTCTCGATGAACACGACCAGGATCTTTTCCCCGAGCGGCGCATCGAGATGGCGCCAGCCGTGGACGGCAAGCGCCAGAAGCGAGCCCGAGACCAGGAGCATCGGAAGGAGACCGAAGGTACCGATGGTCCCCAGATTCAAACCGCCCCGGACCAGCGAAAGGTAGAAAGCGAGGTTGACCAGGCCGTGATGTCCGAAGACCGCGCCCATCCAGTTACCGACCGCAATCCGATTGTAGACGGCCAGCAGACAAGCGATCACGAGAAACAGGACGCCCCAGGCGAGGGCGATCTGGAGCATCAGGATGGGGTCGTGCAGGGGCGACATCCACAGGGCCGGCAACAGGTGCTCGTAGCCAAAGACGCTACCGAACAGAAAGCCGAAGCAAATGGACGAGATCCCTGCCAGAACGCCGAAGAGGTAGAAGCGCCCGAGCCTGCCCCGCAGGTACCAGGCCAGGGCGGCGATGACCGCGCCCTGGCCGACATCCCCGAACATGCTGCCGAACATGAGCAGGAAGCTCACCGCGAACAAAGGGGTCGGATCGATCTCGCCGTATTGGGGGATGCCGTATTGCTTGACCAACAGGGCGAAGGGCCGCAGCAGACGGCTGCGCACGGGCACGGTGGGCACCAGGGTGCGCTCGTCCGGTGTGGGGTCCCGGCTCTGCAGGGCGAAGGGGCTGTCCAGGCTCTCGTGCAGCCGGGTCTTCAGCTCCTCTACCGAGCGCTTGGGCACCCAGCCCGCAAGAGATGCGAGTCTGCCGAAGCTATGGATCGAGGGGTCCAGGACCACGAAAGGCTCGGCCAACAGCAGTACCCGTCTGGCCTCGTCCAGCCGGTCATTGAAGTCGGCTGACCAATCGGCGAGACGGGCGTTCAGCGCCTGGCGCTCCTTCTCGATGGCCGAGCTTCTCATGGACAGCTCTCTGCGCTTGCTCCCGGGCTCCCGGTCCAGCTCCGCGGGAACGGGGAGATGCTGAAAGCCTGCGGCGTTGAGAACCGAGGTCAGCTGAGCCTCCTTGGTCCCGGTAGGGCCGACTATGACTAAATGGACGTTATCTCCGCTGGTCATGTATGGATAGAGCAGGTGATCCGCCAGGTTGACCGCGCCCTCGAGCTGACGCAGGTTTTCCCGCGGAACTATCCCGACGTAAAAATCGAGAAAGCGGGTCTTGCTGCGCAGCATACCAAGGTCGATGTTCAGCTCCGAGAAATTCGCCAGCGCCGCCTCCTGCTCCTTGATAAGGCGCTCGTCGTCGTCCAGGCGCCGGAATTGCTCCTCGTACCGGGAACATTCGCTCCAGATCATTCCCAGCCAATCGTTGATGCGGGCGAGCTCCTTCTCCGGAACCACCCGGACCAGCTCCACCTCGGGCTCTTGCGCGCGAGGAAGCAGCTTGCTGATCTTGGCTAGCCGCGAGCGCGCCGTTCTGAACAGCTCTTTGTAGCTGCGGCTCGGGACCCCGGTCAGACCCGTCTCCTCCGGCGGGCGGTTGTCGGCATGAAAGCTCTCCGCCTCGGCCAGGGTCAGGGACGCCTGGGGCAGGTCCTCGGTGAGGAGCAGCAGGCGAACGTGCTTCATGGGTAAAGGCCGCAGCATGGCTTCAACCGGTCCCCGGTGCACCACCGTGTAAGTCACAGCGAGCGCCGTAGCCGGGAGACCCCGGGAAGATCCCGCGCGAAGACGCCAAAGAACATCCTGGCGCACTCTGCGGATTGGCAAGCGCTTTCTTTGCGGCTTGGGGAAGATTGCTGCATAGCCGTGCGGGAGGAATGCCGTGAAAGCTCATGCCGCCCTCGCTCTGGCATCCATCGGACAGACCGGCTCGGCGAGCTCGACGGCGATGTTCACCAGGTCCCTGGGCAGCCCCAGCAATCCGCCTTGGATCAGCGAGAACAGCAGCAACAGGTCCATCCTGCGTAGTACTAGGTAAGCTAGGGCCCGGGCGACACCGGAGCGGCCATGGCGCAGAATGCGCAACGCCTCTA
>CAWDLA010000006.1:0-154859 GCA_963802975.1 uncultured Gammaproteobacteria bacterium
GCCATTACCGATTGCCTTAGCCAAACACACACAACGCACAAGAAGGAGTTGGACTCTTTACTCACGCTGAACTTTCAGACATTCAAGAAATGCGACCTTGTGCCTATATGAGGTATAACGGCGTGTTATGGGTTTTCCTATACGTTGGATCGTTTACCTCCTCCACTTTTTCGTAAACCTTCTTCGACGCATGCCACGAGGCAGCGTCCCAGGAGAAATATATCCGGTTTTCTATTTTGTATTCGCAAAGCAAAAGTTCTAATAACTTTATCATCTCTTCCGAGTCTTTCTTGTTCGAATAAAAGTGCGTCACCTGGTTTGTTGAAGCTTCTAGCGCAGCAGTGCAAATAAGGCGCCCCTTGCTTTTTTGTCTCTGAGGTATCGTTCGCATCTTCTCATTACAATATAGCGCTTTTCCACCTCGGATCCTTATTGATACGGGACCAAACTCATCTATTGAGAAGAACTTTTCATCTGGTGCAAGGTTGGACAGCATCCTGGTTATCTTTGCCAGCTTAGTTCGATACTCGGGACTGGGCTTGTAAGAACTTGTTTCGCCTTTTTGAAGGTATATCCTTCGAAATGTAGGTACTCGGAAATAGTACTTTTGGATATCGGCTCTCCGTAAGCCTTTTCATATGCTTTTGCTAGGCTCTCTAAGCCTGAGTATTACCCATATCTACCCTCCCCGAGGCCGCGTTGGGCATCGATGGCGAGCACGAAGTCGGCAGCCCGCTGTAGCCCAACCCACAAGGTTTGAGGCCCTGGGAAACCGTCGGACTTGCGGTTGAGGAAACCGCCGAGACCGGCGACTCTACGCACCATCTGATCCAGTGTCGGCGGGGTGTCGGGTGGTGGCTTGCGCTCGGTGACGATATAAACCGCCTGCCACTCCGCCTGCTCGAAGACGACGTCGCAAGGCATCTCGGGGCATTCGCGCCCGAGCATGGTGAGGAACAACACCCGCCAGGCGACGATCATGTAGAAGGCCAGTGCCGGCTCCAGGCGCTCGAGCTTCTCCAGCTGCAGCTTTTCGATCCGGCAGCCACTTTTGAGGATTCGGAAAAACACTTCTATTTGCCACCTGCAGAGATACCATTGCAGCTTCTCCAGGGCTTGCTCGGGGGTCTCCACGGGCAGGTTGGTCAGCAGCAGCCATTCGACCGGCTCCTCGCCGGCGGGCGGCTGGGGCTCGGTGGCGAGGATGGCCGTGACTTCGACGTCGGGGAGGGTGCGGTCGGGGCGGTGGGGAGCCGGGAGTGTGACACGCACGACCTGGATCTGTTGGTGGACCGTTCGGGCTTTGCAACCGTGAGTGGCGGGCCGCTCGAAGGTGGTCTCGGCGAGCACCGGCGCATCGGCCAAGTGTCGGCGCAAGGTCTTGTCATCGCCCAGCACCCGGTCGTGTTGGCCGCGCACCAACCAGTCGGCGGCCGATTCCGGGCACGGTGCCTCGACGAACAGGTCGTAGATGTCGGCCTCGCGATCGGCCACAAAGGTCAGGCGGGTGTCGGGCAGTTGCTCCGCCAGTTCGTTGACCCGTTGGTAACCGTCCACCCAACGTACGCTCTCTTTTTCTTCCAGGGGACGGTTGGTGTCCTTGTGTTGTCCCAGGCTGCCGCGCTCGCGCGTGAAGGTGTACCCATCGAGCAGCCCCAGGCACAGCCGCTCGGGGGTCAGCGCGAGCGTCGGGTGCAGGTACAGCCCCTGGCGGATCTCGAGGTTGAGCGGCCCCAGGCCCTGCATGGAGGGTTTGCCGGTGTAGTCGATCTCGCTGGTGTCCTGAATGCACAGCACGCGCGGGTGCTCGCGCATCCGCTCGACGGTATTGGCGATGTGTGGGGCGAGCACCGCCTCGGCGGTGACCTTGGGGGTGTCGAACAGCCGATAGGCGGCACGCGTCTCGCTCCAACCGTTGCAGGCGGCGGGAATGCTCACCATGGGTTTGTCCCCCAGGCGTTCCAACAGGCGCCGGGCGCGTCGGTTCAGGCGCTGATCACCCAGATCGATGCCGTAAAACTCCTCGGCCAGCGCGCTCATGCCACCCCCAGTGCCCGACGGAAGTCCGCCGCCAGCGGGTAGACGTAGACCGCCTTGCGCGGCAGCGCCGAGCGGTGGGCCACATCGCACTTGCCCCGGCCTTGGGTCTCGCCCAGATAGCGCCAGTTGGCCGCCCGGTAGCAGGTGGCGCGAAAGCGTGGGATCTCCACAAACGTTTCCAGCAACACCGGGCGTTCGCCGTAGCGCGCGGCAAAGTCCTCGGCCACCTGCATCGCCGAAAGCGCCAATACCTTGGAGGCCAGATTTTTCACCCGAATCCAGGGCAGCAGGAGAAACCGGGCGTTGTTCAGCACCCGGCCCAGGTGCGCCTCGCGCACCGCCCGGTCCCAACCGATCCAGCGGTCGCGAGAGGCCACCTTCCAGGCCGCCGCCCCGAAGCCCAGCGCCCCCAGCAGCCCTTGGTCCGACTCGATCAGGTAGCGTACCTGCGCGCCCGGCAGAGGTGTGTATCCGAGGTAATGGTAACGGTCGATCAGTCCGTTCCAGAGCCGCGAGGCCGCCTTGTCAGTCACCGCCGAGAGCCGCAGTCCGGACAACGCCCCCGCACTACCGCTCAGGGGCCGCTCTTGCGGCCATTGCTTCGGACGCCGCTTCAGGGGCCGGCCATTGCCGTTGCCCCGTGTCGGTGCCGGCAACTCGATAATCCCCGCCCGATGTAGCCGTATCAGTCCCACCCGGGCGCTCATCAGTTTCGGCTGCCCCAGCGTGTTGGTCCATTCCAGCGCCCGACACACTCTTCTGGCAATCTCTGAGCGTATCGGAGGATTGGCTAAATGGATCTCCCGACGGATCGCCTCCACATCCGCCGCGTTCAGCGGCCGTCCACATAGTTTTCCCGGGATCTGCACACCCATCCTCCGTCCTTCGCGTTTGTGATGGGAGCGATTTCATCAGAAACCCGCCGGCGTGTCCAGCCGGGGAATCTACATGTTATGAGATGTGGTTAATAGTCAGGGCGTTACCGCCACCTGTTAGCACTTCACTGAAGCGGTCGCGACCCAGCCGGTGGGCAATTCCCGTCAACGCCCACGTTGCCTCGCCTCTTATCTCCCCGGCACCGTCTAATATCTCAGCGATCAAAGGAATCACGACACGCTGGTCTCCCGCTCGGGAAAGGAAGCCGTACTTTTCGTAAAAAGCGCGTTTATCAGCAAGCAGCTCAACCAAAGCGTCTGCGGCACGATGATCGCCCAAATCGATCAAGCCCCAGAGCGGACCGACCCATAGGGATTTCGACTGGGATCGCGTTTTCTCGAAGAACGCCCAGAGACGGTCGGCTGCCGGCTGCACGCCAAGTAGGCCAAGACGCAACACACGCCAGGCTGCGCCCGTAGTCATCCAGCGCGTCCCAGCATCCCTGCAATCCGTCGGCTGCTTGATCACCACAGAACCGCAATACGCTGAGAAATCGCTCTTGGATACCCGTTCGCTCTTTAGCATGGCTCCGCATCCAATCGCTGTTGAGGCGCGCGACAATTGCAGGCGCGACAGGTGATCCAAATTCAAGCAACCGCTTGAGCCAGGCGTACTCGGCCAAGCCTGATGCAGATGGAGCGAGATCAAGGACAGCCTCTATGCCGACCGCCTGTTCGATCCGCGCGATCTTGCCAGCATCTCGTTTCCAGAGTGATGGCTGCAGATCCATCGTGGTCTCGACGAGCGTCTCTTGAACGCGAAAGTTGAGATGCATTGTCCGCCACATCGTTTGTGCGCTGGGCACAGCGATGTTTTCGCGACGCTTCGGCTGGCTCATCGGCGACGACTGTCCCCGACTGCGCCTTATCTGCATCTTGCGCCGACGCTTTTCTTCTCGATTCTTCGACATCCTATTTTTGCGCTACTTGGGTCGTGGGTCGACGACGCCGTTTCCATTCAGGGTCCATCGTGAGTATTTCAGCGCATCAGCTGACTGATGATCTGCGCCGCCTCGACCTCGCCGCTATAGCGGAACGGGATCGGGAGATAACCGCCGGCGAGTTTGAGGACGCCTGAGATCTTGTAGCTCCACTTGCCGCCGGTGAAGGCCAGGGCCGGGACGGTCCGCGTCAGGTCTATCAGGCTGGTGTTGACCTCGACGTCAACGACGCCCTCATCGAACGGCGGTATCTGCTTGTCGAGACTGCCAGCGCCGTTGGCGATCTCATGGCCCTCGACTTCCAGGTTGTAGGTTGCCCCTTTGATCGGCAACGTGCGGTCGTTGGGGTTGTTGACGTTGAGGCTGACGATGAAGGTTTGCTGCTCCGCAGTCATCTGCGCAGGCCGTATACCTACCAGCGTGACCCCCGGGGTGATCCAGGGCTTGGTCAGATTGGCACAACTAGCCAGCAGCACCAGCGCGGCCAGGAGCGGGACAAGACGAGCCAACGGTGAAAAGGGCATGGATTGGCGGTGAGCGTTGAAGGTTTGACGGAGCGCCAAGGTTAGCGCATTTTGCAGCATCTAACGACGCATCCGAACTCGCAATGCCGCGCAGACAACTCAAGGGAAGACGTACGTCAACCCTTGAGTTGGAACTGGATGTACCAGAACTTGCTTCTCCCACGTTTCAGGATTCATGATGCGCTGCCCCCTGCGAATTCCTTAAGGGGGCCATCCCTAGAAACACTGCGGAGGACAACGGCTCAGTTTGCGAACAGCTTGGGGTCACGAACAGCTTGGGGTCACGAACAGCTTGGGGTCAGGTCTTGTTTTTTGCATTTTCCATTCGTCGAACGACGCGGCTCACTTTCGAGTAGAGAGGTCAGGTAGCTCAAGCCATCCGCAAACACGATGCGCAAAGGTCTTGCCATGCGCTGAAGCTTGGATAATCTCGCGCAAAACACAAGACCTGATCCCGCTCTTTGTTTTGACCCCGCTCTTTGTTCTAATTCTGAGAAAGAAGACAAAAACAACACCTGATACGGAGACCCTATGACCACGTGACCCTAGTTAATACTCACCAAGAATTTTCTCTTTAAATTTTGGATTAAACCAAACATCGTAGTGCTTTGCCGCATCTGGATCCGTTCGTTTTGAACGAGGTGATATTGACCGGGCCACTGAGGCAATATAGTTCACTATTATATTGCGTTTTTTCTTATCTTGGATTTCTCCAAGCCACTTGTGCAGGGCTTTTGCTCGTTTGGGATTGATGACCAGTACACTGATCTTCTCGGTAGAAGCTACATCAATATTCCATCCAGGTAGTGCAACGACCGGCATCACGGGAAGTGTAACTCCACATTTTTTTTGGATAGCATCTTGTATATGGGAGCCGTGCCTTTTCGCTTGCTCAATTGGTGCAGTAGTTTTGAAATGTGGAAAAATGAGACTTGTGCCATCGAATTTGACAGTAGCCTGTTTTGATGAGCTCGTTCCTTGCTTTATCGGTTTTCGTACCGATTTTGTCTCGATGGCAAAAATCCTGTCGTTTCCAATAACTACGTGGTCAATGTTTCCATACTGATAAGGGATATCGTGAAAAACGAAAGCATTCTTGAGCATTAAGAGATTCAACTCTTGCCCTGTATATTCTTCTCCCTCGCAGCCCAGATTTAGTTTTTGGAGTTTCCCGAATTGCTGGACTATTTTGAAAATAAGATATACAAGCCCTAATATTGCCGCAAGCATCACAATAATCCTAGGTCGATTTTCTAGAAATAGCAAAGAAAAGACCAGTGCGGCAGATGAAACAACAAATGAAAAATAGCTGATCACGAAATCAGTTTCCAACTCTGCTTTTTCTTTGCGCAGTGAATGGCCTGGTAGTCGAAACATATCCTCAGTGAAAGGTGAAAACGTTCCTTTTCTTCTGGATTTCCATAGAAGAAGTATTATGAACAAAAGAAAACACGAAACAATACTGAGAAAGGCTACGTAGCCAATCAAATACTTTGAGACATAGATATCCATCCGCGATTTCCACTTTCAATTTGAGTTATACGGTTTCTACAGATACCCAGCTAATGCCAAATTTTCGGTCTTCTATTAACCGACGATCTCGAAGTTTTCCGTCAGTAAAGAGCGTAGTTCCTGATGATACTTACGCGGGTTGCTGAAGAATTCTTCACAAGCCATTCTGAATTCATCGAACGATTCGTAATATCGATTGTAAAGAACTTTCTTTTTGAAGAATTTCCATAAACGTTCGATCAGGTTCAGATTTGGAGCGTACGGAGGGAGAAAAACAAGCTTGATGCGCGAGGTCTGCAAGTATTCCTTGACGGCCTTGGAGCGGTAGTAGCGAGCATTGTCGCAGATGACATAGATCCAAGTGGCGGCGAGGTTCACCTGTTCGAGTTGCTCGAACAAAGCGATGGTCGACTCGGTATTGATAGTCTCGTCGAAGCGCACCACAGGCTCCAGTCGTTCGAGGTCGATGGCGCCGTTGATGTTGACGCGTCGCCGACCCGTGTTGGAGCGGACCTCGTGGTTCTCACCGCGCTTGATCCACCCGTGCGCAATCACCGGGTTGTGTTGCGGATGGACGGCGTCCATGAAGTACACGGGATCGTCTTCGCCCTTGTCCCGCTTGAGCTTTTCGTACTCGGCCAGGTGCGCCTGTTGGGCGACAGGATCGGCTTTGCCGGGCACAAGCTTCGGCTTCTTGTAGACGTATCCAAGGCGGTGAAGCAGAGCGGTTATGCCGCTCTCGGTGTAGGACGCATTGAAGGTATCCTCCACCCAGCGGGCAATCGCTTTTGCCGTGACGTACAGGTGCTCTTGGAGATGGACATCCAAGATCGCCAGCTGTTCTTGATCAAGCGCACAGGAACTGCCGCGGAAGGCGACATGCCCCAATGCCTTGCTACCGCCTTGGCGGTAACATTTGAAATGGTTACGGACCGTGTTTGGATCGACCTGTAACACTTCAGCGACTTGCTCGGCCGTCCAGCCCGTGGCGAGCAGCACCACTGCTTTGATACGGTCGGCCTCGCGTTTGTCCCGCGTACTGCGGTGCGTCGCGCGCAGTTCAGCGAGTTTTCCGGCTGGTAGGGAGTAGTCGGCCATGCCTGCGATGTTACAATAGCTTTCAGCTGGTTACACGCATGTCTTCAGAGAAAATCTCAGATGAGAGCGGTAGATTTAACGAATGTCAGCGAATCTAACAAACAAACCGCTGGTTGTAGGGAAGCAAGCCCCTGTTTGGGAATTCAGAGATTTTTTATGCCTAACGCCAGCCATCACAGGCGGAAAACTTGGAGCGCAGCGGAGAGTTTGACGTCCTAGTGTATGGCATCGTTAGCCTCTTTTTCCGCTCCGCCAGCTACGCTCTTTCTGGAGCGCGATGAGGTAAGTACGGAACGCTGGATGAACTTCCCATTTTGCTCTCTGCAGTTCATTCCACCTGGAATTCTGAACTAAATGTGGATCATCCAGGAATGTGATATGTCTGTAGTTATCACGTTGCCTGCTGTCCGGCACCTTGGCATTAATAAAGCCGGATTCGTGCAACAAGGACAGCACCAAAAGAGTGTCTTCATCATCGTTTGGTTTTATCACCCGATTCCCAATCTGAAGTGAAAATCTCGAAGGAATACTAGAAAGGTGGCCGCGAATTGTTTCGAAATCGCATTCGAATTTGTGGTCGACGAAAGAGCGCACTACATCCAAGAATGCTGGGCAATCGAAGCCCATCTCAATCGCTAAATCTTCGGCGCGTTCTTTGGAATATGTTTCCATGGCTATTTCAGCATCCTTCGAACCAATAAACTCGGACCTGCGCCCCTTAGCAGCCATAGCCAAATGATTAACAAGCTGGATCATGTCGCGAGGACGTTCGCGCGACGATTTGACCAAGAACTGATCCCAACTACGACGTTCTTCACTGGTTGGAAGTGTCATCCGTTCATCGTCAAAGAAGTGTCGCAATGGGCGAGATCCTTTATACATATCCTCATTTGCAGCCAGCGAAAGACGTTTGTTTAATATTGATAAAACCAACTTCTCAGGGGCCCTCAAGAGCATTACGAGTGGCCGGAAATGATCTATTTGATCTCTTTGCCCCTTTTCGTTTCTGAGCAGTCGCATCCAGACTTCTGTTCTGAGTGTAACTACGCATTTAATATTTGGGCTTGTGGAAGTCAACTTTCTAACTGCCAACAACAACCCCCACAACCTATTAAGGTGCTGGGGGTCATCAAGTGCTGCGACCTGATCAGTATCGTCGATAAGTATCATAAATATCGACTTCTCACTAAAGAGGTACGTTTGCACAATCTCCGCCAAACGCTCCTTTGACAAGGTTTGTCGAGCGAGGTCAGTTGCCAACTTGTCGACGTCAACTTCCGTTACTGGCTTCGATAGCCTGCTGAGTAAGGTAAGTAATTTGCCCATCCAGTCTTCTTCTCGCGATCCTTTTGCGACAGACTTCTTGTATAATTGCGCTAGGTCTCCCTTTAATAGGCCCGTCAGGTTTTGCCCGATTGCCACGGCGACTGCGTCGAGGAAGCATTCGTACATACCTCTTTTTATGCTGGCAACGTCGCTGACATTCGCAATGTTTTGAAGATCTAGGTCATCGGGTCGCAGATATATCGTGGGTATATGCTTCTTCTTTGCTGCTAAGAATAGCCATTCCAATATGGCCGTCTTGCCGACACCCTTATTGCCAACAAGTAGGCGCGGGCTACCACTAGGGACGGCGAGGACTTCAGGCAACTGTTCCGGAGCAATAAATATCCGGTCTAGCAGTTGCCTATCCCCTTCCGTCGTTCCCGTCGGAAAATACTTCTTCAATGTGTCCATTTTTGGCATGTCTGGCAGAACAATTCCGCGAGTCTAAATTATGAAGGCCTAACATTGAGTATCTGGAAAATCGCCGTGTTTTAACACGGCTATCGTCCGTCTATTCCGCCGACCAACCGCCTGCACAGAGCCCGATGCTTAACTTAAACAACCGGCCGACAATCCTGACGGAACAGAGACTTGGAAAAGCCACAGCTCCTGTTTCCAAGGCCTATCGCGCGGAACGAGTAAACACGAAAATACGGCAAGTTTCCACCTAACACGCGTGGTTTTCCTCCCGTCGTGCTCGCCGCGACGATATCCGATCTAGGATTGTTGAGTATTCTTTGTCCTGGCTTGGCGATTCGAAATCCGGTCTGAAAGGATCCCGGACTAGGACGAGACTTACTTTCCAGCACGTCCCTGGGAGTTTCTACCAGACTCAGGGTTGCCGTCTCGCGCAAGATGAATTACTGTATAGAAAAACAGTTTACAGAGAGAAAACGAAGATGTCTTCGGAACCTCGACGCTCGCCCTTTTTGAATGAGGTTCGCGATGCGATCCGCGTAAGGCATTACAGCATTCGAACTGAGGAAGCCTACGTCGAATGGGTCAAGCGGTTCATTCTGTTTCATGGAAAAATGCATCCGAGTGACATGGGAGAGCCGGAAGTTCGCTCTTTCCTTACGCATCTTGCCGTTGACCGCAACGTCGCGGCGAGCACACAGAATCAGGCGCTCAATGCGCTTGTGTTCCTGTACAAAGTTGTGCTGGACCAACCGCTCGGGGAAATCTACGGGCTCGTCCGGGCCAAACGCCCGCAACGCATCCCCGTCGTGCTCACTACCGAGGAGGTCCGGCGCCTCTTGCGGCACATCGAGGGCGTTCAGTGGATTTGCGCCTGTCTGATGTATGGGTCCGGTTTGCGGCTGATGGAGTGCTTGCGGTTGCGTGTGATGGACCTAGATTTCGATCATCGCACGGTGCAGAAACAGCTCGGCCACAAGGACATACGAACCACCCAGATCTATACGCACGCGATCAACCGCGGTGGGAGTGCGGTCGTCAGTCCTTTAGGAGGGGTGCTATAAAGGTCGGACCTCGAATTTCTTCAACCTGGCTATTCGCCAATAGGAAAGCCGGCGCGAGAGATCGGTTTAGAACCTGGTATTTCCGGTGGTGCTTCCTACTTTCCTCCAAATTTGGCGACCCGACATGGAACCCGACTCAGACGAGACCGGAGAATCCCTTGACGGCTTCACCCGACGACAACCGAACCACGGGAGCTCTGGCGCGAATCCAGAGATCGATACCACTTGGATTATGCAGGCTGTCGTCGGCTAGGGAGGATTGCACAGCACACATGGCTTGCATGTAGTCGGCGACCTCAATCGCGGTCGCGTACCAGATGTCGCTACGCCCCCCGAGCCTCTGCGCAAGCGATTCCATATGGGCCCAACCGTTGGCCGGCTCCTCCGCGTCGAGCTCCCAGCTATGACCATAGATAAAGAATAGGGCCAGCTCCGTGTCCGCGCGTGCCAAGAAGGCGTCAGCCATCTCAGCTGCCGCGCTCTGGTGGCAGCTCGGGTTCCATGCCAGAGAATCGCCGGGCAGCCTGAGATTGTGAGTCGGGCTCGCGGTTCGGGCGTATGCGATGCGGAGCTCGCGCAGCACCTCGATTACCTCGGCATTGTAGGCACCGAACGGGTATGCATGCCCGCGCACGTCTCGGCCCGAGATCCGCGAGAGCACCGAGCGATCGAAATCGACTTCGGCGGTGATTTCGGCTCTCGAGAGCGAATCAAGATACGGGTGGCTGACCGAATGGGTGGACACCTCGTGGCCGTCATACAGCGAGGCGACTTCGTCCGGGCTTACATGACCGGGCTCGCCGAGGCGGCCGGAATTGAGGTGGAAGGTCCCGCGAATCCCGTGGCGGTTCAGAAGCTCTACCAGCCTGCGGTCCTGGACGGGGCCGTCGTCCATGCTCACCACGAGCGCCTTGGTGACTCCACCGGGGAATACGAAGCTGGAGAACCTCGCGGGTTCCACTGTCCAGCGCTCGCCGTCGATGAACCAGGCGTCGTGGGTATCCACCGTCAGGTCTTGGGTCTGGGCTCCACCGGCGTCGTTGAACACCAGATTCGCAGAGGTCTGGCCCGGCAGCTCGAAGGAATACCAGCCATCCGTGTCCCGCGACATCGGCTGTCCCGGCCACCGAGTGGACAGTCCATCCGGTACCGTGCCCCAGTAGTGGATGTAGGCCGACGACCAGGTGTCTGGCTTGCGGTAGCGAATGACAATACCCGGGGCTCTTTCGAAGTCCGCAGCGGCGACGGATGAGCTTCGTCCGTCCGGCGACACCGCGATCGCCCGCAAGCGCATGATTCCGTTCGCCGTCGTGTCGGGACCGAGCCGGATGGGTGCGCGGTAGCGCTTGCTTGCAGGTGAGGGAGGCGATCCGTCGAGCGTGAAGTAGATGACGGCATCGGAATCCGAGGTAGTCACTTCAATTTCGGTGCCGGAGGGGTAGGTTCCAGCGGGCAGGGAAATATTCGGTGTCGCCATCACAATCGGTACCTGGTGAATTGCGTCGAAGCACAACGTCGGGTTAGGGCGCGCGCGGGTTAATGGAGTGAAATCGGCCGACTGTGAGCGCGCCTAACCCGACCTACAGGATCGCTTCCCATCCGACATCCCAGCCGAGCAATAGCGCCGGCCACGCAGTTGGCCGACCCACTGCGAGGATCCCTGCTAACCCTTTCGCGGAATCAGCACCGTATAGTCGAAATCCAGCACCACCGCGGGGTCGTACTTCCCCTCCTGGTCCTTGTACGGAAACGCTGCGCAGTCCTGATCCTTGACGCCCACCAGCCGCAGGCGCAGGGCCCCGAGATCGGATCGGCCCGGCAGCTCATCCTTGCTCAGGACCTCCGACCAGGCGTAGACGGTGTCACCGGCGAAGATGGGCGCCACGTGGCGTCCGCCGTTGATCGCGGCGATCTTGAAGGCGTTGGCCAGGCCGTTGAAGGAGAAGGAGCGGGCCAGGCTGATGACGTGGCCGCCGTAGACGATGCGCTTGCCGAAACGCCCGTCCTTCTCGGTGTGCTGGTTGAAGTGCACCTTGGCGGTATTCTGGTACAGGCGGGTGGCGATCATGTGGTCGCTCTCCTCCACCGTCATGGCGTCCACGTGGTCGATCTTCTCACCCGCTTCATAGTCTCCCAGAAGAAGGGGCTCCCGGCCAGATCCGTGTCGTAACCGGAGAAATCCAGTCCGTCCGGAACCATCAAATCGGCAACCGCAACCGCCTTCGGAAGCTCGGGCACGACCGCCTCCGGGGCCGGCGAGCCGAAATCCTTTTTGCGCACCATCACCCAGCGCACATACTCCAGGACCGTCTCGCCCCTTTGGTTGCTGCCCACGGAACGCACATAGACTGTCCCGGTCTTTGCCGTTCGAGTTCTCCTTCAGACCGATGACCTCGGAGACGGTGCTTATGGTGTCACCGGGATAGGCCAGCGCGTGAAAGCGACCGGACGCGTAACCGAGATTGGCGATGGCATTGAGGGAGATGTCCGGGACCGTTTTGCCGAATACGACATGGAACAGCAGCATGTCGTCCAGCGGCGCTGCGGGTAGGCCGACGGACTTGGCGAAGGCGCTGGACGATTGAACGGCGAATCTGGAGCCGTAGAGCGCCGTATACAGGGAAACATCCCCATCCGTCACCGTGCGCGGCGTCGCATGGACGATGCTCATCCCTACGTGGAAGTCTTCGAAATAGTTCCCGGGATTTGTTTTCGTGCTCATCTTCTTGTCGTCTCTTTGCCGTAGTGGTGCGCGCAAGCCGACACCGCATCAGGCGTCGACGCTTAACCTTGGGCCGGAATCTGGTTAGCTGAGCTCGGCCGTCGCCTGCATCGCGATCTTGCCGTCCGGTCCACGGGCCTCCAGTGCGACTGTGTCTCCTTCGCGCTGGCCCAATAGACGAAATGGATGCAGGTCGAACAGGGGTGCCCGACCCTGGAAGCTGAATCCGGCGATGGGTTTGCCGCTGTTCTCCAGGGTTAGCCAGGCAAGCATCACCGCGGTGAGCGGTCCGTGGACCACCAGCCCGGGATAGCCTTCCTCTTGCAGGGCATAGGGCCGATCGTAATGGATGCGGTGGGCATTGAAGGTCAATGCAGAGAACCGGAACAGCAAGACCGTATCCGGCTTGACGTCCTTGATCCAGGTCCCGGCCGGGGCATCGGGCGGTGAATCCAGGGGCTCGGGCGCCGGGATCGGCCGACCGGGCTCCTTGTAGACGATATCCTGCTCCTCCTCGATCCGAACCTCGCCGCCCTGCTTGATCCGGTAGCGCACCGTAACGAACACGAGCTGCCCGGCCTTGCCGGATTTCTCCGCCACGTTGAGAATCTCTCCCTCGCGAACCGCCGGCTCGCCGATGGTGAGCGGCCGATGAAATCGGGTCCGGGCACCGGCGAACATGCGCCGCGGCAAGGCGACCGGCGGAAAGAACCCGCCGCGTTTCGGATGACCGTCCAGGTCGATCTGGGACCGTGCGGCCAGGGGCAGAAAGTAGAACCAGTGCCACAGCGGCGGCAGCGGATTTCCGCGGGTCATCGGCTCCCCGTCCAGATCCAGCATGGCGGCAGCGGCCCGGGCGGGAAACTCGGAGATGATCTCTTCTCGGACCTCCTTGGATCCGATCCAATCGGTCAGCGGTTTGCTTGCATCGGTCATCAGGATATCTCCACGGGTCCGGCCACGACGCCCGCGTCGCGCAGCCGGCCGATCTCGCTATCGCTCAGTCCCAGGTCCTGGCTCAGGATCTCGTCCGTGTGCTCGCCGAGGATCGGTGCCCGTCGCGGCGGCTCGCGGTCGAAGGCACCGAAGTCGATAGGTGAGCCAGGAACCAGATAGCTGCCGATGCCCGGCTGTTCCAGTTCGGAGAACATGGGGTTGGCGGTGGAAACCCGGGGGTCCTCGTCCAGCATCTGCCGGAAGGTCCTGTAGGGTCCCCAGCAGACGCCCGTGCCCTTGAAGGTCTCGTCGATCTGCGCCAGGGTGCGCTTGGCGCACCATTCGCGAAGAGGCGCGGAGATCTCCTCGGAGGCGAGAAAACGGTCGCCCTCCTTCCTGAAGTCGAGACCCAGCCTGCTCTCGATGGCGCCGATCTCATCGCAGATACCCGTGACCTTCAGCAGCTCTTTCCACATGTGGCCGGTCACCACGACGATATAGAGCCAGCGCCCGTCGCTGGTCTCGAACTCGCTGCCGTAGGCGCCATAGAGGTAGTTGCCGTAGCCCTTCCGGTCTTCCTGGTTGATCTGGGCCTCCTGGATGAAACCCAGGTGGCCGGTCATCGCGAAGGCGATGTCGGACAGGGCCAACTTGACCAGCTGTCCCTCGCCGGTCAGACGGCGGTGACGCTCGGCGGCCAGGATCGCAAGGGCCAGATTGATTCCGGCCATGGCGTCCCAGGCCGGAAGCACGTGGTTGACCGGGCGGGGCGGCCCGTCCGAATGGTGGCTACCGGTCACGAAGGGAAAACCGGCGGCACAGTTGACCGTGTAGTCCACGGCCGATGTCCCGTCGGAGTTGCCGAGCAGATTGACCATGATCAGGTCTTCCCGGTGCTTCTTCAGCGCCTCATAGCTCATCCAGCCCTTGTCGGCGCGAAGATTGGTCGAGAAGATGCCGTTGCCTTCACCCGGGGCGGTGATCAGACTGGTCAGGATCTCTTGACCTTCCGGCTTGGTCGCATCGATGGCCAGGGAACGCTTTCCCTTGTTCAGCCCCACCCAGTAGAGGCTCTTGCCTCGACTGGTGACGGGCCACCTGCGGGCGTCGATGCCGCCGCGGATGGGATCGAAGCGTATGACGTCCGCGCCGAGCTGCGCCAGGGTCATGCCGCCGAGCGGAGCAGGCGACAAAGGCCGAGGCCTCGACGACCCGCAGGCCTTCCAGGATCTTGTTCATGTGTGAAATCCCTCGTGATCCTATCCTCAGAAGCCGTAGGCTTGCGCCCTCTCCGGGTCTTTGCTGGCGACCAGCTTGGCCAGATCCACGATCACCTTGGCCTGCTTCCAGGTGGCGTCGTCCTGCATCTTGCCGTCGATCATCACCGCTCCCGAGCCGTCGGGCATGGCCTCCAGGATGCGCTTGGCGAACAGCACCTCCTTGACCTCGGGACTGAAGACCCGCTTGGCGATCTCGATCTGATTCGGATGCAGGGTCCAGGCACCGACACAGCCCTGCAGGAAGGCGTTGCGGAACTGGGCCTCGCAGGCGTCGCCGTCGTCGAAGTCACCGAACGGGCCGTAGAAGGCGCGCAGCCCGTTGGACAGGCAGGCATCCACCATGCGGGCCACGGTGTAGTGCCAGAGATCCTGTTGGTAGAAGGTCCGCTCGCTCTTGTCCTCGCTGGGATCGGCCAGCACGCCGTAGAAGGGGTGGCCGCCGCCCACGCGGGTGGTCTTCATGCCCCGGGACGCGGCCAGATCGGCGGGACCCAGGCTCATGCCGTGCATGCGCGGGCTGGCCTGGGCGATCTCGTTGACATTCTTCACGCCCTGGGCGGTCTCCAGAATGGCGTGGATCAGAATCGGCTTCCGCACCTCGTGGCGGGCCTCCAGAAGCGCCAGCAGCTGGTCGACGAAATGGATGTCCCAGGGTCCTTCCACCTTGGGAATCATCACCACGTCCAGCTTGTTGCCCACCGCCCCGACGATTTCGGTCACGTCGTCCAGGAACCAGGGGCTGTTCAGGGCGTTGACCCTGGTCCAGAGCCCCGTTTGGCCGAAATCCACCGCCTTGGCCACCTCGATGAATCCGGCCCTGGCGGCCTCCTTCGCCTCGATGGGAATGGCGTCTTCCAGGTTACCCAGGAGCACGTCGACGTTTTTGGCGATCTGGCCGGCCTTTGCCCGCATCTTCTCGATGTGGGGAGGCAGGAAGTGGATGGTCCGTTCCAGCGCAAGCGGGCAGCTCACGGACAGGATCGGGTGCGCCGATGGCGAGGGGTTTGAAGAAGCTTGCGGGGGTTTTCACTAGTCTGTCCTCCTGTGGTTTTTTTGTTTCCGTCCGGGGTGTCCGAAGCCCAAGGCGATTTCCGTCAAATCGCCTGAGACGCTTCTTTCGCGGCGGCCAGTTCTGCCTTTTTTACCGTAGTCTCCGCCTGCCTGATGGAGGCGATGTCGATCATCTTACCATCCAGGCTCACGGCGCCCGCCCCGGTTTTCTCCGCCTGCTCCATGGCCTCCAGGATGCGGCGCGCCAGGTCCACTTCCTCCGCCGAGGGCTTGAACAGCTCGTTGGCCAGCTCGACCTGGCTCGGGTGGATGACCATCTTGCCCTCGAACCCCAGGGTTCTGGCCCGCTTTGCGCTCGCCATCCAGCCGTCGGGGTCCTTGATGTCGGCGAAAGGTCCGTCGATAGGACGCAGTCCGTTGGCCCGCGCCGCCGCCACCAGACGGGCCAGCGGGTAGTGCCACATGTCGCCCCAATGGACCTGACGATGACCGCCTTCATCCGCGTCCGTCAATACGTGGTAGTCGGGATTGGGGCCGCCGATCATTCTCGACTGCATCCCCGCGGCGGCGGCGTAGTCGGCTGAGCCGAAGATGATGCTCTCGTTACGGGGTGAGGCGGCGGCAATCTCATCGATGTTCTGAATACCCAGCGGGGTCTCGATAAGCAGCTCGATGCCGATACGCTTGCGTATGCCCTTGGCCCGCTCGATCTGCGTGAGGAGCATGTCCACGGCGTAGACGTCGGCGGCGCAGCCTACTTTCGGTACCAGGACCAGATCGAGACAGTTTCCGGCCTGCTCCGCCAGGTCCACCAGGTCCCGGTACATGTAGTGGGTATCCAGGCCGTTGATGCGCACGGACACGCTCTTGTCGCTGAAGTCCAGGTCATTGAGGGCGGCGATGACGTCCTTGCGTGCCTGCGCCTTCTTGTCCGGAGGAACCGAGTCCTCCAGGTCGAAAAACACCACGTCCGCCGCACCGGCAGCCGCCTTCTCGAAAAAATTCGGCTTGGCACCGGGCACCGCCAGCGTGCTTCGGTTCAGCCGTGCAGTTCGGCTGGGGATGGTCTTGAAGCTCATCGTTGTTTCTCTCTTGTACCGTCGTGCATTTCCTCTTTCGCTGCATGGAATCACACAAGCTCACCAAATTACAATCGAGCAAGTCAGCAAGACGGATCCGTGGGGAGAAGATCGGCAATGCAGCAAACCGCAAGACCACGCCGCAGCGTACTCTACATGCCCGGCTCAAACGCACGGGCACTGGAGAAAGGGAGGTTGATTCCCGCCGACGGCTTGATTCTAGACCTGGAGGACGCGGTCGCGCCGGACGCCAAGGAAGCCGCGCGCACGCAGGTCTGCGAGGCGGTCAAGGCCCGCGGTTACGGGTTGCGTGAGCTGGTCATACGAGTGAACGCATTGGCGACGCCCTGGGGTTACGCGGATGCCGCCGCCGCGTCAAACAGCGGCGCCGATGCGATTCTCCTGCCGAAGGTGGAGAGCGCCGATGCGATCCGGCAGCTGGACAACATCATGATCGCCAACGGCGCACCGGATTCGATGGCGATCTGGGCAATGATGGAGACCCCGCGCAGCATCCTCAGGGCACAGATGATCGCCGAGGCCTCGCATCGGATGCAGTGCCTGGTGATGGGCACCTCGGATCTGGCGAAGGATCTCGATTGCGCCCATACCCGCGAGCGATTACCCATGATCACCTCGCTCGGGCACTGCCTGCTTGCCGCGCGGGCAGCCAAGATCGCGATTCTCGACGGCGTCTTCCTGGACCTCAACGACGATGCCGGTTTCGAGTACGCCTGCGAGCAGGGCAAGGAGCTGGGCTTCGACGGCAAGACCCTCATCCACCCCAAAACCGTCGAGACGACCAACCGCGTCTTCACCCCGTCGCCGAAAGACGTGGAATGGTCCCGAAAGATCATCCGGGCACACGAAGAAGCCGCGGCGAAGGGTCAGGGCGTCGCCGTCGTGGACGGGAAGCTCATCGAGAACCTCCATGTGGAAAGTGCGCAACGCCTGGTGAGCATGGCCGAGGCCATCGAGGCGATGACCGCAGCGAACAACGCTGCCAAGAGCTGAACCGGCAATCGCCTTAGTCGCCGAGCGATCCGGCGTCTTTAACGGCCTTGTCGATGGAATCGCTATGTACGATTTTCGACCCCTTGGGCACACCCCTTCGCGCGAGACCGAAAAGGACCTTACCGGGACCAATCTCAAAAAAGGTGTCGCACCCGTTTTCGACCGCCGTCGACAGCGTATCCGTCCAGAGAACCGGACTATCGATCTGCTTGATCAAGTTGTCGATGGTATAGGGATGCGAAATCTTTCCGGTCAGGTTGGCGATTACCGGGTGCTCCGTGGAGACCAGCGGTGTCTGCTCCAGCACGGAAACCATCTCCTCCCGCGCAGGAGCCATCAGGCTGGAGTGAAACGGCGCTGAGACGGGAAGTGGTGTGCACCGGATCTTCGCTTCGGCAAGCTTTGTCACAAGCGCATCCACCGCTTCCTTGTGCCCGGAGACGATCTGCTGTTGCGAGCTGTTGAAGTTGACGACTTCAACCCTGCCCAGTCCACTGTCCACCGCTTCACATGCTTTGATCAGCAACTCTGGATCGAAGCCTATGACCGCGGCCATGGCGCCCGTGCCTTCGGGAACTGCTCTCTGCATGGCCTGACCACGCATCCTCACCAGCTTGACGGCCGTGGCGAAATCGAGCTTACCGGCTGCAACCAGGGCTGAATATTCGCCCAGACTGTGACCGGCGAACATTGCCGGGCGCAGATGCGTCTCGCTGGTCAGAACACGCCAGACCGCGACGCTGGTGGTGAGAATGGCCGGTTGTTGGTTGGCGGTCAGCCTGAGCTCTTCTTCCGGACCCTCGAAGCACAGGTTGCTGAGCTTGAACCCGAGTACTTCATCGGCCTCGGAGAAGGTGTTCCGGGCCAAGTCGAACTTGTCGCACAGATCCTTGCCCATGCCTACGGATTGAGACCCCTGACCGGGGAACATCGCGAGAATTTTTGCCATGATTTCAGACTCTACCTCAAGGTTTGATGGTTCGGTGCGGGCACCTTGGTACCGCGTTCCACTTCAGTGCCCCTCTCGCGTCATACGGTCGAGGCGGCTCTGCGCCAGGCGCGCCTCGGTGGTGTCCGAATATTTCTTGGCCACGTCCTGCAGCGTGGTGCGCGCCCGTTTCCAGTCGCTCTGGTCGTAGTGGATATACCCGATCTTGAGCATGGCGCTGGGCACCTTGGGGCTGAGGGGGTAATTGGCGAGTACACGCTGGAACTGCGTAAGAGCGGCGGCGTAGTTGCGCTTTACGTAGTTGGTTTCGCCGAGCCAATAGCGCGCGTTGTCCGCGAACTCGCCGTCCGGATAGCGCGCGAGAAGGTCCTCGAACGCGCGTATCGCATCATCGTAGTTGCGCTCCTTGAGCAGGTCGAAAGCGACGCGATAGGCCTCCTTTTCCCCGGGCGCCACGACCGATGGCACGGACATCACCGATTCTCCTCCCGAGGCGCCGGGGCTCGCCCCCCCAGCGCTCGAAGGATCGAAGGATCCCTTCCCGATCAGCTTTCCCCTGCCGCTCTCCGGTGCTCCGGCCGAGGATGCGCCGGATCGTCCCTGAAGGCGCGCATCCAAGTCCATGTACTGCTCGCGCTGCTGGCGCTTGAGGGTGGAAATCTCATGCTGCTGCAGCTCGACTTGTCCGCGCAGCTGCTGTACCTCCTGTTGCAGGCGCTGGATCTGCAGCAGCAGGTCGGATAGACGCTGATCGGCCGCCGCAGAGAAAGCGGGGACAAGAGTGACGATCAGAGCGGGCAGAATCGCACGCAATTTCATAGCCATTACCTCAATAAACCAGCTCTACCCGTCGGTTCAGTGCCCAAGATGACTCGCTGTGACCCGGGTCCGCGGGGCGTTCCTCCCCATAGCTCATGCGTGTGGATTCGACCGTCGGGCACACCCTCCGCGAGCAGGTAACGCCGCACGGTGTCGGCGCGATGATCCCCGAGGGCCAGGTTGTACTCGCGGGTGCCGCGCTCGTCCGTGTGGCCCTCCAGTGTTACCGACGCCCCGGAATTCGTGGACAGATAAGACGCATGGGCGCGCAGGATGTCGACGAACTGGGGCTGAATGTCGCTGCTGTCGTATTCGAAGTAGATGACGCGCTGATAGAGGGGACTGGACGGATCGTTCAAATCCGCCGCCGTATAGCCACCGCGACCCGACGATCCGGACGGTTGCGTGCCGACTGGCTCTCCGACCGCGAGCGCCCGGGTCCTTCTCGACGGTAGGTTGAGTGGGGCAGCCCGTAAGCAGGAGGACCGCAGTGAGTGCCATCAGAGCCGCGCGGAGGATCCTGTTCAAAATGGTCTCCAACTAAGGTAAAGGTTAAATGGAATCGGTCGCCGAGCCTTTTCGCAGAGCAGGCGCGATCGGAGCCCGCAGCTATACCCAGCTGCGCTGCGATCACCAGGCCCGGAAGCAGCCGGGGCGGGCACCGTTCGGATACGCATGAAGAACCGTGCATCGCAGGCTCGGCCTAACGCGTGATAGGCGACCAAGCGGGCTCGCGCACGTCGCCGAGACCCTGGGACAATCGTTGGCTGACCGCCCCATTCACCGAGACCGCCGACAGGACGCCGCGACCGCCGTGGAGGGTGCCATAAATTACCATGGTGCCGTTCGGAGCGAAACTCGGCGACTCGTCCAGGCCACCGCTGCTCAACGAACGGATTGCGCCTGTACCCAGGTCCAGCAAACCGATGCGAAAGCTCCCGCCGACGCGGGTCACCAGCACGATGGAGCGGCCGTCCGGCGAGTAGGACGCTCGCCCGTTGTAGTCGTTCTCGAAGGTCACCCGGGTGGGCGTGCCGCCGCCGGCCGAGACCTTGTAGATCTGTGGCTGGCCGCCACGGCCGGAGGTGAAGATGATGTGACTGCCGTCAGGCGACCAGGAGGGCTCGGTATCGATGGCGAAATGGTCCGTGATCTGGCGCAAGTCGCGGCTCGCCAGGTCCAGCACATAGATGTCCGGGTTCCCGCCCTTGGACAGGGTCATGGCCAGGCGGCGGCCGTCCGGCGAGAAGGCCGGAGAGCCGTTGATTCCCTTGTAGCTAGCGATGCGCTCCCGCTGACCCGATGCCAGCTCCTGGATGTAGATGGCGGTCTGGCGGTTCTCGAAGGAGACGTAGGCCAGCCGGCGCCCGTCCGGCGACCAGGCCGGAGACATGATCGGGTCCTGGGAGGACACGATGGTCTGGGGATTGTAGCCGTCCGAGTCCGACACTTTGAGTGAAACCCGCTGGCCCCCGGAGTAACCACCTTCGGCCGTGACGTATGCGATGCGGGTCGCTGCGACGCCGGGGGAGCCGGTCAGGCGCTCGTAAATTGCATCGGCGATGCGGTGGGCCGTGTAACGCAGCTCCGAGGCACTGCTGGCGAAGGTCATGGCGGCAAGCTGATCGCCGCGGAAGACGTCGAACAGGACAAAGCTCACGTCATAGCCGCCCACCGCCGCCGGCTTGACCTCACCGACCACGAGATTGTCCATGGACAGCAGACGCCAGTCGCGCAGGTCGACCTCCTCGGCGGTGTGCGGCGTGGCCACCATATCGCGGCGCGGCATCGGCCGGAAGCGGCCGGTACGGGCCAGATCGGCGGAAATTACGGCGGCCACGTCCTCGGAGAGCACGCCTCCGCCCTCGGGTTTCGCGAAGGGGACGATGGCGATGGGCTGGGCGCCCTCGGCACCGCCGGTGATCTCGATGGTCAGGCGGGCCTGTACCCCTGCCTGCCAGAGAAGCAGCACGAGAAATGAGAAGATGGACAAAGGTTTCATGATTTCGGATCGGTCACGACATTCGCGCTATAACGTTAGATTCGGAATCCAGGTCGGCATTTTGGCGCCCCGCGACAAAAATCGCCAGCGACGGCCACATCATTCCGCCTTGAAATCCAGGCCCAGATTCCGGAACCGCTCGAAAAGCGGACCGGACGGCACCGGCAGCGGTGAAGCCTTGTAGACAGCTGCAACCACCGAGCGGTCGAACGCCGGGTTGCCGCTGCTGCGAATCACGCGCACACTTCCCGGGGTCACCTCCCCGCCGGGCATGAGTCGGGCCTCCACCAGGCATTCGAGGTCTCGTCCGGTCCCGGACGGGCGGACCCAGACTTGACGGATTCGATCATCGATCGCGGCCACATAGCGGTCCAGGTCGCTCGCCGACTGCTCCGCATCCACCGCCGCATAAAAGCTCCTCCTCCCGTGCACGCTGCGCCTCCGCGGCCGCTCGTATCTCTTCCTCTTCGCGCCGGCGCGCCTCATCCTCATTGCGCTTGGCCTCCGCCTGGCGCTTGGCTTCTTCCTCTGCCTTGCGCTTGACCTCCGCCTGGCGCTTGGCCTCCGCCTCTGCCTTGCGCTTGGCCTCGGCCTGGCGCTTGGCCTCTACCTCTGCCTTGCGCTTCGACCTCGGCCTGGCGCTTGGCTTCTTCCTCTGCCTTGCGCTTGACCTCGGCCTGGCGTTGGGCTTCTTCCTCGGCCTTTCGCTTGGCTTCGGCCTCGCGGCGGGCGGATTCGGCTGCCTTGCGCTCGGCGGCTTCCCGGCGCCTGACTTCCTCCTCCTTGCGTTTGGCCTCCGCCTGGCGCCGGGTTTCCTCGGCGGCCCGGCGCTGCGCCTCCGCCCTGCGAATTGCTTCTTCCTCCGCCTTGCGTTTGGCCTCGGCTTGACGCTGGGCTTCCAGTGCCGCCTGACGGTCCGCCTCCGCTTGCGGCGGGCCTCTTCCTCGGCCTGACGCTTGGCCTCCAGGTCGGCAAGCCGCTGCTGCTCCGCCTCCCGGCGGCGCTCGATCTCGGCTTGCTCCTCACGTAGGCGGGCGAGCTTTTCGGCCTCCTGTTGCTGGCGCTGCTGCTCCTCGGCGCGCTGGCGTTCGGCCTCCTGCTCCTGGCGTTGGCGCTCCTGCTCCAGGGTTTGCAGCCGCTCCTGCTCCTGCGCCTCCCGGGCCTTGAGCTGCTCGAGCTCCTGTTGCGCCCGCACTTGCTCCGCCTTTCGCGCCTCCTCCGCCTTGCGCAGACGCTGTGCCTCCGCCTCGATCACCTCGGCGCTGACAATAGTGGCCTGCACTACCCGCGGCTTGGTGCGCACATCGTCAAAGGTAGCCAGCCAGTCCACGCCCACCAGCGTGAGCGCGGCTAAAACCAGGTGCAGCAGCAGGGCGGCGGCAAAGGCCCCCGGATTGCGGCGCAGAATCTGCCACATGTCAGGGCTCGTCGCGCTCCGGGGGCACCGTAATCAGACCGACGCTGGGTGCACCCGCGTCCTGGGCCAGAACCATTGCCTCCACCACGCGCCCGTAGTCGACGGCGGCATCGCCCTTAACCATGATGGGGACGTTGGGATTGTACTTGAGCACCGCACTGACGCGGACCATCAGGGTTTCCGGGTCCACAGGCTGGTTCTTTTCTTCGCCCAGGTCCAGGTAAAGGTCACCGAACTGGTCCACGGTGATCACGACCGGCTCGGAGGTTTCGGCGGAGATCACCTCGGCGTCGGCTTTGGGCAGATCGACCTTGACGCCCTGGGTGATCAGGGGCGCGGTGACCATGAAGATAACCAGCAGCACCAGCATCACGTCGATGTAGGGCACCACGTTGATCTCGGACATGGGTCGGCGGCGCAAACGCGATTTTCGCATGTGTAAAGCTCCCGCTCTTTAACGCTGCGCTCAGCCTCGGCCTTGGCGCTGCAGCAGGGTGGAGAACTCCTCCATGAATTCCTCGTAGCGGTTGTTCAGCCGCTCCACCTGGCTCGAGTATCGGTTGTAGGCGATCACCGCGGGGATGGCGGCGAACAGCCCGATGGCGGTCGCCACCAGGGCCTCGGAGATTCCAGGCGCCACCAGTGCCAGTGTCGCCTGCTTGACGTTACCCAGAGCATGGAAGGCGTGCATGATGCCCCACACGGTTCCGAACAGTCCGACGTAAGGGCTGGTGGAGCCGACAGTGGCGAGAAAGGGCAAATGGACATCCAAGCGGTCCATCTCGCGGCTCAGGGCCACCCGCATGGAGCGTTCCGCACCCAGCAGGGTCGCCATCGGGTCTCCGTTGTCGCCCTTGCGCAGGCGCACGTACTCCTTGAAGCCGGCCCGAAAGATGGAGGCCAGACCGTTGGCTGCGTTCTTGTCCTTCTCGAGATCCCGGTAGAGGGCGCTGAGATCGCCGCCGGACCAGAACCGCTGCTCGAATTCGTCCGCAGCCCGCCGCGCCCTTTTCAGCACCCGGGAACGGTCGAAAATCATGGTCCAGGAGATGAGCGAGGCCAGCACCAGGGACGCCAACACCAGCTGAACCACGATGCTCGCGTTCAGAACCAGGTCCAGGAGAGAGAGCTCAGAGTACATTGGCGATCTCCGCCAGTAGTTTTTCGGGTATGCGTTGGGGACGCAGGGTTTTCTCGTTGATGCAGGCGACCTTCATCCGGCCCCGACAGCAAAGAGTGCCGTCCGCTTCACGGAGCACTTGGTGGTCGAACTCCAAGCTCGCCCCGCCCCTGGCGGACAAATCAGCGGTGACCCGCAACAGGTCGTTGAACAGCGCGGGCTGGTGGTAGTCGATCTCCGCGCGCCGTACGGCGAAGAGCAGGCCCTCATGCTCCCTCAGCAGGTCCTGCTCGAAGCCCAGGCTGCGCAGCCACTCGGTGCGTGTCCGCTCCATGAACTTGAGATAGTTGGCGTAATAGACCACGCCGCCGGAGTCCGTGTCCTCGTAGATAGACACGGACGGGCAGGGAGAAGCCCGGCTCGCCCTCGGTACTTGGCATAATCGACATCTCTTAAGAAATATCTGAATATTCTAATGTACTATTTTTTCTTTTCCAAACGGCCCCGGGAGGGGTCGTCCGCGTCACCGAACAAATCCCCGGTGCCGTCCTGCGACCTCGCCGCGTCCCGCCGCGGCGCCACCACGCCGAAGTGCAGATAGGCCGCCTGCGTGGCCATGCGCCCACGAGGCGTACGCATGAGGAACCCCTGCTGTATGAGGTAGGGCTCGAGCACGTCCTCGATGGTGCCCCGCTCCTCGCCGATTGCGGCCGCCAGACTCTCCACCCCGACCGGGCCTCCGTCGAACTTCTCGATCACCGCCTGCAGCAGCCGCCGGTCCATGTGATCGAAGCCCAGGGCGTCCACCTTGAGCATGGACAGGGCCTTGTCCGCGACCTCCCCTGTGATGCGCCCGCCGGCCCTGACCTGCGCGTAGTCGCGCACCCGCCGCAAAAGCCGGTTGGCGATGCGAGGCGTTCCCCGGGAGCGCCGCGCGATCTCCTTGGAACCCTCCGCCTCGGTCTGGATTCCCAAGATCCCGGCGGAGCGCTGGACGATGCGGGTCAGGTCTTCGGCCGAGTAATACTCCAAACGCTGCACGATGCCGAAGCGGTCCCGCAGAGGCGAGGTAAGCAGCCCGGCGCGGGTCGTCGCACCCACCAGCGTGAAAGGGGGCAAATCCAGCTTGATGGAGCGGGCCGCCGGACCCTCGCCGATCATGATGTCGAGCTGGTAGTCCTCCATGGCAGGATAAAGTACCTCTTCCACCACCGGGCTCAGGCGGTGGATCTCGTCCACGAAAAGCACGTCCCCCGCATCCAGATTGGTGAGCAGGGCTGCCAGGTCCCCGGGCTTCTCCAACACCGGCCCCGAGGTCTGACGCAGGCCCACGCGCATCTCGTGGGCGACGATGTGGGCGAGGGTCGTCTTGCCCAGGCCGGGAGGGCCGAAAATCAGCACGTGGTCCAGGGAGTCCCCGCGCCCCCGCGCAGCCTGGATAAAGATCTCCATTTGCTCGCAAACGGCGGGCTGACCGACATAGTCCTCCAGACGCCGCGGGCGGATGGCCCGGTCCAGGGCGTTGTCCTCGGACTCCGGTTCGGGGCTGATTAGTCGGTCGGGGTCGGTCATGATTCTTTTCAGACCTTGAATCGCTTGCCGTTCAAGCTGTATTCACCGCCTTGAGGGCCGCGCGGATGATCTCCTCGGAGGTTTTGGCACCGTCATCCACCGCACGGGCCATGCGGTTGGCGTCGGCGGGCCTGTAGCCGAGGGCCGTTAGTGCGCTCACCGCATCGGCCAGGGCGGAATCGTCGGCCCCACCGGCCGGAGCCGAAGACAGAGCTCCCGCCGAGAGTCCCGCGGGCAGCGAATCCAACCGGTCTCGCATCTCCATCATCAGCCGCTGGGCGGTCTTCTTTCCTATCCCCGGCAAACGGGTCAGCGCGGTCACGTCCTCCTGCTGGACGCACAGTGCAAACCGCTGTGCATCCATACCGGAGAGGATGGCCAGGGCCATGCGCGCGCCGACACCGGTCACCTTGAGCAAGTTGCGGAACAAGGCGCGGTCGCCCTCGCGCAGGAAGCCGTACAGTATTTGTGCGTCCTCGCGAACCACCAGGTGTGTCACCAGGGTGACAATCTCCCCGACTCCCGGCAGATCGTAGAAGGTGGACATGGGGGCCTCAAGCTCGTAGCCGACGCCGCCCACGTCCAGCATGAGCTGGGGCGGGTGCTTGTAGACGATCTCACCGCGCAGTCTGCCGATCATGGCCGGAAGTCCCTCCAAGAGGCGGCGGCCCTGCCGCGCGCCGGGATGCCCATGGAATGGGCGTGACAGAGAGCGAGGGCCAGGGCGTCGGCCTCATCCTCGGCGGGCTCCTCCGCGAGGGAGAGCAGGATACGCACCATGTGCTGGACCTGCGCCTTCACCGCTGCGCCGGTGCCAACGACGGCGAGCTTCACGGACTTCGGGCTGTACTCGTGAATCTGCACGTCACCCTTGAGGCCGGCGCAAAGCACGGCACCCCTGGCCTGCCCGAGCTTCAGGGCGGCCTTTGGGTCGCGCGCGAAAATGAGCTGCTCGACAGCCATCTCGTGGGGTCGATGCTCCTCGACGATTGCGGCGACGCCGTCGAAAATCATGACCAGCCGATCAGGCCAAGGGTGGCGGGCAACGCGGATACAACCGCTGGCTATGCAGACGCTGCGTGAGCCGTCTGTATCGATCACCCCGAACCCCGTGGTGCGGGAGCCCGGATCGATTCCCAGGATGCGGTGGCGAAGTTGGGGTTGAGATTGCACGATATCGGCTTGGTCAGCGGCAGGCGCTCGACCGAAATTCCCTTAAAATACGAAAACTACGAATCACACGAGTTAAGACTGGGAACGTCGACGCTCGGCCCTGCTCAGCCATTGAACGCGGCGCATGAAAAAGGAGGACTGAGGGAAACACAAGAAACCACTCGCGAGATTCGCCTGATTCGTAGCATTAGAAAAAACCCCGGATCAGGCATCCAGCGCCGCCATGATCTCGTCGGAGATGTCGGCATTGTGGTAGACCTCTTGAACGTCATCCAGGTCCTCCAGGGTATCCACCATCTTGAGCAGCTTCTCGGCGGTCTCCTGATCGAGCTCCGTCTGGGTGGAGGCGTTGAAGCTCACCTCCGCAACCTGTGTGTCGAAACCCGCCGCGGTCAGTGCGTCCTTGACGGCCGCAAAATCCTCCGGCATCGTGATCACGTCCAGAGAGTCGTCGTCGTTGACCACCACGTCATCCGCCCCGGTGTCCAGAGCGACCTCCATGACAGCGTCCTCGTCTGTTCCGGGCTGGAAGCTGATCGACACCCTGCTTGGTGAACAGGTAGGACACCGAGCCGTCGGTGCCCAGATTGCCGCCGTGCTTGGTGAAGCCGTGACGCACCTCCGCGGCGGTGCGGTTACGGTTGTCGGTCATGCAATCGACCATGACCGCGGTGCCGCCGGGGCCATAACCTTCGTAGCGGATCTCGTCGTAGCTCTCGCCGTCATCACCGCCCGCGCCGCGCTTGATGGCGCGGTCCACCGTGTCCCTGGGCATGTTGGCACCGAAGGCCTTGTCCATCGCCAGAGCGCAGGCGCGGGTTGGCATCCGGGTCGCCACCGCCCTCCCGCGCCGCGACCGTGACCTCACGAATCAGCTTGGTCCAGATCTTTCCGCGCTTCTTATCCTGGGCCGCCTTGCGGTGCTTGATGTTGGCCCATTTGCTGTGACCCGCCATGGTTAACCTCTATGCATCGGGCTCAGGTCCGGACCACTGCCGAAGAACCGGATCAGCCCATTAAAATTTGGGAATTGTAACATCGGCCCGGCGGCCAAGGCAGCCGAGGTCGCCCGGTTTCCGCATTCTAATCGAGCCATCCTTTCTGACGCCGGGGCCAGTTTACCGAGACAGGTGGGATCCACGAGGTCGGTGAGGATGTTAAGGCATTCCCGGAGCGGGTTTTTAGCCGATTGGAGGTCGAAGCCGGAGTCGAATACGGCTCCTAAATTCCCCCACCCCTTTACCCGCCGCGGATAATTCCGGAGAATCGGACACTTCCAGGGGGGCATATCCAGCACAGGCGCTCGCCGAGCCTACCACCCAAACCATTTACCCAGGGAAGCGATCGTGTCCACAGAGCTGACCTTCGAGCACCCGTTGAATGAACGCGTCCGCACCTTCCTGCGACTGGAGCACCTATTCAGGAAAATCGCCCATTTCCTGCCCCAGTCCGATCCCTGGGCCAGCCGCACGGCTGTCGAAGGGCTCCTGGATATCGTCGCCGTCACGGCCCGGGCGGACATCAAGTCCGAGCTCCTGAAAGAGCTCGACCGCAACAGCAACAGCTTGAAACGCATTCGGCGTCAGCCCGGTGTGGATATCGATACCCTGGGAAAGATCCTGGAGGATCTGCAGCAGTCAGCCTCCGGTCTGCACGCCCTGACCGGACAAATCGGGCAGCCCCTTCGCGAGGACGAGTTTCTCAAGAGCATCGCGAAACGCAGCAGCATACCCGGCGGCACCTGCAGCTTCGACATACCCCAGTACCACCACTGGCTGACAACGCCCCCGGAGATGCGCCGGCAACGCCTGAGCGACTGGATACAGCACCTGCAACCGGTGAGCGACGGCATCGCACTGGCGCTGTCCCTGGCGCGCACCAGCTCTGCCCCGCGTGAGGTTACGGCCGCCGGCGGCTTCTTTCAGGAGGCCCTCAACATCCAGGCCCCCGCCCAGCTGGTACGCATCTCCTTGGACAGCAGCGCCAACCTGTTTCCGGAGATCAGCGGCCACAAGAACCGCTTCAGCATCCGTTTCATGAGCGTGGGTGATACGCGCAGGCCCATACCCTGGCGCGAAGACACCGCCTTCACCCTCACCTGCTGCGTCTTCTAATTCCTAGAGCCATGTCCAAGACCGTTGCCTGCCCAACCTGCGCGAAGCCCGTTCCCTGGCAGCCGGAATCCAAATGGCGCCCCTTCTGCAGCGAACGCTGCCGGCTGATCGACCTGGGCGAATGGATCGATGAGGGCCACCGCATCTCCGAGCCGGCGGAAGGCTACTCACCGCCCGAGCACGACGAGCAGCGCGGGCACCACTGACCCTCGCGTGAGCGCAAGCGAAAAGCCCGCTTGCGCGGGCTTCCTCCTGCTTATCCGCCGAAAGACCCACCGACTCGGCGAACCGCCAGCCGGTGCTTGAGCGCAGTCACTTCTCCGCCGAGGTCGCAGGTGCTGCAACCGCAGGCACAGCAGCTTGCGGAACGTACGTGATCGGCGGGATCAGGCCATAGAACGGATAGTGATAGCCATAGCCCCAGCTATAGGGCCAACCGAAGCGTCTGTACCTGTGCCAGTAGTAGGGGCGGTGCCAATAGTAGGGGCGATGCCAGTAATAGCCAGGCCCTCCCCAATAGCCCGGCCCGCCCCATCCGCCGAAGCCGCCACCGAAGCTGAAGCCGCCGCCGAAAAAGCCGAAAAAGGCCTGTGACTCGACGGGAACCGCCAGAAGCAGGGTGGCGAGAAGTGCAGTCGCGAACGCAGAACGCCTTTTCATGGAACACCTCCTTACATCATGTTGCGTTCCCCCATCTCCTTAAGATGGACGGAATGCGCCTACGCACTATAAGTCTAGTATATTAGCGGAGACTTATGTTGAGGCGGTGGGTGAATTTTCCATAACGAGAGCAGTGAGCCTTCAGTGCCGGTCCGTATTGCTGCCGCAGATCTTGAAATAATGCTCGGCAAAACCCCGGTCCGCGCCCAGGATGTGGGCCACGACCCAGTTTTTGAGGTCGTTCAACTCCATCGCTCCAAGGCGCTCGACGCCCCGCTCCCGCAGCTCCCGCTTTAAAGCCGTGTGCTCGGCCATGAGCAGGGCATGCTCGCTGCGGTGCTCCGCCAAGTGCGGATAGTTAATCGTGCGCATGAACTCCTCCTCGCGCCGAAAGTGCTCGCGGGTGACAGAGCCGAGCCGGTCCAGAGCGGCGAACAGCCGGTCGGCGTCACCGCCGCTTCCCTTTTCGGCTTGCGGCCGCTGCCCCTGCGGGCATTGCGAATCCGTACCAAAGCGGCCCGCTATATCGAGCAGGATGTCCACGATTGCGCGGTGATCGTCGTCCAAGGTGTCGATGCGCAGGGTCCAGTCTTCGCGCCAAGTCAGGATCTTCGCCATAAAGGTCTCGAGTTGTTAATCGGTGGGGCCGGCTCCCGGGCCGTCGAAACAGAGGGTTGGTTGCGCCCGGGGCAGGCTAATCAACACCTGGGCCGCCGCGGCCTGAAACTGCATCGCGCGTATGGGGATGAACAGGCTTTCGCTCTCGCTTCTAGAGAGCAGCAGCTGCAGGTCGTTATACAAGGCGGCAGGGAGTGCACTGCGCTCGCAGGCAAACACCGGCGGGCGAAAGAAGGTCTCGCGTACGAAAAATCTGGGCATGGGATCGGGAAAAGCTGACGATTCAATCCTCGTCGCCCGGTTCCGGGTTCCAGCCCTCCGCCCGGGCCCTCACCACCGCCGCCTCGTAAATGCAACGGTGACGTTCGCTCAGCTCGGGAGGCAAACGGGACACCAGATGACCGAACGGCTCCCAGGCTTTGGTGACCTTGTCGTAGAGGGACTCGATACCCTGTATGGTCCAGCCCGCACAGGTCTCGCTCTCCGGGATGATTCCGAAAACCCAGGCATCCCGTATGATGTTGCCGGTCGGCGTCATGCCCCCTCCGGCTCCTTGTCGATGCCCTGATAGGTCTTTGGCTTGCGCATGATCGATCCTTGCTGAGAATTACTTTGCATACAATTGTGGACGACACCGAAGACAAACGCCACGCCCGCATTCCGACGCGCGCAGCGCCTCCTGCCCTGATCCGTCCCATCGGGCCAGTGCACGGCACCTGTCTTCGGAGCGAGGACGCTGGTTCGGGCACTCAAGGTGACTGCACTTGATCGCCGAGATCCTGTCCATCGTCACGCCGGTGTTCGGCCTGGTGCTGGTGGGCTATCTCTACGGGCGCCGCCACGGACCGGACATGTCGGCGGCGAACCGCGTCAACCTGGATGTCTTTATCCCCGCGCTGATCTTCGATGTCCTCTCCGGCAAGGATTTCCATGTCGGGCACTACCTGGACTTGGCCCTGGGCGCGGCAATCGTGGTGCTGGGCTCGGGTATCCTGGCACTGGCGGCGTGCCGAATTTCCGGCACCGCATTCCGCACCCTGGGCCCACCTACCATGTTCAACAACTCCGGGAACATGGGCCTGCCTCTGGCGGTGCTCGCCTTCGGGGAGCAGGCCTTGGCCGCGGCCGTGGTGGTATTTCTGGTGGAGAACCTGCTCCACTTCACGGTTGGCGTGCGTATCCTGGACCGGCAGGCTAGCCTGTCGAGCCTCCTGCGGTTGCCCATGGTCGCCGCCTCTCTGCTGGGCCTGGCGTTCTCGCTTCTTGCGATCCGTCTGCCCTCGCCCGTGGCGCTCGGCATCGAGATGCTGGGTCAGATCTCCATTCCTCTGATGTTGTTCGCCCTCGGAGTCCGCCTCGAAACGGCGGACTGGTCACAGTGGCGCATCGGATTGGGCGGAGCCCTGCTGCGTCCGGCTGCGGGCCTGATCGCCGTTCTGCCCGCCTTATTCCTGCTGTCCCTGGACGGTGACCTGTGGCGCCAGCTAATCCTGTTCGCCGTGCTGCCCCCTGCCGTGCTCAACTTCATGCTGGCCGAGCAGTATCGTCAGGAGCCCGAGACCGTGGCGGCCATCGTCATCTGGGGTAACCTGGCGAGCCTGCTGATCATACCCGTCGCCTTGGTTTTTCTGCTTCGCTAGCACCCATTGTTTTTGCTTGGATTTTTCAGGTGATTCATAGTGCCCGATAGGTTTCGCAGATATACTTGCGGGCTTTCACGCCGTTAGCGTTTTCGTTCCAATGCAACACAAGACCGACGATCTGCGCATCCGCGACATCAAGCAGGTAGCCGCACCCAAGGCGCTGCAGGAGAAGTTCCCCATCAGCGAGAAGGCGGCGCAGACGGTCTATGAAGCCCGCCGGGAGATCCAGCGCATCCTCCAAGGCGAGGACAGACGCCTTCTGGTGGTGGTGGGACCCTGCTCCGTCCACGATCCTCAGGCCGCCATGGAATATGCCGAGCGCCTTTGCGCCCTGCGCGAAGAGCTTAAGCAGGATCTGATGATCGTGATGCGGGTCTATTTCGAGAAGCCGCGCACCACGGTGGGCTGGAAGGGGCTGATCAACGACCCGGATCTGGACGGCAGCTTCGAGATCAACAAGGGGCTGTGCCTCGCCCGCAAGCTGCTGCTGGACCTGGCGGAGATGGGCATGCCCGCGGGGACCGAGTTCCTGGATCTGATCAGCCCGCAGTATGTCGCCGACCTCATCAGCTGGGGCGCGATCGGGGCCCGTACCACCGAGAGCCAGGGCCACCGGGAGCTGGCTTCCGGCCTGTCCTGCCCCATCGGGTTCAAGAATGCCACCGACGGCTCCGTGAAGGTCGCCATCGACGCCATTCACGCCGCGGCGCGGCCCCATGCCTTCATGTCTCTGACCAAGGACGGCAATTCGGCCATCTTCCGGACCACCGGCAACGAGGACACCCACATCATCCTGCGCGGCGGCTGGCGTCCCAACTACGACACCGAGAGCCTGAACATCGCCGCTGAAGAGATCATGCAGGCGGGACTCACCCCCAAGATCATGATCGACTTCAGCCACGCGAACAGCCGCAAGAAGCCCGCCAAGCAGATCCAGGTGGGACACGACGTCGCCGGCCAGATCTCCCGCGGCGACAAGCGCATCGTCGGGGTCATGATCGAGAGCCACTTGGTCGCCGGACGCCAGGACCTCAACCCGGCCGGGGGGCTGGTCTACGGCCAGAGCATCACGGACGCCTGCATTAGCTGGGACGACACGGCACCCCTGCTCCGGGAGCTGGCCGAGGCGTCTGCACGCAGACGCGAGGGCTGATTTCCGGTACTCCGCTACGAGCCCCAAACCCCAGTCGGTCGAAGGATGGAGCTTTTTGTTCACGCTGGCATCCTCCCCGCGCTTCGTGACCTTCGCGGTTGACCGGTCGAATCCAGGATGAACGAGCTGCAGAAGCACATCGAGGTCGCCATCTCCCGCGGCGCCTTTGCACACAACGTCGGATGGCTACGCGAGCGGCTGGCGCCCGCCAAGCTGTGCGTCGTCATGAAGTCCGACGCCTACGGACACGGCCTGAGCGAGCTGCTCGACACCACCGTGGAGGCGGGAGCGGATTATTTAGGGATCTGTACCAACGACGAGGCGGCGCAGATCAGGGCAAAGCACCCCGACCATCGCGTCATGCGCCTGCGCGCCGCGTTGCCGGACGAGCTGGAGGAGTCCGTCGAATCGCTCCGGGTCGAGGAGATCGTCGGCTCTGCGCAGGTTGCCGAATTCCTAGATGGACTGGGGAAACGACGAGGGCGCGCGGTGCCGGTCCATCTCAAGCTGGACACGGGCATGGGCCGCACCGGCCTGCTCCCCGATGAGTTGGAGCAGGCGAAGCGGGTTTGCGCCATGCCCGGGCTTCTCGTGCGCGGGATCATGACCCACCTGCCTTGCGCGGACGCCGCCGACCTCGACGATACACGCCGGCAGCTCGAAGAGTTCCGGGACATGGTCGCCAGGCTTGCGGACGACCTGCCAGACGACGTCCTGGTCCACAGTCATAACAGCGCCGCCAGCGTGCGCCTGCCGGAGCTGCGCGGCGGCATGGTGCGCGCGGGGGCCGCCTGCTACGGCGTGCGCACCTCCACCTGCTTCGACAACCCCGACGAGCTGCGACCTGTCATGCGCATCCGAACCCGAGTGATGGAGGTTCGCCAGGTCCCTGCGGGGCGAACCCTCGGATACGGAAGCCTGTTCCGCACGGAGAGACCCAGCCGCATCGCCACCCTTCCGGTGGGATTCGGCGAGGGCTACCCGAGGGCCCTGTTCAACAAGGGCATCGTCCTGATCAAGGGTCGGCGCTGCCCGGTGGTCGGGCGCGTCTCCCTGAACGTCACCACCGTGGACATCACCGAGCTGGAAGGCGACGTGCGCTGGGGCGAAGAGGCGGTTTTGGTGGGGAGCCAGGGCAACGAGAGCATGACCTTTGAGGAGCTGGCCGATCTCTTCACCGGCGTGCACACCGAAATCAACCTCATGGCGGGCGGGTTCAACAAACGGCTTTACGTCGATTGAGAGAAGACAACCAGAGGCTAACGCCCCGTCGGGAGGAACATTCGTGCGCATGGGATGCAGGAATGCAAGACCTGACCCTGTCAAACTCGCCAGCCGGTCAGGATCTCCATGCAGATGCGATTCATCTCCGCCGCCCGCTCAGGGGTGTCTGCCTCGGTGTAGGCCCGCAGCTCCGGGGCATTGCCCGAGGGCCGCAGGTGGGCGATCTCGTCACTCGAGAAGGTGATGCGCAGACCATCGGTGGTGTCGATTGCGGCAACGGCTCCGAAGCTCTCGGCGAAGATCTCGTTCAGGGCTGGTTTGTCACGTGCGGGATCGCCACTGCTCAGGCCCGCCAGGCGCGCCTGACTGAGCTCTGCCGGGAAATCCTTGATCCGGTCACTGGCGGTGAAGCGCTGCGGAAGATCCGCGGCCAGCCGGGACACGGGCACCCCCCGCCGCTTTGCCATCAGCAGAATGGTCACCGCGACCAAGACCGCGTCCCGCGTCGGCAAGGCCGGTAGCTGCTTGCCATCTCGCTCGATATCCGTGGCAGTCAAGAAGCCGCCGTTTGCCTCGTATCCAACGACTGTCCCCAGGCCCTTGTCCACGAGCTGCTGCATGCCTGCAATGACGTAGGGTGAGCCAATGCGCGTGCGCAGCACCTCATCGAACCAACCGCTCTTCTCTACCGCGGTATTGCAGCTTACGGGGGCGGCCACCCCATTGGCGCCGAGCTCGCGGGCACAGAGGATACCGGCGATGTCGCCCCGCAGCCACTCGCCACGCTCGTCGGCCACCAGAGGCCGGTCGCCATCGCCGTCGGCGGAGACCAGCGCATCGTACTCGCCGGTCGCACCCCAGCCGCGGGCCAGGTCCACGTCTTCCGGCCGGATGGCCTCTGTATCGACCGGGATGAAGGTGTCCGAGTAGCCGAGCCGCTCCACGCTCGCGCCCAGCCCCGTGAGCACGGCATGGAAGGCCCCGCGAGCAACGCTGGAGTGCTCGTAGCTGCCGATGCGCAGACCGGCGAGGCAATCGGCGGGGAAAAAATCCAGGTAACGCGCCACATAGGCGGCGAAGGCGCTGCCCTCTTCCGCCGGTAGCTCCGATCCGATCCCTACCGCGAAGGCTCCGCCCATGCCGAACAGGTCCGAAGGAAGCGTAACCTCCTGGGCCCTGATGCCCTCTTCGTTCTGCTTCAGGATCTCGCCGGTGGGCAGGTTGAACTTGATGCCATTGCGGTCATCGGGGATATGGCTTCCGGTAACCATCATGCTCGGCATGGAGCGGGCGATGCAGAAGGCGGCGAGGGCGGGGCTCGGTATACGGCCCAGATTCAGCGGCCTGAAGCCCTGGTCCGCGACGGCACGGGCGCAAGCAGCCATGATGCGCCCGGTGCTCGAGACGAAAATCCCCGGCGATACCCACCCCACCGCCGGAGGTGAGACAGCCGCTGCCGACCAGGTGCTGCAGGAAGCCCGATGTATACGCATAACAGACCCGGTCGGTCATGTCGTGCGCCAGTCCGCGCGCACCACTGGTGCCGAACTTGACACCACTTCGGGCCATCAGGTCGCCAATAAGCATCGTCCACCTCCTTCACACGCACTTCGGATTCAGGCGCTGAACCGAGTATTCTAGCAATTCTCGACGGTCGCGTCCCGGCCGTCGAAAAGACTGACCGAGTAGGAGCGCCCCATCATGAACCGCCATCCCGGCGTCGGGCGGGGAGACGCTGGCGGAAATCGAACGGCGTTGGGGAAACGACCTGTTTTTCAAACTACCGCCCAGATCGCCATCGGGCACGACGAACGCCGGGACGGCGGCTGCTACCCGAACGGGCTTGCCGGCGAGGAGTCAGAGCTCCGCCGAATCGCCGCGCAGCTGCACGCGGAGGTCAATCCCCCCCGGTAGGCCGGTCTCATGCCCGGGTTCAGTGGTCGGACTCGACTGTCAGCGGCATCCCACCCGGGCCAAGACCGCAGAGACTCGGATCAAGCCCGATCGATCTGCACAAGGCGGCGATCTCGCGCCGTTCCGCCTGCGGAACCTCGCCCTCCTGCTCGCTTACCGCCAGACAGATGCGGGCGAGCAACAGCGCCTTTTCCGTATCTTGCGACACCTCCGCGGCTACCAAGTGGAGGAGCCGCCGATGCCCTCCCTCCGGGTCTTCCCTCAGAATACCGACGAACTCGTTGAACCGATTCACCCCCTCGTGGGGATGGAAAACCTTCAGCGCATCCAGGGTCTCCATGACACGGTCGATCCTCACCCTTTGGCGAAAGGAAACGACCCCGCTGGCCGTGGCGACCAGGGCACAGGCCGCCATGGCCGCACGCAGAAACGGGCGGTTTCGATGTCGCTGCAGCTGCTTTCGACAGATTTGGCTAATACTGTGTAATAGTTCCGTCATCGACCGAACCCCTCGGAGCCTGTCCGGCTTGCGCCCTCAAGCGAGGGAGCGCGGGGCCGAGGCGGATTTCTCGCCGGATTGAGGCGAACAGTACGACCTAAGTTTAACGAAATCGGGCGGAAAACCCGACCGGATCGGTTAAGCTTTGCCGGCATTGTGCTGCTGCGTCGACGGCCCCTGCGACCGCAATACCGCCGCACGGCTCACAGGTCGACCGCCGACATGCGACATTCTCGATGGGATGGCGCTCTCAAACCAATAGCGCACGTAAGCTAGCAGCAACTAACCAAAACCACCATATCGATCTCTCGCAGGAGTGTACTCAATGATTCATAAGAAACCCGTTTTGCTGTTTGCATCCGCCGCCGCACTCGGTGTGGCGCTGCACCAAGGCGTGCAGGCCGAGCCTATCGCGAGCGAGGCCGCACAGACGGCAGCCGCCGCAGCTTCGGTGCCTACAGCGGCACCAGCACCGGTAGCGGAGCCAGCTCCCGAAACCGAAGTGAAGGCGGGCACCCTAGATCCTCAGGCGGCCAACTTGGGCGCTGCCCCACCCGCGCCTCCGGCAAAACAGGCGGCCCCAGCGCCTGCTACAGCGCCAGTGAGCGAAGCTGCGGCCGCACCGCCTGCGGCACCGGCCCCAGCCGAGCCAACGGCCGAAACACCGCAATCGCCGGCCCAACCTCCTCAGATGGACGCGGCGCGCGAAGGCATCGAGCAACGCAGCGCCGAGCGGACCGAAGAGCGTAATCGCCGTTACGAGGAGCTGCGTGCGCGAGCCGCGGAAGTTGGACTCGATCTCCCGCAGACGCCCCCCTGGGAGCAAACCGGAATGCCGACACCTCCCGCTGGTGCGATGCCCGGGATGCCCGGTAAAAAGCGCAGCGGGATGACCCCGGAGGAGCGCGAAGCCCAACGCGAGCAGAGATATCAAATGATGCGCGAGCGCGCCATGCAGCGAGGCGTTGAGCTTCCGCAAATGCCGCCCTGGAAGCGCATGAGCGAAGAGGAGCGCCGGGCCCACTGGGAGACGGTGCGCAATATGGCCCCGGAGGAGCGGCGCGCAATGCGCGATGCGCACTGGCAGGAGATGCGCAAGCGCGCCCAGGAGCAGGGGATGGAGATGCCCGAAACGCCGCCGTGGAAACAGGCCGAGCAGCGGCGAGAGGAGATGAAGGCACGCTGGGAGTCCTACGAAGCGACGTTCGAAGCCATGACTGAAGGGCAAAAGGAAGCCGTTCGGGCGCTCTTCAGCCCGGGGAACGGCTGTTTCTCCCAACGGTCCATAAGCCGTCCGCTGCCGGCTGGTATGCCCGCACAGGCCCCCGTCGGCCAGCAGGAGGGTTTCTTCGGCATGCCGTCGGGCAACTGGATGCCTGGCTACGGCCCGCAAGGCGCCGATCCCGGCATGTTCGAAAGGGCACCCGATGCTTCCCGGGTCGGCGGCGAGCAACCCACGGGCTCCGGACCGGCTCGACATTGGCCGGGCGGGAACCCGGGCGGACTTCAGGGGCCGCCCCCTCCCGCCTCCGGCGCTGATTTCAGCCAGCCCTAGCACGGCGATGGGCGCGTCTTAGCAAAGGCGCATGTAGAAAATTAGCGCCAAGATGAAAAGCTCGCCAGGAAATTCCTTTGCGTCTTGGCGTCTTGGCGCGAGATCTTCTTACAGTCTCCCGGTGGCTTTAGGCGTGGCGCCTTCCGCGCCGGCGCACGAGGCATCGGCGTGCGCGTTGTGTGGCCGAGGGATCGCGGAGCGCAGGTACGACCCGGACGGCTCCCTACGCTGCACTGCAACGCCAATACCCTTACAATGCTACGGATAACACCATAAACCAACAACCGGAGCGGCCGGACCCATGCGGTCTTCAGCCGCATTCATCTCCGGCCACGACGAGGAAAGACCGATGAAGCTCATCCGAAACCTGCTCGCCCTGATCGGGCTGGTCACCGTGCTCGCAATCGGCTACGGCTATTTCCGCCTGGCACCCGTATTGTCGGAATTCGACCCCGGCTTTGTGAAGACGTACAGCGAGTTTGCGGGCAGGGTGCTGGAGACCGGAGATCCGGGCGAATCCATGATGTGGGCGGTTCAGGTCGAGGAAGGCCTGTCTCCAGACGACGTCATCGAGTCCATGAAAAGCATTGCCACCGAGCACAGCTTTCTGTTCGTGGGAGAGTCCCCCTTCTACAAGCAGATCAAGGCGATCACCGGCGAGGACTACCGCTACGTGAACTTTCTCTCCTTCTGTGACGCCCAGGTCGGCAAGCGCATGCTCGAGTACCGGGATCAGTACAGCGGCTTCATGCCCTGCCGTATCGCCCTGGTGGAAGATAAGAACGGTCGCCTGTGGCTGTACAGCATGAACCTGGACATCATGATCCACGGCGGCAGACAGCTCCCTGACGATCTGAAGGCGGATGCGATACGGGTCAGGGACACGATCAAGGCAATCATGGAAGGAGCCGCCGCAGGCGAGTTCTGATCTGCGGCAAGGCGACAACTTTCGACGCAACGCGGCCGAAGATTCAGGTTTCCCCTGCCTTCGGTCACGCGGCTCGCGACTTCGAGCCACTGATCCAAGAGCGCATGGACCGGCTCGACACCCTGCCGCGTCTGGGCCGAGAAAAGCTCGACCTGGACCCGCACGCCGTGACCGGATACCGCCTGTCTCACCCGGTTCAGCTCGGCGTGGGCCGCGCCCCGCTTGAGCTTGTCGCTCTTGGTAAGCAGCAGGAGCGTAGCCAAATCCACCCGCCGGCCCCACTCGAGCATCTGCAGGTCAAATGCAGTCAACGGATGGCGAATATCCATTACCAGCGCAAGTCCGGACAGGGAGCTGCGCTGCTCGAGATAGGAGGCCATCAGTCCCTGCCACCTGCGTTTGACCGACTCGGAAACCTTGGCGTACCCGTACCCGGGAAGGTCCACGAGCCGCCGCGCCTCGTCCAACTCGAAAAAGATCAGCTGTTGGGTCCGTCCCGGCGTCTTGCTGGTGCGAGCGAGCTGCCTCTGGTGGCACAGGGCGTTGATCGCACTGGACTTGCCCGCGTTGGAGCGGCCGGCGAAAGCCACCTCCCGGCCGGTGTCGGGCGGAGCCTGGTCCGCCTTTGACGCCGCCGTTAGAAAACGGGCTCGCTGGTAAAAAGGATTGAATGCGGGCACGGGCGTTAGGCCGAATTCGTGGCTACTCTTTGCTCGGGTTGTTGACGTGGGCTCGGTCGCGCTGCCGCCTGCTGCTCCGCCGGAGCCGGATTCTTCCGAACTCTGTCTTCAGCCTCTAAACGTGCCTTAATCTTCCGCCGTCCCTCGCTGCCAGTGACCGGACTTGCCCCCCATCTTTTCGCACAAGTGGACGCGCTCGATAGCACATGCCCCGGTCCACGGCCTTGCACATGTCATAGATGGTCAAAAGGCTCACCTGCACTGCGCAAAGGGCCTCCATCTCCACGCCTGTCTGCCCTCGGGTCTGCACCACCGCACGGCAATACACAGCCGGGTTCTCCGGTCGGGTCTCGAGTTCGATCGCGACCTTAGTCAGCGCCAACGGGTGGCACAAAGGTACCAGATCGGATGTCCTCTTGGCGGCCATGATGCCGGCGACCCGGGCGATCGCGAGCACGTCACCCTTCTTGTGGCCACCGCGGCGGATCAGCGCCAGGGTCTCCGGCAGCATCCGTATCAGGCCTTCGGCGACCGCTACGCGATGCGTTACCTCCTTGCCCCCCACGTCCACCATGTGGGCCTCGCCGGATTCGTTGAAGTGCGTAAGGTCGCTCATGCATCCGGTGCCAAACCGAAAAATCAGGAACCGGTCAAGGGCAGCGCATGCTGCTCGAGACGCTTATCGACCTCCAGGATGTCGAATCTCAAGGTGTCGAGATCTCCCACCATCAGGGTCGCCGGGGCCCTGCCTACTCCGCCGACCGTGCCGGGGTTGACCAGCAGCGTCTTACCGCCCCGGATGTTGGGGATCCGCTCTATGGCTGGCTTGTGACTGTGTCCGCAGCAGACCAGGTCCCAGTCGCCGGTGGCGGCCATGGCGCGGGCGTAGTGCGGATAGTGCACCAGGAAGATACGCCGCCCGCCGAGCAGTATCCCGGCATCCATGCCATGGTACTGAATCACGCTGGACGGGTCGGCGGCCAGTCGGCCGAGCGTATAGAGGTCACCGGTGTTGTTGCCGTGGATCACGTGCACCGTAAGCCCGTGCTTTTCAACGCAATGCAGCGTGCTCGGAGCGACCACGTCACCGCAGTGCAGCACCGCCTCGGCGCCCTCTGCTCTTGGCGTCGGCAACGGCCGCATCCAGCAGTGCGATGTGGTCGTGACTGTCGGAAAGGATGCAGAGTTTCATCTAACAGAGGGCTTTGGACCAAGGAACGATCAGACTTGGGGAAAACGAATTTGCGGCAGAGAACGACTCTTGGCCCTGCCCCCTATTCCCTTGCCCCTCACTCAGAATGCCGGCTTCTCCGGCGCGTCGTCGTACATCTTCACGCTGTCCAGGATCTCCTGCTTGGCCTCATCGACACCGTACCAGCCGCCGACACGGACCCATTTGCCCTCGTCCAGATCCTTGTAGTGCTCGAAGAAGTGGGCGATCTGCTCGAGAACGACTGCGGGCATGTCGCGGAAGTCCTGGACACCGCGGTACATGCGCGCGCACTTGTCGTTGGGCACGGCCAGCATCTTGGCGTCGTCGCCGGACTCGTCGGTCATCTTGAGCACACCGATCGGCCGGCACTTGATCACCGAGCCGGGTATCAGCGGATAGGTGGTCACCACCATCACGTCCACCGGATCGCCGTCTTTGGACAGGGTGTGGGGCACGTAGCCGTAGTTGCAGGGATAGTGCATGGCCGTGTTCATGAATCGGTCAACGAACATGGCCCCCGTCTCCTTGTCCAACTCGTACTTCACCGGATCGGCATCGGCCGGGATTTCGATGATCACGTTGATTTCGTTCGGGCAATCTTTGCCGGGGCCAACTCTGTCCAGATTCATTATTGTTCCTCCACAAGCTGGGATCGCAGGTTCAGGTAGGTCGGGTAGCGACTGGGTTTCTGGCCGGATCACGAGCAGCGCGCGCGCCTTACCCGGCCCAAAAACAGGCCGGCTATGAACCGACCTGGTATTGTCCGCCATTGCCGCACGGCATTACAAGGACAGAAAAAAGGGGAGGTGCCGACGGCAACCTCCCCTCGCAGCGAAGCCGGTCACCCGGCTCCTGGTTGCTTTCTTTACAGGATCGGAACGATCATCAAGGCCACGATGTTGATGATTTTGATCAGCGGGTTGACCGCGGGGCCGGCGGTATCCTTGTAGGGGTCGCCCACGGTGTCGCCGGTAACCGCCGCATGGTGAGCCTCGGAACCCTTGCCGCCCAGGTTGCCGTCCTCGATGTACTTCTTGGCGTTATCCCACGCACCGCCGCCGGTGGTCATGGAGATCGCCACGAACAGCCCGGTGACGATGGTACCGATAAGCAGACCACCGAGGGCCTCCTTACCCAGTAACAGACCGACGACCACGGGCACCAGAACGGGCAGCAGGGACGGGATCATCATCTCCTTGATGGCGTCGCGGGTGAGCATGTCCACGGCCTTGGAGTAGTCCGGCTTCTGCTCGTGCGTCATGATGCCGGGCATCTCGCGGAACTGACGACGGACCTCGTTGACGATTCCGCCTGCCGCACGGCCCACCGCCTCCATGGCCATCGAGGCGAACAGGAAGGGCACCAGACCGCCGATGAACAGCCCGATGATGACCATGTGGTTCTCGAGGCTGAAGTTCAGCACCAGATCCGGGCTCTCAACATGAAGCGCGTGGGTGTAGTCGGCGAACAGCACCAAGGCCGCCAGTCCGGCGGAACCGATGGCATAGCCCTTGGTGACGGCCTTGGTGGTGTTGCCCACCGCGTCCAGGGGATCGGTGATGCCGCGGATCTTCTCGTCCAACTCGGCCATCTCGGCGATGCCGCCGGCGTTGTCGGTGATGGGACCGTAGGCGTCCAGGGCCACGATGATGCCGGTCATGGACAGCATGGAGGTCGCGGCAATGGCGATACCGTAGAGGCCGGCCATCTCGTAGGAGGCCCAGATGGCCGCACAGACGGCCAAAACCGGCGCAGCGGTGGACTTCATGGCGATGCCCAGGCCGGCGATGATGTTGGTGGCGTGGCCCGTCTGGGATGCCTCTGCGATGTGCTTGACCGGCTTGTATTCGGTGGCGGTGTAGTACTCGGTGATGAGCACCATGAGTGCGGTCAGAATCAACCCGATGACGGCAGCTCCGAACACGCCCCACTGGCTGAATGTTTCGCCGCCGACCGTGATGGTTTCCGGGACCAACCACAGGGTAACCGGGATGTAAGCGACCAACGCGATGGCCCCTGCCACGCCCGTACCCTTATACAAGGCGATCATGATCTTGGTGTCGCCCTCCTTCGCCTTGACGAAAAAGGTTCCGATGACGGAGGCGATGATGGAGACACCGCCCAGGACCAGCGGATAGACGACGGCGTCCGTGGAGCCGATCAGCAAAGAGCCGAGCAGCATGGTCGCCACGACGGTAACGGCGTAGGTCTCGAACAGGTCGGCGGCCATACCGGCGCAGTCGCCCACGTTGTCGCCCACGTTGTCGGCGATGACCGCCGGGTTGCGGGGATCGTCCTCCGGGATGCCGGCCTCGACCTTGCCCACCATGTCCGCGCCGACATCGGCGCCCTTGGTGAAGATGCCGCCGCCGAGTCGGGCGAAGATGGAGATCAGGGAGCCACCGAAGCCCAGACCGACCAGGGCGTGCAGGATGTGGGACTGCTCGACACCCGCGACGCTCAGGACCACGTAGTAGCCGGCCACGCCCAGCAGCCCGAGGCCCACGACCAAAAGACCGGTGATGGCGCCGCCGCGGAAGGCCACCTGCAGGGCGGCGTCCAGGCCGTCGTTGGCGGCCTGGGCCGTGCGCACGTTGGCCTTGACCGAGATGTTCATGCCGATGTAGCCGGCGGCACCAGACAGGATGGCTCCGATCGCGAAACCGATCGCCGTCACCCATCCCAGGGCAAAGCCAATGACAAGAAACAGCACGACGCCAACGATGGCGATGGTCATGTACTGGCGGTTGAGATAGGCCTTTGCGCCTTCTTGGATGGCACCGGCGATCTCACGCATACGGTCGTTGCCGTCCGGAAGGGCAAGAATCCACTTCACCGACCAGATGCCGTACCCAATTGCGACCAGGCCGCATAGGAGGGCAAAAATAGAACCTACTGTCATTTGGGTTTACTCCTCTCTTGTTTTGAAAATCTGACTACCGAAAAAAGGCGATTGCCGGAGAGTCATGTACCAGAGCCGAACTACTAAACACCCGTCCAGGGCTCAGCGCCCCACTCCCGAAAAATCCGTACCCGGCTTCAGACCGAACGCCTGCTCGAGGTCGAGCTCCCGAATCAGGGTGTCAACCGCCGCCTGGCCGTGCTCACGCTGGATCTCGGCCAGAAGCAGGCGTACCGCGTTGCGATTGTACCCGCCCCCGAACTGCAGTTGTTGAGCAATAATCTCTCGCGCGCGCTCCAGTGTCATGGCCGGGTCCCGATTCTGGTCAAGAAGAAGGGGGCTCACGGCCCCCTTCGTCCGTCAACGACGGCTCAAACCTCGAAAGCGTCCAGCTTCTTCGGCACCGCGGCGTTCTTCAGGGTGACGTACTTGGGCATCCCCTTCTCGTAAGGCGGATAGTCCTCACCCTCGATCAGCGGATACAGGTACTCGCGGCACTTGTCGGTGATGCCGAAGCCGTCGTCGCTGATGAAGTCCACGGGCATGATCTTCTCCACGTTGGCCACCTCGGACAAGGGCGCCTCGCCGACCTCCCAGACGTAGGGATGGGATGACTTGCGCACCACCGTGGGCATGATGGAGTTGTGCCCCTGCAGGGCGAACTCCACGCCGGCCTTGCCCAGGGCGTAGGCCTGCTCCACGTCGGACTTGGAGGCCAGGTGGCGCGCGGCGCGCTGCAGGTAGTCGGCCACCGCCCAGTGGAACTTGTAGCCCAGGGCGTCCTTGATCATGTTGGCCACCACCGGCGCGGCGCCGCCGAGCTGGGCGTGACCGAAGGCGTCGCGGGTGCCCTGCTCGGCCAGGAAGCGGCCATCCGGCCAATGGCAGCCCTCGGAGACGCACGATGGTGCAGTAGCCGTGCTCCTCGACCTTGGCCTTGACCGCGGCCAGGAACTTCTCCTGGTCGAACTCCACCTCGGGGAACAGGATCACGACCGGGATGCCCTGATCCGCCACCAGCGCGCCGGCGGCGGCGATCCAGCCGGCGTGACGGCCCATGACCTCGATGACGAAGATCTTGGTGGAGGTGGCGCACATGGAGCGCACGTCGAAGGAGGCCTCCAGGGTGGAGACGGCGATGTACTTGGCCACGGAGCCGAAGCCCGGGCAGTTGTCGGTGATGGGCAGGTCGTTGTCCACGGTCTTGGGCACGTGGATGGCCTGGACCGGATAGCCCATGGTCTCGGAGAGCTGGGAGACCTTGTAGCAGGTGTCGGCGGAGTCGCCGCCGCCATTGTAGAAGAAGTAGCCGATGTCGTGGGCCTTGAAGACCTCGATCAGGCGCTCGTACTCGCGCTTGTTGTCCTCCAGGCTCTTGAGCTTGTAGCGGCAGGAGCCGAAGCCGCCGGACGGCGTGTGGCGCAGGGCGGCGATGTTCTCCGCGGACTCCTGGTTGGTGTCGATCAGGTCCTCGGTCAGCGCGCCGATGATGCCGTTGCGGCCGGCATAGACATTGCCGATCTTGTCCGTGTGCTGGCGCGCGGTCTCGATGACGCCGCAGGCGGAGGCGTTGATGACGGCGGTGACACCGCCGGACTGGGCGTAAAAGGCGTTCTTTGCGGTCATAATTTCCCCTCTTCTGGTCCTGGTTAGGTCTTTCTCGACCGCCGACCGAAGATGGTGTACGGCGGTCCATTTGCAATTGTTAAGCCCCGCGTGAGGCGCTCAACGTCTCTTCGAGTCGAGGTCCCCGCGCTCCTCGGCCGAATAATCGGCCTGGGCCTGGAGCAGGGAGACGATGCACTCCGACAGGTCGTCGTACTCATGCACCCCCGTGCCGTATTGCTGATAGCCCCGATAGAAGAATTGACAACGGTAGTTGCGATCGCCCGTCTTGAAGATGACGAAATTGCACCCTTCCTCGTCGTTCCAGTAGATCACCGGACAGCTGGTGAGATCGCGGTCCGACGGGCTCAACCGGATCTCGGCGTCCGCCAGTTGGATCTCAACCTCACGGCCGTAGCGCTCCTTGAGCGTGGTTTGCAGGATCCAGTGCTCGGTTTCGGTGATATCTGGAATTTCGGCCATGGACACTCGATTCAGCGGGACAAAGGCAGGATCTGGCGGGAGTCGCAGCCGGTAAGGTTAACCAAAGAATGTTACAGGACCAAATCCAAAACTCGGATGCCAAGATGGAAAATCCTAATTTGCTGATCCAGAGCAGGGAACCAGCGACAAATTCGGCAAGAATCACCGACGGGCGAGCGGCGGCAGATCTGCTCCCAGCCCCAGGGCGTGGCGCATGAACAGGTGCTTGGCCGGGGCCATCCGGTCGACGGCCGACAGCCCTGCGCTGCGCAGGGCCGCCAGCGGCGGCAGCGAATTGCTGAACATGCGCTTGAACCCGTCCATCGCCCCGAGCATGACCATGTTCTCGCCCCGCCGCGCGCGTTCGTAACGGCGCAAGGCCCATAAGCCGCCGATATCGCGGCGCTTGTCCCTGGCCTCGTCGAGGGCCGCAGCGAGGGCTGCTGCATCCAAGAATCCCAGGTTGACGCCCTGCCCTGCAAGCGGATGAATGGCGTGTGCGGCGTCCCCGATCAGGGCCAAGTGCGGCTTCACGTAGTGCTTGGCGTGCTGCAGCCGCAGCGGAAAGGCCGCCCGCGGCCCGATCTCGCCGATGGTCCCCAGGCGGCCCTCGATGGCCGCCTCGAGCTCGTGGCGGAAATCCACCTCGGAGAGCGCAAGAAGCTCTTCGGCCCGAGTTTCTGTGGCCGACCAGACGATGGAGCAACGCCCGTCTCCCAGGGGAAGGAAGGCCAGCGGCCCCGTGGGCAGGAAGCGCTGCCAAGCTGTCTCCCGGTGCCATTCCTGCACCTGCACGTTGGCGACGATGGCCTTCTGATCGTATAGCCAGCCCCGGGTGGCGATACCGACACGGCCGCGCACCCGCGAGTCCCGCCCGTCGGCGCCCACGAGCAAGCGTGCGGACACCCGCCGGCCGTCTTTGAGATCCAACAGCGCCGCATCTGCCGTGAGCTCGATCTCGTCCAGCCCCGCCGGACACAGCAGCTTGACCTCGTCCGCCGCGTCGAGCCGTTCCCAAAGCGCGAGCTGCGTGACGCGGTTCTCGACGATGTGCCCGAGATCCGGCTCGGCAAGCTCGCCGCTGTCGAAGTGGATGCTGCCTCCCCCGACTGCATCCCAGACCCGCATCTCCCGGTAGGGGCTCGCCCCCAGCTCACGAATCCTGTCCCAGGCGCCAAGCCTTTCGAGGATGCGTTGACTGGCGCGATTGAGGGCCGATACCCGAAGATCCACCTCCCCCTCGGGCCAGGAGCGCTGCGGCTCACGGAACTCCACCACCGCGATGCGCCAACCCTTGTCGAGACAGGCGCAGGCGAAAGCGGCCCCGACCATGCCGCCGCCGACGACCAGAATATCGAAGCGCAGGTCTTGCTCACTCATGGCCAGTCACCAATGGTAGCCCACGGGCAAGCCGCGGCTGGCTTCCCCCCATGCCCATGAAATGCCGTGCCACCATATGGCGCAGCCCGGGTGTCAGATCCAGGCCCAGCATACCCAGGTCCCGGGCCCAACGCACGGGAAGCAAGGGATTGACGAAAGTGCGCGCCAACAGGTCAGTAGCCGCGGCCGCGGTCTGCTGATCGCGGCCGCGCAAACGCCGGTAAGCGTCCAGCGTGGCATCGCCGCCGGGGTCGCCGCCTTCGAAGACCGCGTCCGCCAGCACTTCGGCGAGCGCAGCGACGTCCCGCAGCCCCAGGTTGAAGCCCTGACCGGCCACTGGGTGCAGGGTGTGCGCCGCGTTACCGATGAGCACCAGGCGCGGGCGCACCGACTCGCGGGTCAGCATCAGCTTGAGCGGATAGGCGAAACGCCGGCCGGGGTGGGCGAACCTGCCCATCCGATAACCGAAGCGGGCTTGCAGCCGGCCCAAGAAGGCTTCGCCGGAGAGATCCAGTAGCTCCGGGGTCTGATCCTCGCGCGCGGTCCAAACCACGGAATAACGGCTTTCGGTCATGGGAAGGAAGGCCAGTGGTCCAGTGTCGGTGAAGCGCTCGAAGGCCACGCCGGGCCGAGGGTGCTCCGGAGTTACCGTCGTGATCAGGGCGTCATGGCCGTAGTTGTGCTCCTGCGCGGCAAGCCCGAGGCGCTTGCGCACGCCCGAATCGCCGCCGTCGGCTGCCACCAGCAGGCGCGTACGCATGAGCCGGGACTCGCCGTCCACGGACACCTCCAGATCCACCTGATCCGGCTGGACACGAAATCCCAGCAAGCGCGCGGGGCAAAGCAGGTCGACGCCCGCGAGTCCATCCTGGATGGCCCGGCCGAGGAGGCGTGCCGGTGCCACGTAGCCAAGGGCATCCACGCCTTCCTCCCGGTGATCGAGCCGCGCAAAGCCGAACCGGCCCCGGTCGGAGATATGGATATGCCGGATCGGCTCCGCACCCGGCTCTATGGCCGGCCACAGGCCTATTCCCTCGAAGATCCGGCGGCTGCCCCAGGACAGGGCGATGACCCGCTCGTCGTAGCTCGGCTGGGCGTCGGACTGCACAGGCACGGCCTCGACCACGCACACCCGCAGATCCGTCCGCGAAAGCGCACAGGCCAGGCTGCCCCCGACAAGACCGCCGCCGATGATGACCAGATCGTACTCGGTCATGATCCACCACCCACCCGGGACTCGATGTCCTCGACCGTCTTGGGCGCGCGCGCAGACAGCACCTCGTTGCCCTCGGCGGTGATTGCCACATCGTCCTCGATTCGGATCCCTATGTTGCGATAGCGCTCCGGAACTTCGGTACGGTCTGCGGCAATGTACAGCCCTGGCTCTACCGTGAGCGCCATGCCGGGCTGCAAGCGCCGCCACTTGCCTTCGACCTTGTAGTCCCCGACGTCGTGGACGTCCATGCCCAGCCAGTGGCCGGTGCGGTGCATGTAATACGGCTTGTATTTCTCCTCCTTGATGAGCTTGGGTACGGCCTTCTTGCCGCCCTTCAGGATCCCCAGCTCCACCAGACCGCGGGTCAAGGTGCGAACGGCGGCTTTGTGAGGGTCGTTCCAGCGGTTTCCGGGGACTGCTTTGGCGATGGCCGCCTTCTGGGCCCCCAGCACCAGCTCGTACAGCTCCCGTTGGGGAGGGCTGAAGCGTCCGTTGACCGGAAAGGTGCGGGTGATGTCCGAAGCGTAGCCCTCCAGCTCACAACCGGCGTCGATCAGTACCAGATCGCCGTCGCGGAGGCGATGTCGGTTGTCCACGTAGTGCAGCACGCAGGCGTTCGCGCCGCTGCCCACGATGGGGGGATAGGCCTGGACGCGTCCACCGCGGGAGCTGCATGCCTGCACGAATTCGGCCTCCAGCTGATACTCCCACATGCCGGGCCGGCACATTTGCATGACCCGGAGGTGAGCATCGGCGGAGATTCGCGCCGCCCGACGCATGATCTTGATCTCGGCCTTGCTCTTTAGCAGGCGTAGCTCGTTGAGCAGCTTATCCAGGGAGACCAGCTCTGTCGGCGCGCTCACGCCCGACCTGGCCTTGCCGCGCACCACCTTGATCCAGCCCATCAGGCGCTGGTCGAGCTCCGGGTGCGCTCCCAGCGGGTAATAGACCCGTTGGCAGTTCTCCAGTAGCTTGGGCAGGACCTCGTCCAGCTCGTCGACTGGGTGTGCCTGGTCGGCGCCGTAGCCGGCAACCGCGCCTTCCACACCGACGCGCGTTCCGTCCCACAGCTCCTTCTCCGGGTCCCGCGGCCGGCAAAAAAGCACCAGCGCGCCCTCCTTGCGCCCGGGCGCCAGAATCGCCATAGCCTCCGGTTCGGGAAACCCCGTCAAGTAGGTGAAGTCGCTGTCCTGGCGGAACGGGTAGTGCACGTCGCGGTTGCGCAGGAGCTCGTCCGCTGCCGGAAGCAGGGCGATGCTGCCTGCGGGCATCGCCGCAGCCAGGCGCCGGCGGCGGCGATTGTGCTCGGACCGCGTCATCCGCCCCGTTCCCTCGAATGGCCCTGCTCCTCGTACACCAGCATGGCCGCCACCCGGACGAACTCGACAAGCTCCGACAGCGCCTCCTCGTTGTCCTCGCTGTCCTCGAGGTCGTCGAGGTCGAGACGGGTGATGGCGGCGAAGTCGCCCAACACCTCCCTGCCCTGCTCGGAAAGCTTGGCGGTGTCGATCCCGGCGATTCCGAGGCCGTACAAAAAGCCCCTGCTCCAGTCATAGAGGGCCAGCGCCCGCTCCGCCAGGACGCTCGACTCGTCCGGCAGCAGAGGGGCGAGCGCGAACCCTGGTCCGGCGATCTCCTCGCGCGTACGCGCAGCCAGATCCTGAAGGGTCAGCCGACACTCCTGCGTCAGCAGATCGCCGTCGTCCGTCCCTTCCAGCAGCTCGACGATCCAGGACTCCTCGGCCGCTGGCTGTCCCCCGCAGATCATGGCGCATAGAATACCGTGGGCCTCGCCGGCGCTCGGGTTGAGATCCGATGCGGCAAGGCGCCGGGTGAGCTCTGCATAATCGATCGCTGTAGCTGGTTGCTGCATCAAAGAAGGCCGTCGCGGGAGACCGCAGAAAGGCGGCGAGAATAATAGCATGGCGCGCAACGAATTGACCGCGGCCCTGACGGCTTCTATAGTGCGGCCAATCGCCCTCTGGAGGCATTTATTGTGCCGAACTACGACCTCGACACCCTGGAGCGGCAGGTGGAAGAACTAATCCGCACCTGCCGTCAGCTCCGAGAAGAAAACAAATCGCTTCGGACCCGTCAGGATCACCTGGTGGCCGAGCGTGCCGAGCTCATCGAAAAGACCGAGCTTGCCCGCTCCCGCGTGGAATCCATGATCACACGGCTGAAATCCATGGAGGAAGGCATATGAGCCAAGAACCCATTCCCGTGTCGATCCGCATCCTGGACAAGGAGTACCGGGTCTCCTGCGGAGCGGACGAGAAGGACGATCTGCTCGAATCCGGACGCATGCTCGACCAACGGATGCGCGAGATCCGCCAGGCCGGGCGCGTGATAGGCATCGATCGGATTGCCGTCATGGCGGCGTTGAATATCGCCTACGAGCTGCTCAAGCTTCAGCAGAATCAGGTCCATGGCCAGGTGGACCTCGACCAGCGTTTGCACAATCTGCAAGAGCGTCTCGGCGATGCCTTGGCCACGCAACATCAACTAGACGCGCAGGGCGAATCGGTATAGCCTGTAATCAAGACATCCCCTGCGGTGCTCGAAAGCGGCCTGGGTATATTCTTGAGCCTAATTCGTACCCTGGGGGCAAAAACGACGACGCTGTTGCGCATGTCCGCCCCGAGCGGAAAGCCTGAAGCGAGATCCGTTGCCCCCACTTGAACCTCTTGGTTCAAGAACGATGGCTGGCGTCGGCACTCGCGGGGGATGTCCCTCCTTCCCAACCTTCCCGATTCCGCTCCGCTTTATCGATATCCCAAGGTCGTGGGTAGATCGGATTTCGTTCCAAAGTCTCCGTTTTTTCGAGCGCTACAAACAAGAGCCTTTCGCAGTAACGGGAAATTGAGAAGCCGCCCTTCCAACTTCCAGTGAGCTCCGCTCCCTCCCTCAGACAGCAGCTGCGCGCCGAGCGCAGGAACCTCACCCCTGCAGAGCAGCGTCGCCACGCTCGCGCCCTCGCAGGCATTCTAGGCAGGTACCCGGCCTTCGTGCGTGCCCGTCGTGTAGGCGCCTATTGGGCCGGAGACGGCGAGATGGATCCCTTCCCCCTGTTGCGACTCGCCCACGCCCGCCACAAGGGCTGCTTCCTGCCTGTGCTCAGGCCACATCCCCGCCGGAAACTCTGGTTTTTGGCATATGGTCCTGGCGATCGGCTTACGAAAAACCGTTTCGGCATCCCCGAGCCCCAGCTGCGCAACCGACGCATCCGACTCCCCTGGTCTTTGGACCTGTTACTGGTGCCACTGGTGGGCTTCGATTCCGAATGCAACCGACTGGGAATGGGTGGCGGATACTACGACCAGACCCTCTCCTACCTGCGGCAGCGGCGGTGCTGGATGCGTCCTCTGCTAGTGGGTATTGCGCACGAGTGTCAGCGATTGGGGGCGCTTGAGACCAATTCTTGGGATGTGCCGTTGGAGATGGTGGCAACTGAGGAAAGGATTTACTGCCGAAGCGATGTTTGAGGTGCAAAGACCGCCGCGGCGCGCCAACGTCTCGTTCCGTTCACCGGCATCAATGCGAACAATCCGTTCCTCTTCGAATCACAATGTGCGCTTCCCGGGCGCCATTCTTGCGGTGGCACGACTCTTCCCTCGATTTGCTGCTTGTTTAACTGCTCAACGGTATCGTTGGACAGATTTCAAGCCGTCGCTTAGGTTCAGCCGTCAGCCACCATTCGCCCCGGCAAAAATCCGATATGCGGGATTGTCCGTCTCCTCCCAGTATCGATACCCGAGCCCATCGAGCAGGCGCAGAAACTCGGCCCGATCCCCGCTCGCGACCTGAACCCCCATCAGCACCCGCCCGTAGGCCGCGCCGTGGTTGCGGTAGTGGAACAGGCTGATGTTCCAGCGCCGTCCGAGTCCTGACAGGAAAGCCAACAAGGCCCCGGGGCGCTCGGGGAACTCGAAACGAATCAAGACCTCGTCGGCAACGCCCTGCGCGTGGCCGCCGACCATGAATCGGATGTGCAGCTTGGCGGTCTCGTTCTCCGTCATGTCGACTACGGCGAAGTCCTTTTGCTCCAGCCGGGCAATGAGCTCCTGGCGCTCGGCGTCGCCGCCGCCAAGCTCCACGCCGACGAATACCTGGGCGCGGCGCTCGTGGGCGTAACGATAGTTGAACTCGGTGATCTGGCGCTTGCCCAGGGTGCGGCAAAAGCCGAGGAAGCTCCCGGGCCGCTCGGGGATCTCCACCGCCAACAGGGCCTCGCGGCGCTCGCCGAGCTCCGCGCGCTCGGCCACGTGGCGCAGGCGGTCGAAGTTGATGTTGGCACCGCTCTCGATGGCGATCAGGTGCTGCACCGCTCAACCCCTCACGCTGCACGTAGCGCTTCAGGCCCGCAACGCCGAGTGCACCGGCCGGCTCCGCGATGCCGCGGGTGTCGTCGAATACGTCCTTGATGGCGGCGCAGATCTCGTCTGTGCTGACCAACACCACCTCGTCCACCAGCTTGCGGGCGACTCGGAAGGTCTCCTTGCCGATCTGGCGCACCGCCACGCCGTCCGCGAACAGTCCCACCTGGTCCAGCTCCACCCGCTTGCCGGCGGCCAGCGCACGCTCCAGGGTCGGCGCCTCCGTCGGCTCTACGCCGATGACCTTGACCTCGGGACGCACGTACTTCACGTAAGCAGCAATCCCGGCGATCAGGCCGCCTCCGCCCACCGGAACGAAGATCGCATGGGGCGGCTCGGGGTGCTGGCGAAGGATCTCCATGGCAATGGTGCCCTGGCCCGCGATCACATCCGGGTCGTCGAAGGGGTGGATGAAGGTCAGACCCTTTTCCTCGACGATCTCCATCGCGTGCGCGTATGCCTCGTCGTAGGAATCCCCGTGCAGCACGGCCTTCGCACCCAGGTTGCGCACTGCCTGCACCTTGATGGGCGGAGTGGTCCGCGGCATGACGATGGTCGCCTGCGCCCCCAGCCGCGATGCGCCCAGAGCGACCCCCTGGGCGTGGTTGCCCGCGGAGGCGGCGATCACTCCGCGCTCGAGCGTTGCTCCGTCCAGATGGGCCAGCTTGTTGTAGGCCCCGCGCAGCTTGAAGGAGAACACGGACTGCAGGTCCTCGCGCTTGAGAAAGACTTCGTTGCCGAGCCGCCGCGAGAGGTTGTTGGCGCGGGTCAGCGGCGACTCTCGTGCCACATCGTAGACGCGGGCACGCAAGATCCGTTCGATATAGGTTTCCGGCATCGGGCTTAGGCTTTCAGCATATAATTCAATATCGCAGAAAATTCTGAAATTCTACCGCACATCGAGCAGCTCTGCTATGATACGCCGCGTTGCGAACACCTTCGAGGAGTACTTCAATGAACCAGGACGAAATGAAAAGGCTCGCCGCCAAGGCGGCCCTGGAATACGTGAGTGGCGGTATCGTCGGCGTCGGCACCGGCTCCACCGTCAATCACTTCATCGATTTTCTGGCGACCATCAAGGGGCAGATCGAGGGGGCGGTCTCCAGCTCCGAGGCATCGACGGAACGGTTGAAAATCCACGACATCCCGGTATTGGACCTGAACTTCGCCGGCGAGTTGGATCTGTACGTGGACGGCGCGGACGAATCCAACCACCAGCTTCACCTGATCAAGGGAGGCGGCGGCGCTCTCACGCGGGAGAAGATCGTCGCCGGGGCCAGCAAGAAGTTCGTCTGCATTGCCGATGGCGGCAAGCTGGTGAAGGTGCTGGGCGCATTCCCTTTGCCCGTAGAAGTAATCCCCATGGCCCGCAGCCACGTCGCGCGGGCTCTCGTGAAGCTTGGCGGAACTCCCGTTTGGCGTGAGGGTTTCGTCACCGACAACGGCAACCTGATCCTGGACGTCCAGCACCTGGAGATCACCCAGCCACTGAAGCTGGAGCAGGAGATCAACAACATCGCCGGGGTGGTCACCGTCGGCATCTTCGCCCTGCGCCCGGCGGACGTCTTGATCCTGGGCACGGAAGAGGGAGCCAAGACGGTCACCGCTTAGGGTTCCCCGCCTAGCTGGACTTCCGTTTGATCGGCTGACCGCTAAAAAGCCCACGCCCAGACTTCGGCGCCTGCTTCCGTTCGATGCTGCGTCGCTTTCTAAGCTGCCCGATCAAGCTGCGCCAGCTCGTCTTCTCCACCAAACTAGGCGATTGCCGGGATCCAGGCGCCAGGGATGGCAAGCTGCAATCACTCGCAGAGCTTCGGAACCACTGCCACATCTTGCGCAACGACGGGTTGACGTACAACGAGTAGGTCGCCGGGCTGCGCAAGCTAGCCAACCTCAAGTCCTTCACGCCGGACATCGAATAGCTGGACCAGTTCTCGACGCGCGAGGACCGATCACCTTTTGCCTTGTCTCTATTCAGACTTTCCCGCCGAAATCAGCCCATTTTCAGCCGCTAGCCCCCGTGGTTACTGGCTTTTTCGTTTTTGTTTTTTCATAATGTAGCCATGCATATGAAATAATAATTCTTGTAATAAATGCGGTAATATGCTTATAATTAGCCATGCATACGGCGCATGGCAATTTACATCTGGAAATACAAACCTCCCGTAAGAGCCCAGTGGGTATTCTGCGCACCTCTTTTCGCGAAAACGGCAAGATGAAGCATACCCAGCACGGGCGTATCACCGGCTGTTCGCTGGCACAACTCAAAATCCTTCAACTGGCTTTCCGTGAGCGAGTCGTTCCCGTTGATGATCCGCAGGCGTTCAAGATTCTAAACAGCAGGGAATATGGCGCCAGTTATTCGATACTGGCGATCGCTAAACAAATCGGGCTGCACCAGGCACTCTATTCGCGACCTGAGCCCTGGGTGAACAGGCTGCTGGCAATGATCGTCGGACGTCTCGTCTATGCCGGAAGCAAACTCTCCTTGTGCAACCATCATCCCAATACCTGCCTGTGGGAACTCTGTGGCGTCGAAGATCCACCCGATGTGGATGTCCAGTGTTATGAGCCGATGGATAAGCTGTTACAGCGCCAGCCGGCGATTCAGAAAAACTTGGCCCGCCGCCATCTCAACGGGGGCCATCTGGTGCTTTATGACATCACCAGCGTTTATTTTGAAGGGGAGTATAAGGCGAGCGAGCTGGTGAAATTCGGCTACAACCGAGATCGTAAGAAGGGGCGTGAACAAGATTGTCGTTGGGCTCATTTGTAATGGTCAAGGTTGTCCTGTTGGGGTGGAGGTCTATGCGGGTAATACCAAAGATGAAACCACAGTGATCGACAAGGTTCATGAAATCAAAAGGAACTATGGGATCGAGAAAATCATCTTTGTGGGTGATCGCGGGATGATCACCCAGAGTAATATCGAAGCCCTTAAGGACGAAGAGGATTTGCAAATGATCGGCGCCTTAACCCATGGCGAGATGATGACACTGCTCAAGGAAAAGGTGATTGAACTCGACCTTTTCGACGAGCACAAGATTCATGAAGTCACCGATCCCGCGAAATCCGTCTCGACGTTATTGCCTGTGCCGCAATCCGGTGACGGCGCAGCGAGAAAGCGACACTCGGCAACGGCTTTTGGATCTCACCGCAACCGCCTTGGAGGGTATTGCCGCGTACAAACGCAAAACGACCGTAGAAAAGCTCGGTGCACGGGTCGGTAAGGTCTTGGCGAAATACAAGATGGGCAAATTTATTCAATGGTCCATTGACGCGGACAAGACCAACCCCACATCCCCAAAGCATCGCTTACTTTGGTCTATTGATACCGATAAAGTCGCACAGGAGAAACGGTTTGATGGTTGCTATATCATCAGCACCGATGTTGATAAAGATCAGATGAATACCGTGGAAGTGGTCAACGCCTATAAAAGTCTGACCTTTGTCGAGCGCGCTTTTCGTAATCTAAAAACAGTCCAGTTGGAAATTCGTCCGGTTTATCATAAAAACGATGATCGTATTCGTAGTCATGTCTTTCTGTGTATGTTGGCCTATTATCTGCAATGGCATATGGAACAACGTTTAGCGCCCTTGTTTAAAGAGGACGGAGAGGGTGAAAATAGACGTTGGACCTTTCGTGGCGTGATCGATTGCTTGGCTCAAATAACCCGCAATAGGGTCACTGTAAACGGCGCTGAGTTTTATCAGAACAGCACACCGACAGAAGAGCAAGAACAGATACTGAGCTTGCTAGAGGTCAAAATGTAGCCACCCACGTGAAATCCGAAATCGCCGTCTAGCCCAGTGCTGGCAAGGGGTTTCGCTGATTTGGGTGGGGTAAAATCCGACTTGAAGCGCGAGCCTAGACGGACCGTCAATGTCCCCGCCTGCGGATCGGGCAGCAGATCCGCTTCGGAGGTATACAAGGAGGAGAGCAGCCGCAGCGCCTCGTCGGGCCGTTTAAGGTGCTCGCGCAAGTTGTTGGCCATCGCCGTTTCAGCGCGGTACGCAATCAACCTGATGGTATCGACCAGCTGCTTGCTGTGGGTGCTGAGCTGGACAAAACGCGCCTGCGCGGGAAGCTCGTCGGTGGTGATACGGTGCGGGGTCTCATTGCGCTTGGACTTGAGGATATCGAGCTCGTGTTGCACGGTCTCGATGTCCTCTCGCAGTGCGGCTTTGCACCGTAGAAACGGCTCGACATGCTCGGGCTCGATGGGCTCGTCCAGGGTCATGGCGGCGAAGTTCGCCAAGCGGCGCGTAAGCTTGCCGTTGACAGAGCGGGCTTTCCCGTCGAGGTGGCGATAGTCGGTCCTCCACGGCCAGCAGGTGAATCTTCGCGCGTAGGGTACGCACTTCCGGCACGCGATCCAAGCCAAAGAGATTGCCCCGCTCGCCCGGTGCATCGTAACGCAGCGATTCGATCAATTTGAGTCGTGCCGACGCCATGAAGGCGAGCAGCATCAGCGGGCTGTCCAGGCCGTAGTATCCTTTGGGCAATTGCAGGTGGCGCTCGACGTCCGCGAGCAGGCCAACGGCCAACAAGGCCGGCAGCGCACACAGCACGCCGCCATTGGGGATGTCCAGCGCCGGGGAGAAGTCCGGAGCACCGCATCGAACTCGCCGCGCGTGGCCTCGCGGACTTCTTCGGCCCATGCTTTGTCCTTGCTGCTGTGGCTGATGGAGAGTTCCGTCATCGTTTAGAACAGCTCGTCGATAATGCGCGGCGCGCGGCGTTTGACGCCGCCGCGGCTTTTCTCTTGCCACCGGATGCGCGGCGTGCAGAGCCCACGGGCTTTGGTCCCTGCAGCGCGTTCGCGTACTCCTCCCGGATCCATTCGCTGCCCTTCTTCACCATACCGTCCGGCGGATCCAGGATCGCTTGGGGCTTGTCCTTCAGGGCCACGCCCATGAACCCGATCCACATACCGATGGCGGCCTGACCGCCGGTCTCGCCCTTACCAAGGGGATGAAACGCATCGAAACCCATCCAGGCGACGGTTACATAGTCTTTCTGAAACCCGCAAAACCAGGAGTCGCGTATGTCGTTGGTGGTCCCGGTCTTGCCGGCGATGTCCTCGCGCTCGAGCTTCAATGCCCTGCGCCCCGTTCCGCGCTTGATCACATCCTGCAACATGGAGGTCATCTGGTAGACCAGGCGTGGATCCAGAACCCGCTCCGCGAGGTTCGACTGGTTCTGCGCAAGGACTTCGGTCTCGGCCGGGGTGTCCTCGTAACGGGACCAGCAATCCGCGCAGGCGCGGGGCGCATTGGCCTCGAACAGGACCTCACCGGCGGTGTTCTCGATCCGGCTGATGACATAGGGCGTGACGCGGTAGCCGCCGTTGGCGAACAAGGCATAGGCCCCGGCCAGTTGCAGCGGTGACACCTCCGCCGTGCCCAGTGCCATGGACAGACCCAGGGGCAGCTCCTTGAGGTCGAAACCGAACCGTTGGATGTAATCCCGGGCCTCGTCCAAGCCGACGCGGTTGAGCGTGTTCACGGCCGCCAGGTTACGGGACAGGTACAGGGCCTTGCGCATGGGAATGCGCCCCTTGTACTTGCGGTCGAAGTTCTGCGGACTCCAGCCCGCCCGCGAAAAGGGCTCGTCTCGGACTCGGCTGACGGGGGTGTAGCCCTTGTTCAAGGCCGCGGAGTAGATGAAGGGCTTGAAGCTGGAGCCGGGTTGACGGCGTGCGTCCACGGCCCGGTTGAACTTGCTGTCGTCGAAGAAATATCCTCCAACCAAGGCGCGGACAGCGCCATCAGTCGGCGACAGGGAAACCAGGGCCCCTGCGACAGCGGGAAGCTGCGACAGCTCCCACCGCCTCTCGTCATCCCGGATCAGCCGGACGAGATCGCCCACGGCCACGGCGTCCGCCACTTTGCGCGGTGCAGGTCCGCGCCGGCTCTCGCTCTTGAAGGCACGCGCCCACTTGACCTGCTTGAGGGTGAGCGTAATCCGCCTACCCTTGCCGATGTAGACCTGCGCCTCTTTGCCGCCTGCATCCACGACAATTCCGGCCGTAAGCTCCGGCATCACTCGAACAGCCGCAAGCAGCCGATCGAGCTTCCCTTCGTCCGCGCCCGCAATGTCGTACTTGGCCTCGGCGCCGCGGTAGCCGTGACGTCGGTCATAGGCGCGTACGGACTCGCGCAAGGCATCCTGGGCGGCACGCTGAAGGACGGACTCGAAGGTCGTGATTACCCGATAGCCTTCCTGGTAGGCGTTTTCACCAAATCGCTCGAACATCTCCTGCCGTATCAGTTCGGCCGCATATCCGGCATTTAGATCCACCTCCTTCTGATGCAGGCGGGCCGGGTCTGTGACCGCAGAGGCCGCTCGAAACTCATCATCGGTGATGTAAGCGAGATCACGCATGCGCCGCAGGACGTAGTTGCGGCGTTCATGCGCCCGGCCGGGGTTGGTGATCGGGTTGTTGGCGGACGGCGCCTTGGGGATTCCGGCGAGCATGGCCATCTCGGCGATCTGAAGGTCCTCCAGCGATTTGCCGTAGTAGACATCCGCCGCGGCGGCTACCCCGTAGGCCCTATGACCGAAGAAGATTTTGTTCAGATAGAGCTCGAGAATCCCCTCCTTGGTGAGCGTGCGCTCGATGTGCAGGGCCAAGAGCAGCTCGGCGAACTTGCGCCGAAAGGTCTTCTCCCGGGTGAGGAAGAAGTTGCGCGCAAGCTGCATGGTGATGGTGCTTCCGCCCTGGGTGCGCTCGCCGGTGCGGGCGTAGCTGACCGTCGCCCGCGCGATGCCAAAGAGGTCTATGCCCTCGTGCTCGAAGAAGCGGCTGTCCTCGATGGCCAGGAACGCCTTGATCAGCATCGGAGGGATTTCGTCAATGGACACCGGGTTGCGGCGCTGCACCCCGAACTCGGCCATCAGGGCGCCGTCGGCAGCGTAAACGCGAAGCGGCTCCTGTAAACGCACGTCCTTGAGTACGTCCGTCTCGGGAAGGTCGGTGAGCGTGACCGCAACAAACGCGCTGGCCGCGGTGAGTCCCAACATGACCAGATCGAGAGAGACGCCCACCAGCGCGGCGAAGAATCGCGCTAGGCCAGCGAGGAGGGAAGAGCCGCGCTTGGGCGAAGATTCGCTCGGCTGCGATTCGGCAGAAGCCTCGTTTTCCGGGTTGGGCGATGCCGTTGCTTCGGCATCCAAGTCTTTATCCATGAGAGATTCCATCCAGGCTTCAGTAGGCTGGGCCTCGGGCAGGTCTGCGCGCTTGTTCGCTTCCAATACCCCCCTTGTCCCGGGAGATGAAGAATCGCCGGCGCGTTGGCGGAAACGATAACCGCGGAGCCATCGCCCTATTTCCCTCATCTCGCCCGTAGAGTCGATTCTGCCCCTCGCGCGGAGGCCGATCAACCCGAACCGTACAGACCGGCTGAGTCAACACTCGGTTATTTGCTTGGGCGATTGACAGAAATCGCCTTAAGGCGAATGGCGGAGAACCTCATGCCAGAATCGCTCAAGGCGCCTGGTCCGCGCGCCGACGGTAGAGGGTGATTCCGGCCGAGCGCACATTGTGGAAGATGTCGGGTTTCTTTAGCGAGACGCGGCATGCCTCGACGCTCTGGTCGCGAAAGCAGACCTCGATCAGCTCCTCGGCGAGGGGCTCCAGCAGATCGGTGTGCGGCCGCTGCTCCCATCCCAGGATGTACCGATAGATGTGATCGTAATCCATACACTGATCCAGCCTGTCCGCAGGATTTGGTCCGCCATGCCGAAACAGCTCCGCGCTGACCAAGAGCCGCTGATAGTGCCCGGGGTGTTGCTCGAAATCCGCCAAGCCGACCTTGGCCCGGATCAACAGGTCCCTCAGCTCGGTTACATGATAGCTGCGCTCAGCGCCTAACCAACCTTCGCTCATTGTCGATCTCCTTTGACGCCAGCCCTCGCACGGACTGGCTTGACTGGATCTGCTCGGCGTGCCACACGGCCTCCTCAGAGATTGCGGTCTCCAGGTAATAGCTGCGACCGTATCCGTGACGCCTGAGCATGGCGGTCAGATCCGCCGGACGGAAACGGTTGCTGAAGAAGACTTCAAAGCAGGCCCCGCGTGGAACCTCGATTCTCGTTGCATCCATCGACACCACAGTTGCCTGCGGTACCGTCAGGGTCGCGCAGATTCGCGCTGGCGATGCTCGCTCCTGAAAATGGAAGACGAATTGCCCGGACGTTACGGGCCAGTCGAGGTCGGAAAAGAAAGTCGCCAGCCAGAGGCGCGTCTCCGGATTGTCGTATTGGGGCAGAATCGCCTGGAGGCAGTGCGTCGGATCACCCGGATCGTACAGGTTGGCGCTGACGAGCAAATGGTCACCCGCAAGGGACTGCCGGGCGAGCCAAGCGATCAATCGATCCGCGTCCGTATTCGGCGTGACGCCGAAGGCACAGAAGAGCTGCACCTCGCCGCTTTCGCCCCCTTGCTCTACGAAGTCCCGCCATTCGTCCAGCTCATCGAGGTCCGCGATCAGGCGCCGCACCATCCGCACCGGTGCTGCGTTGCTTACGGCATCGGCGGCTATAAGTACGAGTGATTGTCCGGCATCGACGGCGAGATAGCGCAACGAACAGCCCGCCCTGTGGAGGGCTCGGGCCAGCAGCGCGTCCTTCTGCCCGCCGCCGCACCCGAGGCTGATGATCTGCACCGGCCGCCCGGCGAGCCGCTGTGCCAGGTCCTGGAACAACCGGCTATAGGCCGCCGTCGTGCTGGCAACAGCACCCGCGGAGGGCGCGTAGGCGGCATGCACGGCAAGCCAGCGGCACGCCTGTTGCGGGGTCAGATAGTGGAGCTTGGCGGGCAGCCGCCGGGATCTCAGGGCGCGGGCCAGCTGGTCCTCCAGCCGGGCCGGGTACTGGCTCGGATGGACGGTGACCGTCGGCCATTGGATCGATTCGGTCATACCCGGGGTGCCCTCTGCATGGCCTCGAGCACCGGCGCCACGCGCTCCACCTCATGGGTGCGGAACAGGCTGGTGCCGCCGATAGCCGCTATCACCGCGAAGAACCCCTCGGCGCTGCGAACTTCCTCGCGAAACAGGTGGAAGGCGTGCGGCAACGCATGGCAGATCGGCCAGCCCAGCTCACGCAAGCGGAAGCTGTGCAGGAAGACCTGAAGCTGATAGGAAACCCGGGTGGTGCCGTCCTCGCTGTTGCCGTAATAGAAACCGAGCCCGGGATCCAGCCAGATACGCTCCACGCCGACGGAGGTCGCCAACTCGATTTGACGCCGAAAATGCTCGATCTGAATGTCGTGGATCAGGGCCGGGTCCGGGAGATCGCCTACCTCGCGGACATTCTCGCCGGCGACGAAGCAAATGATGACCCCTGCGTTTTGCTTGGCCACGGCTTGGAAGATCTCCCTGCTTGCCTCTCGCCCTGTCAGGTTGATAACCCGTGCCCCATCATCCAGTACCGCGCTGGCGACTTCCGGGTGATAAGTCTCTACCGACACCGGGACGCCGGCGCCGGACAGGCGGTTGACGACCGGCCGCAACATCGATTGTTGATCGCCTGCCGAGACCAATGCGGCATCGGGCAAGGTGCTCTCGGCACCGACGTCGACGAGTGCGGCCCCGCTCAGACGCAGCTGCCGTCCTCGGCGGACCGCGTGGTCGACGGACAGGCACACGCTCTCCCGATACCAGCTGTCGGCGGACAGATTGACCACGCCCATCAGGTAGCGCCGCCGGGCGAACTCGAACCGGCGGCCTGCGAGTTCGAAGTCGCGAACCGGCGGAAGCGCGGGATAGCGCTCGGCGATTAGGGCCAGGCTGTGTAGATCCAGCATGGTTTCAGGTCCAGGCCGTGCCGATCAGGCTGATGCCGGCCCGATCGGGTGCGGGCAACGCGTCGCATAGTACGGAAACGGTGCGTCCTGTCTCGGGCACGATCAACGACGGCGCCAGCTCCAGCAGAGGTACCAGAACGAAGGCCCTCTCCGCGAGGCGCGGGTGCGGAACCAGGAGCTCCGGCGGATCATCGATTGACTCGTGGGGGCCGTACAGCAGCAGATCCAAGTCGAGGGTTCTCGGACCCCAGCGGATGGTTCGCACGCGCGCGAACGCGGCCTCTATCCCGAGTAGGTGCTGCAACAGCTCCTTGGCGCCTAGTCGGGTCTCGATTTCGATGACCGCGTTCAGATAGGGCGGTTGGGCTTCGGGACCGCCTACCGGCGGCGTCCAATACAGGGGGCTCGCGCCGGTGACCGAGATGCCACCGGTTTCATCCAGCGCCTTCAGTGCGCCGGAGAAGGTCCCGCGCACGTCGCCCAGGTTACCGCCGATTCCGACGAAGGCCCTAACAAAGGGTCTTTTCATAGCCGAAATCCACCGGCGACGTCGATATTGACTCCGGTGACATAGGTCGCCGCAAGCAGGTAGTCCCAGGCCTGGCAGAGGTCTTCGGCCGTGCCCCAACGCGGGATCGGAATGCGCTCGACGCTGTCCGGCAAATCTATGGAATTCGACATCTGCCCGGGACTCACCATTGCGACCCGGACGCCGAGTGGGCCGTAGGCGACTCCCAGCGTCCTGACCAAGCTTAGCAGTCCGATCTTGCTGGCTTGGTGGTCCATTGCCTCGGGATCGGCACGCATCGCTTCCAAGCCGGAATAGCCCATGTAGCCCAGTAGTCCCCGGCTTGCTTGGAGCAGCCCGAGGCCATGGTGTGCGCAATAGAAGCCGCCGTTCAGGTTGGCGCTGATCGTCTGCTGCCAGTCGAGCGGCGTGAGCTCGAGCGCCGGTTTGGGGGCATACCGTCCTACGTTGTGCAACAGGAAATCGAGCCGCCCCTCCTGATGTGCGACGCTGTCTAGTATTGCTTCGACTTGGTCCGCAACACCGGTGTCGCATTGGACGATGCGTACGCTCTTTGCCGAAGCCAACAGTGCGCTTCGTGTGATCTCGGCTGCGTTTCGGTCGCCGGCGTAACAGAGCACCAGGCGCCAGCCCAGCTGTGCGTAATGACGGGCGATCGCCTTGCCCAGCCGGCGCGTTCCCCCCGTGATCAGGATGGTAGGGTAGTCTGACATCTAGATGCTCACTTCAGAAACGCGATAGCCGTCCCATCACCACCGAATCTACCGAGCGGCACCGCATTGCGCAAACGCCGGATACCCTCAGGAGCCCACAGCGCCGGGTAGCCGGCAAACCAAACTGGAGCTCGGCTCTTGATCGGCACCGGCGCGCCGGTTGAGGACAAACCGTTCGCCGCGGTGGGCGATGGAATGGCCGCTGCGCTCGATGAGGGTGCCGGCCTGCTCTGACTCGTAATGGTAAAGAATCATCCGCTCACGTTGCTCGGGCTTATACTCGGTGCGTATCTCCTCGACACTGGCGTGGGACGGATTCGGCTTCGTGCAACAGTCGTGAAAAATCAGCTCTCCGTGGCTCGCGAAACGGTTGATGACCTCTGGGATCGGCCGGGTGTCGCCGCTGTAAAAGAACGCGCCCTGGAGCGCTATGCCGAAGGCGCTCTGGTACTCGTGATGACGAACTGGAAACAGGTCAAAGCGCATATCGCGATACCACATGCCTTCGTTGACGGGGATCAGCTGGAAAACGTCCCAGAAGTTGCTGCCTCCCTCGGCGAGCAGATTGGGGTAATCGGCCAAGCGCCGTTGCAGCACTGGAACCAGCGGAACCGGTACGAACAGCTTGAGTAGCACCTCGGCCGGCTCGGTTGTCGCAAGGCGATAAAAAAGGCCTTCGAGTCCACCGATATGATCGAAGTGCGCATGGGTCACAAACATGGCCGCGGGCAGCTCACCGTAGGCCATGAGGTATCTTTCCAGCGTTTCCGGACCGCAGTCGATAAGGAGCACAGGCCGCTCGTCCATCTCCAGTACAGCGGCGGAGGAGCCGAGCTCCAGCGCCTGTGAGTTGCCTACGCCGAGAAAATGCAATCCGAGCTCAGACATGAGAGTCTCCGGCGAAATTAAGGGTTAAGGTGTGCGTCGCCGGGTCCGCAGTACCCCTCGGCAACCGCGGTGAGATGAATTCTATATGAGATTTGACTGCAATTGCCTTAGCGCTCGGGAAGGCCGGCTCTTTTCAGCGAATCGAGGACGTTCTCCATTGCTCGGGGATCTTTGAACGGAAACGCGAGCTCCAACCGGGTGAGCGCGAGATCCGGGCTCGCGGTCAGCAGCTCACCGACCTCCCACTCGGCCTTGTCCATCGCCCCCGATTCGGCAAGTGCGGCCGCGTTCCACATTCGTGCCCTTAAGTACCCCGGATTGACATCCAACACGCGTTGGAAGGTAGACGCAGATTTCTCGTATCTGCCCCGCGCAAAACAGATCTCCCCAAGGATCTCGAGATAGGACGCAGGAGGCCTCGGGTTTAGCCGCATCGCTCTTTCCAGCACGGACAGCGCCTTGTCGGATCGACCCGCATAGTTGAGGGTCCAGGCGAGCAAGGCATAGGCATCCGCGTAGTTGTGGTCGGCCTTGATCGCGCGCTCCGCCGCGGCTATGGCCTGCGCATGCCGGCGTTGGAACAATCTGACTTGGCCGGTGACGAAATGCGCTTGGGGAAGCGAGGAATCCATGCCTGTAGCCGCGTCCGCGAATTGCGCCGCCAGCTCGAGGGACCGTGAGGGTAGGGATGCCCAGCCATCGATGGCTTCGCGCGAGTAGGTCAAAGCCAGCCCCGTATAGGCGCGCGCAAACGAGGGATCGAGCTCAATCGCCATCTCGAAGTAGCGCCTGGCCGCCAGATTCTGTGCCTCGGTCCGGCTCCCGTGCTCGGCAAGCCCGCGCAGGTAATGATCATAGGCGACGACGCTATCTGTAGGTCTCATAGCCAGATAGGCCCGCTCGGCGGGGGCGAGTTCCACCTTGAGTGCTGCAATGACCTCCGCCGCGAGCTTGTCCTGAATATGGAATACGTCCGTCAATTCACCGACGAAGCGTTCGCCCCAGAGCGCCCGGTCGGCGCCTGCCGCGATGAGTTGGACATTGATCCGAAGGTTGTTCCCCAGTCGTTGAACGCTGCCCACGACCAGGTAGTCGACGTTCAGCTCAGCGAAAATCTGCTCCGGCCTCGCCTCCGAATTCTGGTAAACGAACGCGGTTCGCGGCGCAATGACCAGCAAATCGTTCACCTTGGACAGGTCGGTGATCAGATCCGCCGTAATGCCGTTTGCGTAGTAATCCTCTTGCTCGCCGGTGTCTAGATTCGCGAACGGGACGACGGCCACCGCCGGTATTCCGGCAACGGGATTGGAAAGATCGAAAGGCAGCCGATCCCGTTCCAGAAGGGCGAAGGCGCCGAAGAGCAGCAAGAGGATAGAGACCAACCCGAGTACCCACGACAAGCCTGGTCTTCTGATCCGCTGCCCGGGCGCGGCCTTGGGTATCGAGGCGCCCGCGCCGTCCGTGCCCGTCTCATCGACGGGCGTCACTTCGGCGATCAGCCGGTAGCCGCTCTTGGGAACCGTCTCGATCACCCGGGGGCTCTTTGGATCGTCCCCGAATACCCTTCGCAGCTTCGCGATCGCTTTGGTGACGGAATCCTCGGTAACGATCCTGCCGGGCCAGAGCTGCTCCTCCAGCTCGGCACGGCCCACCACATGCCCGGCATGGTCTGCCAAGTACAACAATACTTGCATGACCTTGGCCTCCAGCCGCATTTCACCCCGGTCGGTTCTCACCCGCAGGCTTTCGGGCTCGACAGGGCAACCAGCGATCTGGAAGGGGGGTGTCTGGGTCAGCGACCTCTCGCTCACATGGGTGACCTTCGCTGCACGAACAGGTGATTGACCGACAGGATCAGGTCGCGTCAGGAATTCTTCCGAAAAACATCGGCGTTTCTTCAACGCAGGTTTCGAGCATAGCGCTATCTTTTAAAGCGGCATAGCCCGGCGCCTGTGAAAAGAGGCGGACCTGGTCGGAACCGAATAAACTTTGGCGGAGGAATCCCTGATGAGCATGAATCGCTTGGCGAAGGTCTGCGTGTTGGCCCTGCTGTTGACGGGGGCCGCTTCGCCGGTCTGGTCGGAGGAATCCGCAGCAACCTGGGAGAAGGTGGTCTTTCACCTGGATGAGGCTGCCAACGCACGCTGGGCCCTGATGCTGGCAGGCGCCTACTTGGACGACAGCCCGAGCGCCAAGATCGTCGTTGTTGTCTATGGTCCGGGCATCGATTTTTTGATTCGGGACGCCGAGGACAAGCGGGGGAATCCCTATGATCATCGGGTGCGGACCTTGGTGGAGAGGGGCGTCGCCTTTCGTGCTTGCGCGGCGACCCTCACTGCAAGGGATGTCGCCAAGGAGGATTTGCTTGACGAGGCTTCTATCGTTCCCTCGGGCATCTCCGAAATCGCGCGGCTGCAGCTGAAGGAGGGTTACGCCTACCTCAAGCCTTGAGGAATTGCCACGGGCGTTGCAGTACAAGAGCCGGGCGTTTTGTTTAGGGCCCCGGGAGCGACAACATTCGTGTGGCAACTTTACGGGGGCCGTTCGGGAACAGAAAGCTTCCTCGCTCGGGTAGCGGGCAACTCGAGATCTCAGACCTGTCCATGGGGCGCCGTCTCCTTGGTAACCAGGAAGTCGGGTCGGGTCACCTGTCGTTAGGGTCCGCTGTGCGGACCGCTTCTGAACAGATCTTGTCGATACCGATCTGGTCTTCAGTACGGCATTGCAACGCCTGCGTTATTGGAGTTTCGAGAAGTCGATGGCACCTGAGGGTCGAGTGGAAGAGCACCGTACAGACTTTGCACGGAGATGCGGGGTCTTCTATTATCCTGATCCACCGTAACGCAGTCCTGAGAAGGGTTCTATATGGCAGAGGACAAACAGCAGTCCAACTATCGAATCGGCGCCGTCTCGCGTCTGACGGGGATTCCGCCGGACACCCTTCGGGTGTGGGAACGCCGATACGATCTGGTAAAGCCGGTGCGCTCGGAAGGAGGGGGCAGGCTTTACTCGCACGAAGACGTGACCCGCCTCGGTGTCATCAAGCGGCTCGTGGACAATGGCCATGCGATCGGAACCATTGCCGATCTCTCGCTGGAGCAACTGCGGGAGCGACTGGCCGACACCCGGCTGACCGATCGCAGTTACCCGGCCTCTCGGCCTGTGCGACTGGTGATCCTGGGCGCCACCCTCCCGCATCGGCTCCGGGCGAATCTCGAGTCTGAGCAGGGAGAGACGATCGACCTGGTGGCCACTTTTCAGCGCCGCGAGGATTTACTAAGCGCGGAGCTCGCGTCGGACGTCGATGTACTGATCGTCGAACTGCCCACGATTGACAGCGAATCAGCCAAGGAGATTCGCGAGCTCAACAGGCATTGCGGTGCGTCGCGGATACTGATCGTTTTCGGGTTTGGCAGCTCCGAAGTCATCGCCCGATTGGAACGTTCGGATATTTCAATACTGCGTTTCCCCGTGACCTGGGAGGAGATCCGGGCGCTTGCGGGTGCTCTGGCTTCCCCGCGGCAGCAACAGCCGACCACGGATCTGGAGGACGTCGAAGCGGGTTTGGTGGGTACGCCCCCCGCGAGGCTGTATGACGACCGCCAGCTCGCTCGGGCCGCCGCCGCATCGACCGAGATAAAGTGCGAGTGCCCGCATCACCTGGCAGATCTGATTCTGTCGCTAAGCCACTTCGAGGAGTACAGCGCGCGATGCGAGGACCAGAGCCGCGAGGACGCCGTACTTCACGCGTATCTGCATGTTACAACTGCCCGGGCGCGCAACCTCATGGAGCAGGCCCTAAAAAAAGTGGTCGATGTCGAGGGCATCGACCTGGAGGACGGATCGTCCGATGCGACCTGATGGACACCGGAACGCCCCAATACAGGAGGGGGGCCAATTCCGCGATTCCTCGCAGCGGGCGCAACAGGGGGTGAAGAAATAACTTAAGCCATCGAATTGATAGGCTTTACGAAGCGCCAGCCACAGTACTCGTTGCCCGCCGCTCAAGCCGGCCGCTCGAACAGATAGTGGCTGACCCACCATTGCTCACCGTTGTCGAAGCCGAACAACTCGGCGCATGCCATGAAGAAGATGCGCCAGCGTCCCCACCAGACCGGTGCGGAATCCTCTGCCGTAGGTGCGCTCGAGCAGGGGAAACAGCGTCTTGCGGTTTCTGTCCATGTTGGCGAGCCAGGCGTTCAGGGTGCGCTCGTAATGCTGTGCCGTTCCAGCGCCAGCGATCGACCAGCTTCAATCGGTCCTGGAATTGCAGCGGAAGATCGTCGCTCGGCATCATGCCTCCGCTGAAGAAATGCCGGGTCATCCAGTCGCCCGGACCGCGATCTTCGAAGGCGTAGGGGACCTCCCGGTGACAGAAGATGTGCATGAAGAAGCGACCACCGGGTGCCAGCCAGCCGTGGATGCGTTCGAAAAGCTTCCGGTGGTTGCGCATGTGCTCGAACATCTCCACGGAGATCACCCGATCGAACCGCTCATCGGTCTCGAAGTCGTTCATGTCTCGGGTGATCACCCGCAGGTTTGCGAGCGAACGCCGCCTCGCCTCCGACTCGATGTATTCCCGCTGCGACCGGGAGTTCGATACCGCCAGAAACTCGCTGCGAGGGAAGTTCTCCGCTGCCCAGAGACTGATGGAGCCCCAGCCGCAGCCCAGCTCTAACACCCGCATTCCGTCCTGCAGGTCTGCCCGTCGGCAGGTCTCGGAGATTGCGTCCTCTTCGGCTTGCTCCAGGGATGCCGTCTGGTCAGCCCAGTGACAGGCGCTGTACTTGCGTTTCGGCCCCAGCACTTCCGCGAAGAAGGCGGCGGGAACCTCGTAGTGCTGCTCGTTGGCCTTGTGTGGAACGAGCGCGATCGGGCCTTCGTCCATCCGTGCGACGAAGGCGCGTTTCGAAGCCTGGATAGCACCTGGACTCTCCAGCGGCAGCGCTGAAAGGCGCTCTCTCAACAACGCCCGAATTCCCGCCCGCACGAGGGTGTCCGGAATCATTCCGCGCTCGGCCCAGCGAATAGCGGTCGTAGCCAGTTTGCTCATTTTTCGAATCCCCCTGTCGACAAGGTCGGTCGTGGTTTACATTCATTACTCCGAATGACCATATGTTGTCAGCAAAAAGAAAAACCAGCCTTCAGAGCGCTGACCTGGAGGGCAGTAGAGAAAAAAGAAGAAAAAAGAGGCTACTAGAGAGGAGCTTCGATCTAGATCGCCGCGCGAATCTTTTATACTGACCAGTACAAAATAACTTCTTTTTAGGAGCGGGAAATAGAGCTAATGCGGCAAATCGCTGTGGTCGTCCTGGAACTACCTGGCTTCGCAGCGAAAAGATCATTTGCAGGACGCTTCCGTCAGCGATTGGATGATCCTTTCCGAGTGGCTCCGCGATACTCGCTCGTCCTGGGTTGTCCTTACGACGGTAATCGGCTGGAGATGGGAAGCGGGGATGGCGTGAGTCCTTCGCGACCCCTATCATCGGCCAGGAACAGCTGTTCGCCAGATCGCGTTCAAGGTGGGACCCTGGTTTTTTGGGCTCGGGCCTCAAGCCAACCGGTGACGTTGTTTCATATCCAGGTAGACCAGGTTGGAAACCGCCCTGATCGCATTACTCCGCCGGGTGATCCAGCTGCCGTAGTTCTTGGCGCGGGAGGGCCGTTCGATGATTCCAACGAAGGTGTAGGGATAACGCCTGCCACCGCGTCCCAGGGCCTCGATGATGCCCATATTGCCACATAGGCGAGCGGTGGAGCCAGTCTTGTCGTAGACCTTCGCGCCGCGGGGAATGGACCTGACGCCGTGGTAGATACGGTCCCGGTTGGGCAGGGCCATGATCTCCCGCAGATCGTCCGCGTGAGGCATGCGGTTGTGCCACAGGGCGAAGAGGAAACGGCTGTAGTCGTGGGCCGATGCCAGATTGCGGTAGGTGCGGCCATTAGGGGGAATCTTCTCGACGATTCGGGTCTCGCGGAAGATCCCCGGGGCGTTGGTCTTCAGGACGCGCTCCACGTCTTTCGCGCCGCGGTTGTTTTCGTGGCGACTGACGATGGACATGATGCGGTTGGTCGCCGAGTTGCTGCTGCGGCGGATCATTCGCTCCATCGTGTTGCGTACTTCCCGGGTGTATTGCATTTTGCCGCGGGAATCTTCGAGCTGGTAGAAGTACGCCTGCGCAACGAAGGGCTTGATCATGCTCGCTGCCTGGCGTGGGATGTCCTCGTTGATGGCGACGAGCTTCTGGCGGGTGGTGAAGTCGTAGACCGACCAGGAAGTCTTCTCGTCCGGCCGAATCAGGCCCTGGCTGCGCATGCGGTTTACCAGGCTGACAACTTGTCTTTGCAAAGCGGTTTGCTGTTTGCCGGCCTGGGCAAAGGATGGTGTGCCCAGCAGCAGCGCGCCGGAACAGGACGCCAAGGCAGCGAGGAAATCCCGTCGCGTGGGATGCAACAGGGTATTCCCCGAGAGCGAAGCGTCCATGAAGTCTTCTTGAATGCTCATGGTCGATTCTCACCCCTATTTGGAAGCCCGGTGGCTCGATGGTGAATGCCGCGCTACTAGAGGCGGTGAAAGTAAATTCAGCCGACCAACGCAACACTAGTCGCTACACAGGATAGTCTTTCGACGTCGAAAGAACAAGCTTGGTGAGGGAATTAATTTCGAGCTTTCTCAGAGGGATTGGAGATATTCTTAAGAAACGAGAAGTAATATTCGCGCTAGCCGCGGGTGTTTCCTACAATGTGAGGGGGTCTAGAAAAAGAAAAGGCCGGGGTTCCGGCCTTTCCTAGCGGCAGGAGCTCCTCTGTCACCGCACGCTGCCGAACGATTTGTCGGTGGCTCCGGCCGGTGGCTCCAAACCGGCAAATCGGCAACCCTGTGCGATCGGTCCGCCCGGGAATGCCTCGTAGAGATATTTCAGCCCCCCCTTCGCGTGAAAACGCTCCTCCAGAGCATCGTGGAGCTCACGCATGTTGGGCTTGCCCTGCGAGGCGAAATAGGCCTGCAGGGCGCCGATCGCCTCCCAATGATCCGGGCCAAGGACGATTCCATCGGCTTCGGCTGCAGCGATCGCCGCATTCCTCGTCCAGTCATGCGGTGCGTGTGGAAAATCGGGGTCCGTCTGCGCGGAGCCGGGGTTCAGGATCTCGTTCATGTTACTGGCCATATGGTTTCCTCCTGATCGATTCTAGTGTTTTCGAACTGTTGCTTCGGTTGGTTTTGGTGCAATTGGTTCCAGTCCGGGGTTCGCGGCCACCGATTCTGCCTTTTGCGATATATACGAGCAGCCTGCCCAACTTGAGGCTGTCCTACTGCGGAACCGTGGATACCGACCGGATTTTCCACTCTATTTCGTAAAATAGGTTCACTAGTCGCCTCAATCCAGGAAAAAATCGACGTCGGCCCGTCGCCACGAACGCACAAGCCGAACCGGCTCCTAGCCCAGCAGAAAAAAAACGACCGCGGCAGTGGTGGCGCCGATCAGGGCCGCCCCGGCCGCTATCAGATACAAGGGGGCGGAATCGGGGCGAGAGGGTTGATCAAGGCTGTCTGTCACTTCTCCGGCCGGCTGCGATGCCACTGTCTCGGCGATCTCCTGCGCTCGGCGCGTCACGGTCTGCTCGGCGGCGCTGGTGGCCGTTGCCTCTACGGAATCCTGGATCCGGCGGATGAACCTTGGCTGTTCGAGAAGGCTGTCCAGAGAAGTGTCTATGAGATCCTGCAGCATGTGGGCGGTGTTTTGCCGTTCGTCGTCGAGCCGTTGTTGGACAACCAGCGGCAACACCTCGTTGATTAAGCGGGTCGTGGTGAGTTGCGCCTGTTCGCTCTGGACTTTGACGAAGCGCTTTTGAAGCTGCCCGGCCTCTTCATCCAGGCGAGAGACGAGCGTTTGCTCGGTCTCGGCAATCAGGTCTTGGGCCAGCCGTTCGGCAAGCCCGTCCAAAAGCGGCGGGGTCAGGGTGCGAATGCGCTCATCGACCTGCGCCTCTGTCAGTGTGTTCGGAGCGGCTGGCTGCGGCTCAGCGATAGCGGCGTGACCAGAGTCAGGCTCCGCGATGGCCGCGCGTGCGGGGGCGACGACGGGTGGAGAAACGGCTAGTTGGAGCTTCTCCAGAAGGCTCCCGAGTTTTTCCGGTGCGGTCGACTTGGATAGAATATCCAGAGCACCTTTTTTCTTTGCTTGTGCGAAGAATTCCGGGTCTTCGTTCGATGTGCACATCACGACGGGGATGTGTTTTGTAGCCGGGGTCGTTTTGAGTATATCGAGGGCCTCGAATCCGTTCATACCTGGCATGGTGTGGTCCATGAACACCGCGTCCGGCGGCGTTTCCCGAATGCGCTCCAACGCCGATTCCGCAGCGTCCTCCGTCTCCACCGTCACGCCGTAGCGCTGAAGCTGGAGCCGCAGGGCGTACCGGGCGGATTTGGAGTCGTCCACCAAGAGAATTTTCATAGAGTTCACGTTGAATACTCCCCCTCGCTTGCAGGTGCGGCGGAAAAAGCCCCCATGGCATTATCTCTCGCTTCCGCAGTGATCTCGAGTTTCCCGGGTACGAATCCGGGGCCGATCGCCACCCGGTGTCCGACCTGATTTCAAGCTCTGATTGTTATCGGTCTTTTGCCTCGTTATAAACTCGTGCAGCTCCGCCATTCGGAACGGGCAAGCGCGACAGGTACCGACTGCGGCTCTGCTTCGATGGTGGTGCTTCGCGGTCTCCGCCGGAATTCTAGAGAAAGCTGGCGCAAAGTTCCATGGAACCGGCAAACTGTGTCGGACAGAATGCGGCCGAACACATGGCGCTCATTCGATCGCAGGTCCCGACCAATCTTCTTCCGAGCCTTGCTACGGCGGTGATTGGAGTGGTCAGCCCTAAGCTGTAGCATCAGGTTTCACGCTGCGGTTGTCCCGTTCCTGCGTTCACACAAACAACGGCGGGGCAGGGACAGGGGGTCAGGGGAAGAAGGAGCTCATGCTCCCGATGGGCCGTGCAATCTGGCGGACGTTGTGACGCATGGTTGCGACACCGCCTGTCATCAGGTAGACCCGCTGGTCGATGATCCCCATTCCCTCGCCAATCAACCCCATGCTTTGCTCGATTCCGAACATGTCCTTGGATATCGCATCCATGCTTGCGCGGATTGCCGGCATGGTCTCGGACAGGTTCACCATGTTCGCGTGGACCGGCTCCATGTGTGCCAGGTGCGCATCGAATCCGGCCACCTGCTCTGTGATGATGTTCATGTCGTCGTCCACGTCCACCAGGTGACTGTACATGGAATCCATATTGGCGACGATACCATTGAAGTCCTGGTATAGGACACGGATGTAGTAGACGTTGAAAACCGCCAGGATCAGCAGCAGCAGCGAAGTGACGATGATTACGCCGTCCGTGATCCGGAAATGGCGGTAACGCTCGTCGAGATGGAGTTGGGTCTCGCGCCCGAGCCGAGCGATGACCTGTACGATCGCGCGCCTGGGATCTTCGTTCATGTTACGGAAAGGGGAACATCTTGTTCATGGTCCGGGCCGGTTTGGCCACTCGGTGCATTTCTTGGGACATGGACTGGACTTCATTGTTCATGATGTCCATGTTCACGGAGATGTTGCCGACGTCGTTGCGCACCTTGGCCACGTGGGCGTTGATACCGCGCACGGTTTGACGCATCTGGCCCATGTGTGCGTCGATCGCACCCATCTCTCGATCCATGATGCCCGTTCTAGTGTCTATGTCCTCCATGAGCGCCACCCGCTGCTCCATGGTGACCATGTGGCCGCGGATCCTGTGCATCTGCTCGGCCACATTCGTGAAATGACTGTTCATGTCGTTCACCACGTCCGAGATCCGGTTGATCTGGGCGCTGAGCGTCAGCAGCAGGATCAGAATCGACAGTGCGATCACTCCCAGGACTATGATTCCCACCTGGATGCTGTAATTCAGGCGATCGCCGAGCTTGTTCTTGATGTCGATCTGGCTGAGGATGATGCCCTCGAAGGAGCTCAGGGCGCGCAGATACTGCTGCTGGAGGACGTCATCCTCCTCCCTGCTCAGGCGCTCTCTGCGTGCTTGTCGCTCTTCTGCCATGGCTGTGATTTACGCCGAGGTTCGGGGCCGAGGTTCAGTTCTGCGTGCGCAGCGGCCTACGTGGCTTGCTTTTGTGATGATACCGCGTTTGCCTCCGCTCAGCCCGCGATGTCGCCAATGGCCTAGTCCAGGCTTGCGTGGCAATTCAACATTCGGCGAGGGTCAGGGTGAGGCGCCCGGGTGTGCGTTTCGCCGTTACCCGAATCCAGTGCGGTCCGCTGTCCTCGTAGCCGCACGTTATGAAGATCAGGGGCTTGGCTGTACTGTTCTCCCTGAGGGTTATACGCAACCGGTGGGCTTGGGTAGACCACCCCACTTGCAGATGAGCTTCATGGGCCCCTTCTTGAATATGGCGTAAAGCTCCTTGCTGGATACATCGACCTCTTTGGCGAACTTGCGGATTGGAGGAACGACGCCGTTCTCGTCGAACATGGACCGGGCTTCACGGATAAAACCCATGACCTGATCGTTTATCTCGAACTCGTCCGCCTTCGCCAGGTCTTTGGCGATCTGCTCGTTCCAATCGTCTCGGTTGACCAGGAAACCTTCGCCGTCCACGGGAACACTAACTGACATTGTCGTTACCTCGAAAAAACTGACTGTAATGGTGGAAATAGAGGTCTCAAGATTGTGGCCGTTCTTCCGTCAATCTACCCTGTATCATTCATGGTATTCCTGCCTCAAGGAATTCTGCGCAGGTAGCCGTCCACGTCTTCCGGGGTATCGAGCCGCCGGGGGAAGGGGATGCGCTTCAGGCGCTCGCCGATGGCAAGGTCCAGGCCGTAGGGATCGATGCCCGCAACCCGGGGCGGTTCCTCGCCGGGCATGGCACCGGCGAGGTTCGAGAGCCGTTGGGGATCGGTCTGGTCGACTTTAGCGATCAGCTGCGACTCTGTCGCCTGATCGATGGTCGAGGGGCGCAGCAACCGGTCGGTGCCGAGCCAGCGGGCGGTGGCGAAGCCGCCGTTGTAGTGAAAGCGCCGGGGCACCGAGCGATAAAGCTTGAAATTCAGGTCCTCGAAATAAGTCAGACCCTGCGGGAAGTACCGGAAGTAGCGCTGCGCGGCATCCGCGTCCTGCGGCGATGCGGGGGCGCAGTCTGCCACGCAGGTCAGGCGCAGGCTCTGTTGGACGTCGCCCGTGGCAGGCTCCGCGACAGTGAGAGGCGCAGCGCGGGTCGGCGTTCAGGTTCTTGCTGTGCTGGGCGAGATGGCTGAGCAGGAAGATCGGCAGGCCGGTCCGGTCCAGGCAATAGGGGATCACCGACCCGAAAGGATAGCCGGGCTCGGCGAGGGATTGGGTCGAGAGCACCCCTTGGAAGCGGCCCGCCCAGAGCTGACGGACGGCCTCGAGGTCCTTGTCTCGTTTGGGCAGCATCTGGGCGATGCTTGTCAGCCTTGTCGACTAGACTCGATGGCATCCAGCACCCCGTCCCAGAAACGGATCCGGGCACAGATGGACTCCTCGGCGGCGGTCTCGGCCTCCTCGATCTTCGCCGGGTCCTCCGCACAAAGGGTCTCGAGCAGCCGCAGCGAGAGCGGGCCGTGAAAGTCCTCGTCGAGCCGGACGTGGCGCTTGAGGTAGTAGTGGAAGGCCGGGGCCTGGCTCTCGTTTACGTGCATCTCGCGCAGGAAGCGCCGGAACATGTCCGGGATCACCCGCTCACGTCCCACGGCCAGGGCGGCGGCCACTTGGTGGGACTTGTCCTCGCCGATGAGGCCGAAGGTCGTCTCGGAGAAGCAGCGGGCGGGCAGGGGCACCAGATCCGAGTCGAGTGCATCGTCGACGCCCTTCTCGCGTACCAGATCGAGAAACTCCCGAGGCATCCGCCCGTCGGCTCCGATCTCGCTCATGGCGTTGCAGTAGTACTCGAAGTGGCTGCCGTAGACCAGGTTGCCGCCCTCGCCGGATGCGGTGTCCGACTCTTCCTCGAGCACCAGCTGATTGATGAAGTAGCGCAGCTGGGGATCTCCCCGGGGCATCCAGGGGACCTCGATAGGCGTGATCCGTTGTTGCAGGTACTTGACCAGGGACATGAAATCCCAGACCGAATACACATGGTGGGTCATGAACACCCGCAAGTCCTCGATGGTGCGCAGGGACTCGTAGACCGGGTGTCTCGACAGCTCCTCTTGCAGCGGAAGGATGTGCTCCAGCTTGAGTGCGGCCATGGCAGGGTGTCCTCGATATTCAGTATTTCGCCGAGCGCTTATAAATATACGCCTTACCGCGGCTGCAAGGCCAGCTTCGGCAGCGGGCGGCCACACCATTTGGCGCGGTAGCGCCCGACACTTGACCAAGCCGCGACAGATCGGGGACCGGCACCCGTGCGAAGGATCTACGACAGCATCCTGGATACCATCGGCGATACGCCGGTCGTCAAAGCCCGGGATCAACCGCCATTGACAAGAACAAGGGACAGATCCGGCCAGTAGGTGATGAGCAGCAGGGCGCAGAGCAGGATCAGGAACCAGGGCAGGGTGGCGCGGTAGAGCTGCAGCACCGGCTTCTCGAAGCGGTAGCTGGCGATGAACAGGTTCATGCCCACCGGCGGCGTGAAGTAGCCGATCTGCATGTTGGCCAGGAAGATGATGCCCAGGTGCACCGGGTGGACGCCGTAGCCCAGGGCCACCGGCAGCAGCAGGGGCACCATCAGCACCAGGGCGGAGAAGATGTCCAGCATGGTGCCCAGGGCGAGCAGGAACAGGTTCAGCAGCATCAGGAAGCCGATCCGGCTGTCCACCCAGCCGCGGATGGTCTCGAACAGGCGTGCCGGCACCTCGGCGTCGATCAGGTAGTTGGTGGAGGCCAGCGACACGCCCAGGATGACCAGGATGCCGCCCACCAGCACCATGGATTCGCGCATCACCTGCGGCAGCGTGCGCAGCGGGATCTCGCGGCGGATGACGACCTCCACCAGGAGGACGTAGAAGGCGGTGACCGCCGCCGCCTCGGAGACGGCGAAGCAAGCCGCTGTAGATGCCGCCCAGCACCACCAGCGGGCAGCGGCAGCTCCCAGCCGGCGTCGCGCAGGGCCGCACCGGCCTCGCGCCAGGTAGAACGGCGTGAGCGGCAAGCCCGCGGGCCGACCAGATGCTGTAGACGGCGAGCAGGAGCAGCATCAGCAGGCCGGGCAGGAGGCCGGCCAGGAACATGTCGTCCACGGTGACGGACTCGGCGATGCCCAGCTGCTGGGCGATGACGGCGTAGAGGATCAGGGGCAGGGCGGGGGCGAACAGCAGGCCCAGGCTGCCGGAGGTGGTGACCAGGCCGAGGCTGAAGTGCTCGCCGTAGCCGGCCTGGCGCAGGGCCGGGAACAGCAGCGCGCCCAGGGCGACGATGGTGACCCCGGAGGCGCCGGTGAAGGCGGTGAAGAGGGCGCAGGCGACCAGCGCGACCATGGCCAGGCCGCCGGGCATCCAGCCGAGCAGGGCGCGGGTCAGGCGCACCAGGCGCTGGGGCGCCTGGCTCTCGCTCAGCAGGTAGCCGGCGAAGGTGAACAGCGGGATGGCGAGCAGGATCGGCATCTCGGCGATGCGGTAGAACTCGATGGCCACCACCGAGAGGTCGACCTCGCTGCGGTGAAAGCCCAGCAGGGCGCCGGCGCCGATGACCGCGAACAGGGGCGCACCGAGCAGGGCCAGGGCCAGCAGCAGGAGGCCGGTGAGGATCACGTCTGCTGTTCCGCCGTCCCGCGGCAGCAGGGCCCGCAGGGCGAAGCGCAGGGCCATGAGTCCGAAGCCCAGGGGGATGATCAGCTCGGCGGTCCAGGCGGGGATACCCGGCGCGGCCAGAGTGCCATCCTGGTACTCGAGCCAGACCAGGCGCCCGCCGTGCCAGGCCAGAAAGGCGCAGACGACCGCGGTGAACGCCGAGGTGAGCCGATCCGTCCAGGCCGCGAGCCGCTTCGGCAGGAAGCGCGAGAGCAGATCGATGCGGATGTGCTTGTTATCGCGCGTGGCGGCCAAAGCCCCGGCGAGGGTGAGCCAGAGGACGATCAGGCGCAGCAGCGGGTCCGCCCAGGGAAGGCCCGAGTCGAAGATGTTGCGCATCAGGATCTGAGCGGCCGCCAACGTCACCAGGCCGCCGAGCAGCAGCATCAGCACCAGGTCCTCGGCCAGGTACAGGACCTTCAGCGGCCCGTTGAGGCGCTCCCGGATCACGGACGATCAGCGCTTGCCCCGGCGGTAGTCCGCGAGCAGCTTGCGTACCCGTCGCGACCACGTCCTTGGAGAAGAACCCCTTGCGCTCGAGGCGCTGCACTGCCGTGTCCACGGTCTTGCGCCAGCGCTTCAGGTCTTTGGGCGGCGGCTCGACGAAGCCGATGCCCTGCTTCTTCAGCACCGCAAGGGCCTGTGCATTGTCCTTGCGGTTCTTGCCGTCGATGGCCTTGAAGGTGCGGCTCAGGACCTCGCGCACCAGTTCCTGATCTTCGTCGGACAGCTTCCCGAACGCCTTGTCCGAGATCACCAGCAAGCCGTAGGTATAGAGCAGCGGGACTTCGGTCAGGTACTTGACCTTGGTGTGCCACTGCAAGGCGATGGCGGCCACGGCCGGGGAGGCCACCGTGTCCACCAGCCCGGTCTGCAGCGCGGTCAGGACGTCGGTGATGGGCAGGGAGACGGGAGAGATGCCGACGCGATTCGAAGGCGGTGAGGACTATCCGGTCGCCCTCCGGCGACCAGACCTTGCGGGCCTTGAGCTCGTCTACCGTCTTGACGGGCTGGCGCGACATCAGGTAGGCGAAGCCCCCTTCGGCGAATCCGAAGCCGACGAAGCCCTTGCCTTCCAGGTCTTTCATCAGGCGCGCGTCCATGCTTCCGGCGGACGTGGTCGACTTCTTTCAGGTCGCGGAACAGGAAGGGGATGCTGTAGACCTGCAGGTCCTTGTCGACGGCGTCGAGGGCGCCCGGCGTGACCGCGCCGCCCTGGAGCTGGCCGACGCGGATCTTGCGCATCACGCTCTTGTCGTTGCCCATGACGCCGCCCGGGTAGAAGCGCAGCTTGACCCGCCCGTCGGAGCGTCTTGGCGATCTCCTTGCCGGCAGCCCGCATGGAGCGCATCCAACTGGTGCCGTCGGGGGACAGGGTCGCGATCTTGAGGGTTGCGGCGGGGAGCTGCGCCGGCAGCATGAGAATCAGCAGGGCGAGCAGGGCGACGGACGCTTTGGCCATGTCCTTGACTCCATGTTTGTCGGGTCCGCAGGGCAAGCCGCCCTGTCGGTACTGTCACTCTTCTTCCGGCTCGTAAAAAAAGTCCTCGGCCAGCAGGTCCGCCGCCTCGGCCTGGGCGACCGTGTTGCTCAGGGTGAGCCCGGGGGCGTCGCGGGTCCGCCTCGAGCACCTCGTTCAGGAGGCGGTCGTGCAGCTTCTGGTCGTAGACCTGGCGGGCGTAGCGGCGGGCGAACTCGACCTGGACCATCAGGTCGCGTCCGTCGGAGTAGCGCATGGCCTGCTCGAAGTGGCTGCGGGCCTTCTCCGGATTTCCGCCCAGCTCCTTCGGACGCAGGGCGGCGAGCGCTCCGGCATAGAGCTGCGCGCGCCCGGTCTGGAATTCTGGGTCGGCCTTGAGGATGTGGTCGAAGACATACTCCAGCTTGGGCAGATCGGCCACCGCGGTCATGTCTCCGGAGTTGGTCTCCATCCAGCCGGCCCAGGCGATGGCGAAGATGTAGAGGCGGTTCCAGATCGCCGGCATCGATCTTGTCGACGGCGGCTGTGAAGTCCTCGAAGGCGCCTTCGCGGGTCTCGCAGATCGCCGGGTGGGAGATGCACAGACCGCGGGAGGCGTAGTCGAAGGCCCGGTTGGAGAGGCGCTGGCGGCGCTCCGGATCGACCAACAGTGCGGCATAGGCGCTGGAGAGCTCGGCCCCGGCCATGAGCAGGTCCGGGTCGTCCGGGCTCTCGGCGATCATGGATTCGGTCAGGAGCAGGAAGGCCGGTGCGGCGGCCCGCACGGTCTCCGGATCGTCCTGACCGAGCATGGCGGCCTTGAGGTGCCCGGTCATGCGCTCCGACGGCCATGGACATGCATCCGGCCAGGATCAGGGCCGGGAGCAGGCCGACCAGGAGTCGGGACGACCTTCACGACGGGTCCTTCCATGTGCGTTCCCTGCCGTCATCACGTGGGCTTCAGCGGTGCTTCTTGCCGACGTTCTCCATGTGGTGCAGCCAGGCGCGGAAGGCACCGCCGGGCTCTCCGGAGTTGCGGCGGCCGGGGAAGGTGCCGAAGCACTTCTCGTCTTCTTCGCCGAAACGGGCGGAACCGATGGCCAGGAAGCCGAGGATGAGGAACACGTCCAGCACCAGTGCCGGCGACCAGGATGACGCTGTTCACCAGCAGGCTGTGCCGCCACCATTCCAGCACGGCCTGGTGATACTCGAGGACGGCCCAGACCGTGGCGAAGAGCAGGACAACAGCCAGCAAAGAGAAGAGGTCTGCGATGCGCTCGTGGGTACGGGAGAAGGTCTTGATGTCTTTGCAAACGGTCATGGCGCGATCCTCCGCAGGCTTGAGCCAGGGCGCGCTGGCCGGCTACTCCGCAAGGCCGCGCATAGGCGTACAGCATAAGTGGTTTTGGGCTCGCGGTAAACCGTCCCGGGGACGGGTGGGAAGCGAAAGCGGTGCTGTGTATAGTATCGACCTTCCAACTCGGGGAGGATTTGTCTTGGAGTCTTATAAAAGAGTTGATCGGGGGCCTGAACGGGGTGGTGTGGGGGCCGCCCATGCTGATCCTGATCCTGGGGACGGGGTTCTTTCTGATGGTCGGCCTGCGGGCCATGCCGTTGATGCGCCTCGGATACGGCTTTCGGATGCTGTGGGCGGGGCGCAAGGAGCAAGGCGAGGGCGACATCACGCCCTTCAACGCCTTGATGACGTCGCTATCGGCCACCATCGGTACCGGTAACATCGCCGGTGTCGGCGACGGCCATCGCCATCGGCGGGCCAGGGGCGCTGTTCTGGATGTGGTGCACCGCGCTGGTCGGTATGGCCACCAAGTACGCCGAGGCGGTGCTGGCCGTGAAGTACCGCGAGGTCGACGAGAAGCGGCAATCATGTCGGCGGGCCCATGTACTACATCAAGAACGGGCTGGGCAAGAACTGGCTCTGGCTTGGCGCGTGCGTTCGCCGTCTTCGGCGCCCTCGCCGGATTCGGCATCGGCAACACGGTGCAGGCCAACTCGGTGGCCGATGCACTGGAGACCAAGTTTCACGTTGACTACTGGATCACCGGCGTCGTCATGGCGCTGCTGGTCGGTCTGGTGCTGATCGGCGGCATCCGCTGGATCGCCCAGGTGGCCGGTAAGCTGGTGCCCTTTCATGGCCATTGCCTACATCCTGGGTGGCCTGACGGTGCTGGTGATCAATATCGGCGAGATCCCGCGCGCTCTGGGGCTGATTGTTACCTACGCCTTTACGCCCAGCGCGCGAGCTCGGCGGCTTTGCCGGCGCGACCGTGATGCTCGCCATACGCTTCGGTGTCGCGCGGGGCATCTTCTCCAACGAGGCGGGGCTGGGCAGCGCGCCCATCGCCCACGCCGCGGCGGAGACCGACAATCCGGTGCGCCAGGGGACCGTCGCGATGCTGGGTACCTTCATCGATACCATCATCGTCTGCACCATCACCGGGCTGGTGATCGTCACCTCGGGCCAGTGGACCGTCGAGAATCCCGAGTACGTCGATTGTGTCGGCAAGGGAGGAGCCGTGGCGCAGTCGGTGAGCTCGTCCTGGGGTATCAAGCAGACCAAGAACACCTGCGTGATCGCCGCGGACGGAGAGGAGCAGACCTTCAACAAGGTCCAGACGGGGGCCAGTCTGTCGGCTGCATCGTTCTCCAGTGGGCTTACCGGGCGTCGGCGGCTATATCGTGACCCTGGGGCTGGCCTTGTTCGCCTTTACGACCATACTGGGGTGGAGCGTCTACGGTGAGCGATGTGTGGAGTATCTGTTCGGCGTCCATGCCATCGTTCCGTTCCGGGTCCTGTGGGTGCTCGCGATACCGCTCGGCGCAACCGTCAGCCTGGATTTCGTGTGGCTCGTCGCCGACACGCTGAACGCCCTGATGGCCCTGCCGAACCTGATCGCCCTGTTGCTGTTGAGCCCGGTGGTGTTCAAGGTGACGCGGGACTATTTCGCGGCCCAGAGGCCCTGATGACCGACTGCGGGGTGCGCCGGCGCGCACCTCCGCGGATCCGTCCGCTCTTCGGTGGAATGCCCGGAAGTCAGGCTTCGCTCGAGCCCCGAACGGCTGAGGTCCCGGTTAATTTTCCGCCTTGGATCCTCCCATACACTGGGAGGCGATTCGGGCGCCGTGCCGCCCTTCTCGAACCATTCCTCCGGCGTCCATGTGTGCAGGGCGAGGGCGTGCAATCCGCCTTCGAATTCCCCGCTCAGTTCGCCGATTCACCATCCGGTGTCGCCCCACCAGCTTGTGGTCGGCGAAACGCTCGCTGACGGCGACCACTTTGAAGTGTGACTCGGCGCCCTCGGGCACGCTGTGCATGTGGCTCTCGTCGATCACCTCCAGGTGCATGGTGGAGAGAGGCGGATTCCAGCTTTGCTTCGATGCGTTCTTTTCGGCTCATGGCACAGGCTCCTGGGTGGGCATTTTAGGACGTTGCGTTTCATGCGTCGCAGTCTCGCACGAGATAAGGGCTCCCCGGTCTAGGTGCAACCTGCTGCGATTCCGGGTGGGATTGCGTCGGGTTTCCAAACGGAATTTGTCCACTGGATACGCACAAGAGCAAATGGCAAAGCGCTGAGCTCAAACGCAACCGCGCTTGTTTCGATTCCGCGAATCGGGACCAGCAAAAAGCTTATCGCTCTTTCCTGGTCGCATGCCCAACAGCGCTGAGACCTCTGTATGCCCTTCTCCGACGGCCCAATCGCTGGCCGTGCGTCCGGAGAAGTCGAGCAGGGTGGGATCGGCACCGTGCCGGAGCAGGGCCCGGACCGTCTGCACGGCGTCTCGATGACCGTTCAGGGCAGCCTTCATCAATGGCGTCCAGCGGCAGGCGTCACGCACGTCCGGTTTCGGGCCCTTGGCCAGCGACGCGTCCATAGCGGGAAGATCCCCCTGCTCGGCGGCCAGCAGGCAGCGGGGGGGCGCCGTCGCTTGGCGCTGGAGCCAGATCGCAAGCGGCAAGGATGCTTAAGAAAAACAGGGAGGTGGCGATCTGTCCGATCCTAAATAGAGCACTTAAACCGCCAGGGCGCAGAGAACGAGAACAAATACGGCAGGTTAGCTCATATTCGTTGTCACCCGTCGGGCGAGCACGTAGTCGAGCGGCATATCCTTGAAATCCCGGTTGCGCTTGGCGCCTTGGCCGTTCCTGCTTCCGAATCTGGGCTGACGGGCATCGGCGCGCATTCTGGCGGCTGACAAGGATCGCGCCAATGACAATGCGCAACGGCGCTATTTGTCGGAATCCGGCCCCGGAGAGTAGAGCGGGGAGGGAAAGTGTGTGATGTTGGACTTGTCCCCGATGTCGTGGATCTTGCCCTGGCCTTCCTTTTCCACCTCGTCGATGCGGATAACAGCGTGGATCGGGACAATGGTCCGATTGACGCCCTTGAACTCGGTCTTCAGGCGCTCTGTGGAAGGATCTACCAGGACGGTGCTGGACTCCTCGAACAGAAGTTCTTGGATTTCTACGAACCCGTAAAGCTCGCCTTGCTGAACCCGCTTGGCGTAGATCTCATAGACCTTGCCCTGGTTCAGAAATGAGATTCGGAAGACGCGCATGGTTCCGCTCGCCTTAGTCCATCCCACGGCAGGTTCCGGCGTTGCAGTTCACGAGAAACGTCTTCTGACCGTCGCAGTGCACGCGGTAGACCTCGTGCTCCGGCCTCTTGTCCTCGAGGACGGCGCCTTTGTCGCTAAGCTCGCAACCGCGTATCTTGGCATAGTGCTCCGCGTAATAGGACCAAACGCCCGTTTGCGTCTCGCGGTCTAGGGCCAACATGTCGTTTGGCGGATAGCTCTGGGCCGTGCTGGTGGTGGCTGCAGCTGGCGATGTTACATCAGATCGGTCTTCAATCGGCGCGACAGTGGAGGCGCTGGCAGCAGCAGCCGGAGCCGGAGCCGGCTCAGGCGCTGGAGTCGTCGTACGCCGCGCCGGCGAAACTCTCTCCGGGAGCTGTTTCGGCCCCGGATCCCGCGAGTTGCTCGCGGCCTACCGCGTCTGCGGTGCCCGCTATGTCCTCGTCTTCCGGCAGCGCTTGCTTAGGCTGTATGGGGGGAGTGGATGAAGTCACGCGCCAGCGGTTCTCGTCCCAGGCCCGGCGCAAAGAGGTGAGAGATCTATTTAAGTCATCCCTATATGTCTCTGTAAAATCGATTCTTTTTTCTTCCTTAGATCCCTTGTTTGCGACCAGGGTAGCGCCTACAACCACATTGACCCCGTCCTGTCGCTTGAAGAAATCCGATCTCACTTCCACGGAAGCCGCGGAGACGGGTTCACCAGTGGCCGATTGAGCGCTTGCAGTATCGAGAGGCCTCTTGACCACCAAGCGGTTGTCCGATGACTCGATAACCTGCCATCCCTTGGTTACCGCCGATCCCATGGCGAGCGACTTGGCCTGCTCCACCTCGGCACCGGGAAGAAGGGTCTGGGGCTTGTTGGGATCGTAGCTGAGCAGGGGCGATCCGGTGCTGCTGCAACCGCCGAGGAGCCAGCCGATGCTCACCAGCATCGGTAGGACGAAGAACAAACGCCTTTTCACGAATTTCTCCCGGAAATCAATGGGGCTGCGCCGTGCGCGAGGTTACGGGCACAAAGGTAGAACGCGGATGCTACCACAGGGCGGGGTGGAGTTGACCCGGTTTAGTGGACACCCTATCACTTTGCATAAGAGGTGTTCACTATGGCGAAAACACATCCCCCTATCCGGAGGAATTCCGGCAACGGATGGTCGAGTTGGTACAAGCTGGACGTACGCCTGTGGAACTCGGTCGCGAGTTCGAATGCTCGGCCCAGGCGGTCCGCGATTGGGTTCGCCAGGCCGATTTCTCTGTACGCGGGCGTGCGCGAGGATTGGGCTGAGCACGGATGAATGCGAGGAGTTGCGCCGCCTACGTCGTGAGGTCAAGCAGCTACGCATGGAGCGCGACATCCTAAAACGAGCCGCGGCCTGGTCTGCTCGGGAAACCAATGCGGTGCCGGAGAAGTGTTCGGATTCGTGAAGGCGAACCAGACACCCGCTGCACCGACGGCGGCAAACGCCACAACCGCTGTTCGCCTGCACCGCCAATCCTACGGATTCTGGAGGAAGCGGACCGCTGCACCGAGCCGGGCGAGGTGGGCCGGCTGCTTCGCCGCGAGGGGTTGTACAGCTCCCACCTGACGGCCTGGCGCAAGGCACGGCGCAAGGGCTCGCTGCAGGGGCTGACCTCGAAGAAGCGCGGCGCGAAGCCGGCGCGAGCGCAACCCGCTGGACGCGAAGGTGCGTGAGCTCGAGGCGAAGGTGGCTCGGCTGGAGAAGGAGCTGCACACCGCGCACACGATCCTGGACGTGCAGGGAAAAGTTGCCGGGCTGCTGGGATTCAGCCTCAAAGACGGGAAGGACTGCTGATGGCCGCCCAAGAGCTCGCACTGGAGGTCGGCGTGGCGCCGGCGTGCCAGGCGCTGGGTGTGTCGCGGGCCACCTTCTACCGTCGTCAGAGGCCGACTCCCGGGCACCAGCAGCCCCGTCCAACGCCCGCCCGGGCACTGTGTGAGTCCGAGCGCGAGCAGGTCCTCGACGTGCTCGCCTCCCCGCGCTTCGTCGACCGCTCGCCGGCGGAGGTGGTGGCCACCTTGCTCGACGAGGGCGAGTACCTGTGCTCGGAGCGCACGATGTATCGGGTGCTGGCGGCGAACCAGCCGGTGCGAGAGCGGCGCAATCAGCGTGAGCATCCCCAGTACACGAAGCCCGAGCTCGTGGCCACGGGGCCGAATCAGATGTGGTCGTGGGACGTGACCAAGCTGCTCGGGCCGAAGAAGTGGACGTACTTCTACCTCTACGTGCTGCTCGACATCTTCAGCCGCTACGTGGTGGGCTGGATGGTCGCCGACCGGGAGAACTCGGCGCTGGCCGGGCGCCTGATCGAGGAGACCTGTCACAAGCAAGGCGTCGAGCCCCAGGTGCTGACCCTGCACTCCGACCGCGGCGCGCCGATGACCAGCAAGTGCACCGCGCAGCTGCTCGCCGACCTCGGCGTGACGCGCTCGCTGAGCCGCCCCCAGGTGTCCGATGACAACCCGTTCTCCGAGGCGCAGTTCAAGACCTTGAAGTACCACCCCGGCTTCCCCAGTCGCTTCCCCGACATCAGCAGCGGCCATCGCCTTCTGCCGGTCGTTCTTCCCCTGGTACAACACCGAGCATCGCCACGGCGGCATCGCCATGCTCACCCCTGACGATGTCCATCATGGTCGCGCCACGGCCGTGCTGGCCCAGCGCGAGCGCACCCTCGAAGCCGCCTGGGCCGCTCACCCCGAGCGCTTCGTTCGAGGGATCCCCGAAACCCAGCCCGCTTCCCGAGGCGGTCTGGATCAACCCACCCGCTACATCGACAACCGGAGGGACTGCTCAGTAAATCGTGACCGTCGGTGTCTCAAAGTCGTTGATATGTCGTTGACAGGTTCCGCGCCACATGATACTTGACATAATTGCTTTACCGTGCGTAGTCTCGCGCTCAGTGTGTTCGTCCATCCTTCTGAAAAAAAGAAATGAGCTATTGGTCTTGGGATTCATCTCTCTCTGTTGGAATAGACTTTATTGATGCGCAACATCGCCGCATTCTTGACTATATCAACGAACTTGATGCGGCAAAAAGTCACAATGATGTGGAAAAAGTATCAAAAGTACTTAATGATTTAGTAGATTATGCGAATACGCATTTTTTATGCGAGGAAGATATTATGCGGCAAGTCGGATATCCGCTAGTAGACTCGCACAAAGAAGTTCATGACGCATTTGCCAAAACCATACTCAACTACGTGCGCTTACACAAAGATGGACAAGATATTACCAGGAAGTTATTGTCGGATCTGAAGTTGTGGCTAACCACCCACATAAAGAATGACGATAAAGATTTTGCGCCCCATGCGGCTAAATACGTTCGGAGAGCATCGAGAGGAAGGATGCTGCGCAGCTTTTTTTTTGGCGAAAAATATTAGTTTCCGAATCCGGGCGTTGCTGGCTCGCTCGTTGGGTTGCAACGTGTCATCCTGAACAGTCGTTTTGATTCTTGCGTCGAGACTTTGGGAACGCGGCAGTTCATAGGAAGTCGCTTTTTCGGCGCGAATGCTCGCTGTCTATCCAAGACCGCACGTTTGGCCAGTCGCCCGTCGCTCCCAAGTGTAAAGTTTCCTAGAGACTGTCCGGCTTGGCCTCGTGGCGCGGTCATAAGTGAAAATTCCGGTTGTTCCCAAGGAGCGACCTTGCGCCGACTCTTGCTGTTGCTCTCCCGGGCCGCACTGCGCATCAGTGAGGCCCTCGCTTGTTGGGAATTGCGGCCTGGGCGGTAGGCGTACTTCTCGGATGGAAGGTCGGCCTCGCAGATCGGGTCCAGCACCAGCATGGCTGCTGTCATGCAGACCCGATCACGTAGGGTCGATATGCCGAGCGGCCTGATACAAGCAGGATCGTGGGGTCGGTTGATCGGTACGGTCTGGGTGGCCTCGCCTGACTGCCGCACAGAACCCTGCGCGAAGACCGTCAACGCTAGTCTCGCTCTGGTTGCGTCAGGTCTTGCTTGGCACTTCAAGCGCTACGCGCACGAACAGTCGGAGGAGGACGGGGCGATAGCACGCGTTTACCGAGAAGGAGGCAAGGGCTAAACGGGGTGGATCATGACGCGATCCCAATCCGGTACCGCCTCGGGAGTGGCGTCGCTATCGCACGGGTCGTCGATCCGCGCTCCAACTATTCTCTCTATAGGCAACGGAAATGCGCCCGCGCCACAATGAGAGTCGATCCGCGCAGAAGGCGGCAGCATCCATTTCGCTATTGACGAGAAGGTCAGCGAGGCTAAGGAGTTCGCCGTCAGCATCTCTTGCCACACGCCTATCGATCATCGGAACACGGAAGCGGACCGTAGACCCTGACTGCGGGCTTCGCGGCCAGAGGCCGGTTACGCAGGGCCCATCTTCAAGTCCGGAACTTGAATCTCCCCGGACGACAATCAGCTCGACGGCGTTTCGTGGTCTATCGGAACGATCCTTTTTCTACCGCGTGAGTAACCCGATGATTCGGGCAATCCGGGAAAGCGAGGAGCGCTATCGCGCTATCGCGGAGGACACCCCGGTGTTGATCTGCCGTTTTCTGCCAAGCAGCGAGATCGTCTACGCCAATGAATCCTATTGTCCGTATTTCGACAAGACATCCGAGGAGTTGGTCGGAACGTCCTTCCTGTCGCTGATTCCTGAGGATAACCGAAAGACCGTAATGGCCGATATCGTGGCGCTGACACCCGATTCGCCGACTCAATCGCACGAGCATCAGGTGGTTGCATCGGACGGTGAGATCCGCTGGCAGCGCTGGACCAACCGAGCGCTCTTCGACGCTAGCGGTCAGGCGGTCGCCTACCAGTCCATCGAGTTGGTCACTTGGTCGCGTCGCACCCTGGGGGAATACTGCTCAGCGGAAGGCGAATCCCACTATCCGGTCAGAGAGGCGGGTATTTGGGCCGACGCCCTGCGCCGATACGAAGCGGTGGTGTTCAACGATTATCCTGGCTATGCCCACAAACGCGGGCTGCCGGAAGGCCATGCGGAGCTGACGCGCTTGATCAGTCTGCCGGTTCTCGAGAACGGCAAGGTCGTTATGCTCGCCGGCGTCGGCAACAAGTCCACCGACTACGCCGATCTGGACGTGGAAACCCTGCAACTGATCGCCAACGCGATCTGGCGCATCGTCCAACGTCGCCGCAGCGTCATCAGGCTGCAGGCCAACGAGGCCCGTTACCGCGAGTTGGTGGAGAAGCATGACCGACGGGGTCGCCGTGTACGAGGCGATCGAATCCGGCCGGGACTTCGTGATCCGCGAGCACAACCGGGCCGGGGAGCGGATCACCGGAATGGCGCGCGATCGCGTCATCGGCCGCCGCCTCACCGAGGCATTCCCGAAGGTTGAGGCACTGGGCCTACTCGACGTGCTCCGACGGGTCTGGCGCACCGGAGAGGCGGAATCCTACCCCACCAGCCTGTACAAGGACGAACGCGATTTCCCTGTGGGTAGAGCATTACGTGTTCAAGCTTCCCAGTGGGGAGGTCGTCGCCGTCTACAGCGATATGACCGAGCGCAAGCAGGCCGAGGAGGCGTTGCGCACATCCCGCGAGCGCCTGCGCCGTCTCGCCGCACGCATCGAGGCGACACGAGAGGAGGAAAGAACGGCAATCGCTCGGGAGGTTCACGACGAGTTCGGACAGACATTGACCGGGCTGAAGATGGATCTGGCTTGGCTGAGAGACCACTTGGCGGAGGCGCAAACAGAAGCCTTCACGGAGCGCTTGGGAGCAGCCGAAGCGCTCGCCGACAGTACGCTGGACGGCATGCGTCGCCTCGCCGCGCGCCTGCGCCCGTCCCTATTGGACGACCTGGGGCTTACGGCCGCCATCGAATGGCAGGTGAAGGAGTTCGCCGATCGCGTTGGGTGCAGGTTCGACCTAGACCTCACAGACGATGACATCGGACTTAACCGGGCGCGTGATACCGCGGTATACCGTATTCTTCAGGAGGCGCTCACCAACGTGGCCCGCCATGCGCAAGCGAGCCGGGTGACGGTCAGCTTGGGGGCGACCAGTGACACGCTGGAGCTGATCGTTGCGGACAACGGCAAGGGGATTCGCGACGCGGACATGGAGAGCGTGACGTCGATGGGAATTACCGGCATGCGCGAGCGAGCAACGACGCGTTTCGCGAACATGTTACAGGCCCTTTGCGTTGCCACCGACATCAAAGCGGGAAAGGATCTGACCGATACCTCTCGACATTGCTACGGTGCCCGTCAGCGAAGCACCTTTGAAAAAGTCGCTTCGGAAATCTGCAGCAACTCTCATATCTGATTCGAGTCTGTGATCGCGCGCCATCCGTTCTAGCTCGCGGAGATGGGCGAGGCTGTTGCCGACTGTCATGAACCGTTACTCGACGTAGCCAGAAAAGACTGCCGCAGCTTGCGAACGGATGGTCTGCAAAATCCTTATTCATCGGAGGCGCACAATAGCATGAGTCTCGACGTAGCTTAATTTCGGAAGAGGATAGGCTCGTAATTTGCGTAGTCAACACAACGAAGGTGACGCGGGTGTTTGACACTAGGCTCCCCGTACTGATGCTGCGAGCCGTCTGGAGCAGTTCCGAGTGAGGCTGATCCTTGTCGGCAATATCGTCCGACTCAAGCTCGATACGCTACCGGTCATTGAGCATGTTGTATCTCATGCGATCAGCTACCAGATTCAGAAGAGGTGGAAGCTTGATTTTGGAGTTTGGGAGAGGGGTCCTTTCTCGTCTCGAATTCAGCGAATATCGAAGGGGACTAGCACAATGACGAACACAATGCAGAAGCCTGACACCTGCAGTAGTGAGGACCAAAAAGGATTTGTCCTTAGACCCTGGAAGTCGCGGCCGAATTGGAAAGGATTGACCGCCAGGCGGTCAGGAATGCCTCCCCATGGATGTCTTTATTAACACCAGGACGATGAAGGAGCACTTCCGGTACTCATCGATCCGCGCCCAGTGGTAAAGAATCCACAAGGCCGCTCGCCTGATAAGCTCGGTCACTCCTCCGTCCCTCGGTAAATGAATCCCTCCGCTCACAGTTCAGCGGCAGAGTGGCGGTTATGTCCGTCAAGTCATGAACAAAGTGAACATGGTGGACGTCGGTGAACAGGCGGCCTGATTTCCTTCTTCCGCTGTTCTTTTGCCAGGTGCTCATTACTCCTCAACCAATTCCGCAACCAAATTCCGCGTGATCGCGTATCGGATAATCGCAGCGTTGTTCTCAAGCTTCATCTTGTCCATTATGCGCATTCGATAGGTGCTCACGGTCTTGGGACTAAGGGCAAGGATCTCCGCAACCTCCCCAACGGTCTTGCCGACACCAAGCAGACATAAGACCTGATACTCGCGTTCCGACAAGGTCTCGTGTGGTTCTTTACCCGCCGCACTGTCTAGCTCCGCTGCCAACCGCTCCGCCAGGGATGCAGTCACATATTTCCTGCCCATCGCGACCCGTCTGATGGCCTCGGCGAGCTCTTCAGGGGAGCGGTCTTTGGTTAGATAGCCGGCCGCCCCGGCGCGCAGGGCATGCACCGCGTACTGTTCTTCGGGCTGTACGCTCAAGACGAGCACTTGCAGCCCTGGTCTGTGTGCCTTAACCCGGCGCAGCACCTCCAAAACTCCTGGGCCCCGCATGGAGATGTCTAACAAGAGCACGTCGACACCGCAATCCTTGCTCTTGAGAACCGCTTCCTGACCGTCTTTCGCCTCGCCCACGACCTCAAGGTCGGCGCACTCGGAGATGACTCGTTTCAGGCCCTCTCGAACGATGGGATGGTCGTCGGCAATCAGTATGTGAATCATTGGCAACGAAAATCAAACTGCGCACGTCGCAATATCCCACCCCGCTGACTCAAGGGTCAATGGTCTTGTTGAGCGGCCCCAAAGCGAGACGCAGGCCCCTGGGGGTCTTGAACCGGTCGGCGGGCAGAGTTGATAGCCGGTTTTTCAGGCTTGAAAAGGCGCGCTTCGCAGGACAGGCAACAGGTTTTTGATGCCCGGGTCGGTAAGGCTTCTTTTCTGTCGAAAAGGTATACGCTGAGTAGCGAACGCGATCTAGGAGACGGCAGACCGTCGCTCATCGAGTTTGTTGTGCGCTACCGGGGAAGACCGGCTCGATGAATGCACCGTGCCGGTCGCTCTCGTTTTCACCCAGGGAAGGCACTACGCGCTCTCGCCGAGCAACCCGACTTCATTTCCTTCACCATTCTGTGGAGCAAGGCAAACGTTAGGCTACTAGACTATGAGAGCTACGCGCTGTTGGTCGAGGGCGGTAGCGATCGAAGAACAACGCGAAAGCAGGTAGAGCGTGATCCCACATCGAAAACCCGTTCGCGGCTACGCCTTGGCTACGGCGCTTGTACTGCCGTCATTTCTTGTTGTCGGACCATCTGTGGTCGTGGCGACGGACAGGAGCGGATGCGAGCCCACCGAAGTCTGCGCTGGCGGCGTATCGGGAGATGGCGGCCAACCAGGCCCGCAACTATGACAGAGTTCAGGATATCTCGCCCCGGCAGATGGTCATTCTTCTGGAGGTGTCCGAACGCACCGGGGCCAATCTGGGGCAGGCACTGGCAACCGGCGAGTTCGAAAGCGCCCATACCTGGAACAACTTCGTCCGGCCCCCACTTCCCGGAGGCAAGTTGGGATCAGCGACCGGGGTTTGGCAATTTCAGCCTGCGACCTTCCAGGCGGTTGTCAAGCTGTACGGACCGCAGTTGCTGGACGCGAGTGAGGCGGATGCTGTATCAGGTCGCCAACGCATGGATCTTGGCGCGGGGCCGTATAGCGATGCCAAAGTACGCCGCCTAATTAGAGAAACCGTGGACGACTGCGCGGGACGCGGACGATGAGGAACTCCAGCTCCTGCGGCACAACTTCGCAGTGCTTGCTTTTGCGAAACACTACCTGAGCGTTGACTCCGGCACTACGACACCGGAGGAAGATGCCCTTTACCATCTGCTGGGGGCGGGCCAGGCCAGGCGGGTGCTGACGCTGGCGCGCGGAGATGCGAAGGACACCCTGTGCGTGAAACCGGTGGAGGTGCAGCCATCTTCTCCGGAGGCGGACCAGGAGCTTCTGGCAGAAGCCGGCTCGGTAACGATGACGAACGCGAGTGCCACAGCCGCAGGTCGTGACTGAGATTAGCTCCGCCCCGCGCTGTACTCGCCACCTGCCCCGGAAACGCCGCCGCCAGTTTCGTCCGAATGGGGCTTCCCGGCCGACTCTCCGGTAGTGACGAATAATCCCGGAATGTTCTATCGCGATCGCAAAGAGCGGACGCGACCCTACACTTGGGCGCAATTCATGAAGCATTTTGCAAGGCGCGTGCAAGCGACGCGCCAGCCCGCGCTGGTGCGAGCCAAGTTCGGCGTCGGGTTTGAGTTGAACGGGGGCGATTCTCCGGAACGCGCCTTCAATCCGAAGAAGCAGAGGGAAATAGCAGAGTTTCACTATACGACCTGCGAAGCCCGTGCTCGTGCCTGAACCGCTGCTAGTAGGTCCGCTCGACCGGGATGAAACACGATCGTATAAGCAACGACTCGCTGAGCTGGTCAGCCGAGGTGAGGATCAGCCGACCGACACCCTTCCACCGGAGGCGCTGGCTGCGCTGCATCAGTTGCGGATATTGCCTCTGAATGTGCAGGAGGCACGCACAAGCAGTCCGGAGGTTCGTCAGGCTCTCCATGATTTCCGCCGCAAGGTGGGAAAGGACGAGCCAGACGATCCAGCGCATTTCAACCTCCTGATGCCTGCCGAGCGTGTTGCGTTGGAGATCTATGACCAGCGTCTTGCGCGCTACGCCGCCTTACAGGTCGTCCAGCACGCCTCCCTTTCCCATGCACCCGATCTGAACCGCATCCAAGAAATGCCGGCATGGCAGCAGCGGTTCGCAGCTCCTCACATTGCCGAGTTGCAGCGGGCTCTCGCCGCGCAGGGACTGCTGAAGCAGCCCAGGAAGAAATCCGTCTGGCGGAACAAGAAGGGCAGAAAACGCGTGAAGTACAAGACGCTCCCCTTCGCAGGCAAAGTGGACGGGGATACGGTTACTGCTTTCAGAACGTTCCAGTTGGGCAATGGCTTACAGAAGACGGAGGGCGTTCTGGATTCCGTGTCACTGAGAATGCTCGGCCTGGCACCGATGGGATCGGAGATATTCCTACCCATCGTTGGCCCGCAATGCGCCATCAACCAGACAACGAAGCCGGCGTCGATGTGCGAGATCCCGGCCGAAAACAAGCGGGGTCTTGGGAGTCACTTCGGCCCGTTCTTCCAGGATTCAGCGCAAAGCTTGTTAGCTACCATCGTTGAGATGGGTTGCGAGGGGCTTCCGCTGGATTATCCCGCAGTCGCACCTCTCTTGCACGACGCGGAGGTAGCCTTCGTTTGTCGGGCGTTGACCTGGTCAGGCCAGTTCAGAAGTTTGCGAGTTTTCTGGGATTCACGTCCGTGAACGCCAGTCAAGTGGGACACTTTAGCTATCTGACGGGCACTGCGTGAATGGACTCGCCGTATCATGGTGTCTTGCACCCCCCACGGCAAGAGATAACGAACCGGGTAGCTCAAGCTCGAGAGTTATCAGGGGGAATCACTTTCTGCGCCGAACCTATGAAGTCCTCTGCCTATCGAGCGGAAGGACGATCACCCCGGAGGCCGCGACAGGCTGCGACTAGCTTAGGTCCGTTCCCGACCCAGGACGTGCGAAAACGCGAAGCGAGCATCAGCCGGCAAGTGTGCCCCGATCAGAGCCTCAAGAGTGCGCGCAGCGAACGCGCGGAGCTTCAGCAATCGTCCCAGGGGTTTTCTTCGCTCAGACCATCGCAATCCTTGGGGGGAAGCTCTGAGGTCGCTGACACGGCTCATTTCGAGTCGAAACAGCGCCTCCCTTCAGGCGCTCATCGCCCCCATTGGCGCCGGGGCGCCAAGTATGTTGATGACCCGCTTGAGGTTATAGGCAAGTACGTGCAGGCGTTGCATCTGCTCCAGGGGCCGCTTGAGCTTGGCGCTCGTGAAGTTGCCGTCGCGGTTGTTGAGCGCCTTTATGTAAAGCTTGAGCAGGACCGCGGGGTGATAGGCTGGGCGCCCGGTGGTCAGCGGATCGACCCGCTTGAAGCCGAGTCCGCGCAGGTCCAACTCCTCGACGAAGACGTCCACGACCCCTTTGAATTAGGATCGGCCACACGTTTTCACACTACTTCGGATCCTTTGGGGTCATTGACCGCTCGCGCCCGATCGGCCGAAAGCTACCAAAAAGCGGACGCCTGGCCAGATCGCAATTATCGCTGGCCCCTTGTTCCCCGTTACGAACCGCCGTTGATTTGCGGTATGAAACCCGTGACGATGAGTCAGGTTGTTGGGAGATTAGGAAGGATGCTCCGGGACGATATTGGCTTACGAAGGCGGATTGATCGACTTGTGAAGGCACGGTAGGGCGCAAAGGAGCGGAAATGAACAGAGTACATCGTCGAGGGCTGAACCTTCTATTCTTCCTGAGATCAGACAGGTGAATCGATGACCTTCCGCGAGCCGAAAGTTCCGCCTCCGGGGCGCAGCTCATCGCGCTGGTTTCTGTTCCTGACCTTTTACCACCTGCTGCCGGTGATCTGGTACTTGGCGGTCGCCGGCGGTCTGGCGCCGGCAAGTTTCCTGTTGGCCGGCGGTGTCGCCAGCCTCTTCTCCGGCGACAGTGACGGCTTCGCCTTTGCTGCTTTTCTGCTCGCCCCGGCCCTGCTCGGTGGCCTGATTTTCTACCTCGTTGCCTGGTTGCTGGCCGTGCTGATCGGCCGACTGCGCCATCCCCTGGTCCGGACCCTGAGCCTGCTGGGGATCTTCGGCGCCTGCCTGATCGCGGCGATGCAACCGATTTTCATCAGCGGCGGGCACAGCAGCTCGCATGCCTACAGCTTGTTCGACTTCGTCGAGGTTCTCGGAGAATTCAGGGTTCCCGCCAGCTACACCATCAGCTATTTCATCGGCCTTGGACTGGTCCTGCTGGCCCTGTTGATCCATCAGCATTTGGTTGCCGGTCGCCAGGCGATCTCAGTGCAAAAATGGCTGCACCGGCGGCGGCTACGCCGGCGAATGCTGGTCGCTGGAGTACTGAGCTTGCTCTTGAGCCTCGGCTGGACGCATCGGACCCTGCTGTTCGTCAAGCCTTTGGCCGATCTCGGGTTCGCCTCGGCCCAGTACCAGCTGGCGATGGTTCTCAAGGAACAGTCGATCGCCCGTCATGGCCGCCCGGGTGGCTACCAGGATTGGTTGGTACGCGCCGCCGAGCAGGGACACCTCAAGGCTGCACAGGAGCTGGTGCTGCATCCGCGTAACCGCGAGGAGAAGCTACGCTGGCTGACGGTGGCCGCCGAGGGAGGGATGGCCGATGCGCAATACGAGCTCTACCGTGAGCTGCTGAAAGCGGACACCGGGCGTCGAATCATCCCGCGGCGCCGCCGATTGGCTGCGCGCGGCGGCCGGTAACAACCAGGCCGAAGCCCAGTATGAGCTCGGAAGAGCCCACCTGGTTGTCAATCCGGCGCTGAAGCTGGAGAGAAACCCGGCGCAGGCCCGCAGGTGGTGGGAACAGGCCGCTCACAACGGCCATGGACAGGCGCTAAAAGAGCTGGCCTGGCGCTACGAAAAGGGCGCAGACGGATTTCCGCGTGATGCCCAACGGGCCATTGAACTTTACCAGCAGCTCGCCGACGGCTACCGAACCGGCGGCAACGGGTTGAAGCAGGACGCGGGGCTGGCGGCCGATCAGCTGGCCCGAGGCCAGCGTCTCGCTGACCTTGAAGCGCGGCTGGCCGCCGATGATCCGCAGGTCCAGGCCGAGCTCGGGCGTGAACTGCTGCGCGTTGCCGGAGGGACGCCGGAGACCCGCGCCGAGGGGGTCAAGTTGCTGGAGCAGGCCGCCAACGAGGGGGTTGCGCAGCTGCAGTACGAACTGGGCGGAATCTTCCTGTTCGGCCGCCACGACCAGCCCATCGACCTGCCGCGCGGGCGCAGCTGGTGGGCCAAGTCTCTGGCACAGAACCACGTCACGACCATGGAGTATGTGGCCCCGGCCTACCAGGACGGCCGCTTTGGCTACCCGGTCGACCTGCTGCGATCCAAGGCGCTGGTCTCCAAACTGGTCGAAGCCTACGCGACGGCGCCTACGGGGTTGATCCCGACCCCGCCAAACTGCGGCGCTGGAGCGACGAGCTGAAGTATTTCGACCGGCTGTTCGAACTGGCCGGTGGCGATTACCAGTCCCCGGTCGACCTGCAACCCAAGGCCGAGGCCGGAGATCCCCAAGCCCAGTACCAGCTCGGTCGGCAAATGCTGGTCAGCGGTCCGCAAGCACAGCGTCAACAGGGCCTGCAATGGATTGAACGGGCCGCCGACGGCGGCTATGCCGAGGCCCAGTATCGGCTGGTGACTTACTTTGAAAACCAGTCCGGCATCATGCGCAGCGATCCCGCCCGCGGCGTCGCCCTACTCACCGCGGCGGCGCAGCAGAATCACCTGCCGGCCATGGGAGCCCTGGCACTCGGCTATGAAAAGGGGCGTTACGGTTTGCCGCGGGATCTGGAACAGGCGTCGCAATGGTATCAGCGACTGCTGCAGGCCTACGATGAAGGCAACTACACAGGCGAGATTGATGAACGTTTTATCCCGTTCAATCGGCAGCGGCTGGTCTACGTCAGCAAGGCGTTGGAGAGCGAAATAGAAAAAGCCCGCCGCTATGAGGCAGCCACGCCGCTGGAGCGGCAGATTATCGAGGTGGAAGATCGTTACCGACAACAGTACCAGGACGCCGTCAATGCCCTGCCGCGGGATGATGGAACCCGCGACGGAAAGCTGAAATTCCGCGCCGACGTCCACCAACTGCTCAAGCAATACAACCAGCTGCGCGATGCCGAGATTGCCCGGCTCAAGGCTGGCGAGTAATGCTTGCTGTCATGTCCGCAGTCATTCCGATGCCGTCGGCAAAGCGGGTAGCAAACAGAATAGCGCCGACAAAAACAAAAGTTGCTTAGAACGAGAGGCTTCGCGGCAATGGCTGGAGCGTATATTCATCGAATAGAGATATTGTCGCGTACCTGATTCTACGTCCAACACATTGATTCAAGTCAATAAAAAGATCGCCGGTACCAGACAATAGATCAAATTCACCAGCATCCGAGAGTTTTACAATAAAGCGATTGGAAGAGGCTCGGCAGCGAAAGCAGGGGATCAGATCCTGTTGTGCGGAACATCGAGTGCCCGCCGTATTCTGAATACAACGCTTCAAAATACGTACCTTATGCTTTATCAGATGACCGGTATTGAAGAACCGCGAAGCAGGTTTTTGCGTTGGTTTTACGAGCGATACGGGTCAAGTATAAAAGCGGTTCCTTAACTCATTTCATAGTAGGTGCGAAGAAGTCGCACGGCCCGGACAACAAAATAAGTCTTATCAATTTTGGTTTTAAGTATGTTTTCTTAATTGCGGCGACAGGAAAGCGGTCTATTCCAAGTCGTTTTTTCGCGAGTTGTAGGTCCTACATAGGTCGATAACGGCTGTTGCACCGACCACGAATACGCTTGCGTAAAATTTTCGGAAACCCTTCATATGCAACCCGTATAGGGCTGCTTTGGGTCCAGGCTGTGCAAAAACGCGAAAAATTTCGCGACGTCAGGGGCAGAGCGGCACCAAACCCTCGGTCTTGGCTATCCTGGCGAACCAGTCATCCCACTTCAGTCTCACAAGAGAGCGGGAATAGGTAGTTCGCCCCACCGTTTTTCGTTGAGCAACGTTTTCACACATAGATGGTCGCCGCCGGTTTGCCAAGCCTCCAATCGAAGATCGTGAGCAGGTCGGGATTGCAGCCATAGGTCCGGGCTTTCGAGTGAGGCAAGAAGATCCGAACTCTGGACGATGCGCGTGCGCTCCTGGCCGGTTGCGTCGCGCGATGCGGTTCCCTGATAATTCCGGGTGTTACGGACACGCGATTTCGTCGCTCGGTGGAAATACACCGGGTGGTCAACCTGCAACACGCGAGAAGGGCGGGCAGAGACGCGCGAGCTTGCCGACATTCCCTCGCTGAACGCCAATCGGCCGCTGGAGGTCATCAATGCCCTTGCCCAAGCTTCGTCTCGGTTTGCAGGTCGTCCTTCTATCGCTGTGCGCTGCCGCGGGAGCGGGCGAGCAGGACCCCTTGACCTACGATCGTATCTCCTTGTCTGCGTCCGCGCAGTCGGAGGTGGAGGCGGATCTGCTGGTGGCGATGCTCGCCGCCCAGCGGGAGGGGACGGACGCCGCAAAGCTTGCCGGAGAGGTCAATACGCTGGTGGCCCGGGCCTTGAGTCAGGCAGAGAAGGAGACGGGGATCGAGTCAGAGACCCTCGGGTACACGACCAGCCCCCTGTACACCAAGGGTACCCTGACAGGGTGGCGTGTGCGTCAGGCCATTCGGTTGCGCTCGCGTGATGCCGCCGAACTGAGCGGACTGGTCGGACGCCTGCAGGAGCGATTGCTGCTTCAGTCCATCGGCTACCAGGTCTCGGACGGACGGCGTAAAGAGGCCGAAGATGCGCTGATTCGCGTCGGTATCGACGCCTTCAACGAGCGGGCGCAGCTCATCGCAGAGCAGATGGGTCAGCGTAGGCAGCGGCTGGTGGAGATGCGGGTCCAGACCCGTGCTGACCGCCCCGCGCCTGTCTTCGCGACCATGGCCGCCATGCCGGCCGCAGACTCGGCACCTGCACCGCCGCGCATCGAGGCGGGGAAGCAGGTCATTCGGGTAGAGGTCTCTGGAGTCATCGAGCTGCAGGTGCAGTAGACTCGATACGCGATTTCGCCCGCGCGATCCGCCGCTGCGAACGTGCAAGGAGGACAGACGCCTTGGCGTCTTGCTTACCAACAATCGGTGCCGGAGCCGGTCTGACTTCTGGTTCCGGCCTCTGTCACCGTCAGATTTCCGCAATCTGAGTCGGTGAAGCCTGCAGGAGCGGCCTGGAGCGTGTAGCTGGTGGCATCACTCGCGGTTGCGCTGACTACATAGTAGCCATTCTCCGATGATTGGGTATCGCCACCCGTAACGTCGTCGTACGCTTTGCAGCGCAGGGTTCCGCCGGCAGCGGCGTTATAAGCACCATACAACGCCTTGCATTTCTCAAGGTTCTGCGCCCATTTAATCAGCTCCGCCTTTCCTTCCGCCCGCTTCGATTTGATGATCTGACCCTGAAATCCCGCGTAGGCGATGGTCGCAAGGATTGCGACGACTGCGACCGCGATCAAGATCCTCTATCAGCGTAAACCCCCCCGAGGTGTTTACTCTCATCCTCAGAGACCTCCGGGTGCCGGGCTGCCCCCCGAAGTGGAGCCGACCTCCGGATCACCGGAGGGTATCAGGACCCTGGTTAGATGCCGATATCCGTTTTCGTCGATGCGGAAATCAAAGCGGATCTGCCGTCCCACGACCAGGTCCGCCGGTGATCCCGTTCGTCCGTCCGCGTGCTCGATCGGTATTGCCGGAGGCACCGAGTAGCTCCTATCGTCAATTACGACGACCGACCCGGGTCCGTGCACGGCCGCGATGGTGCCTGAGTGCTCGGGCGGCGGAGGCCCGGTGGCTGCGCCGATTCCGGGTAGGGAGAGGAGCAGGAGTAAGTAGAGACGATTGATCATGATGATTCCTAACAGTTTGATCTGCCGGTCAGTTGCTGTAGAGCTGCCGCCAGGACGTGCGCCCGGTGTCGAGCGATTCGAGCTCGACGATTGCGCGTGTTTGCACGCCTCCGCCCTCGCTACCGCCCGTGAATTGGGTGTTGCCCCTGAAGGTCGAGCCCGTGGGGATACCCCCGGAGAATCTGACTCTGCCGGCGATCTCTGTCCGTGGATCGGTCGGATCCGATGGACTGCTCTCGGCGACCACGTCGCTTGGGTCTACCACCGCATCGCCGTTGACGTCGAAGACCGGGCTGTCGGGGCGGCCACCGTTCTCCATGGCCAGGGCGTAGAGAAATCCTGATCCACCACTCTCGCAGGGGTTCGTGATGCTGGTCAGCGGAATGAGCGAGTTGAAAAACACAATGCCTCCGCGCAGCGTCGCGTCCGTGACCACGCGCTCGCCCAAATCGGGCAGGTTCAGGTACCAGCCATACTTTGTCGTCCAATCGACAGCTGTGTCGGTTACTACCGATTCGTCCGCGAAAGCGACTTCGAAGGTCTGCTCTTGCAGATTGGCCGTGGTCAATCCGAAATCACCCCGGTCCCAGACTCCGTAGAAGGCCTGGGTCGTCGTGGTGGACTTGTCGGCCTCGGTCAGGTACTGGCCGGTGCCGAAATAGACCATGATGTTGGGCTGGTTGTCATCGGTCGTCCCGTCTGAGATGTCGCCCTGGCTCGGGTGCTTGGCTATCCGTGGCTTTACGGTTATGGGCTGGGTGCTGCCGGCCTCGAACAGCGGCGTTCCGGACCCTGCCACGATCCAGTTGTTGACCGTCGTGTTGGACAGATCGAATACCCAGAGGTTGCCGAGCAGGTCCCCCGCGTACACACGGTCTGCAGTGCCGTTGCCGTCGAGATCGGCGACGGCTGGAGACGAGAGCCCGTTGCGCTCGGCAAGCGATGCGATCGGTACCTCGATTTTGACGTAGTCGTCCGACGCCTCGTCCCAGGTGCCGTCGAGCCCTTCCTTCAGAAAGAGGATGAACAGGTGCGCATTGAGATTCGTGCCTGTATCGTTGTAGCCGCTGCCCACGATTGCCGCCCATTTGCCGTTGTTCATCATGGCGATAACGGGTTTGCTCAGGGTGTACCCGAAGCTCTGCGTCCGCGGTGCTCGTGAACTCCCACATCACGGTATCGGCGGCGTCGGTAGTGGAGATGGTGGGAGTAAAGAGGGCGGGATCAGTGATGTCCAGGGCATAGAGACCCCGCCCCCCGGCGCCCAGGCCGCCCACGGCCACCGTCCGCCATTCGTCGTCGGTCCCCAGGGCGGTGGACGGGATGTAGACGTCGCTGATGGCGGGGATCCCGTCCACGTAGAAGCGGTGTGCATAGCTCGTATCGGTCAGGTAGTGGAGCCCCTCGGTCGGCGCGGTCGAAAACAAGGACCGAGGGAATGTAGGCGACGAGCTCCTCGCCGTCGCTCACGCGAAAACCATGCAGCATGCCGTCGTTGGCGCCCACGTAGACCACAGGGGTACGGCCTGAGTTGCTGCTCCTGAACTCGGCGTAGGTCTCTCCGCTTGCCGTCGGGAAGAAGGTGGTTCCGGTTGACGGCCAGTTCCGGTCCGGCGCGCCTACGACCACGGGACCGGAGCTGACGATGTCGCCCAAGCGGCTGCCGCGCTGGCGCAGCACCAGGTCGTCGTTTGCGGCGTCGCCTTCGAAGTCGACACCGGACGGGCAGCCCGGATCGACGTCCGCGTCCTCGCAGTCGCGATCGCCGCGCAGAAAGGCCAGACGCAGTTGGCCGAGCGTTTCCTCGACGGCAGTACAGGTGGTGGTCGTCTCGCACAGGTCGCTTTGCTGGGCCGCCGTTAGATTCGCCCATTCGAACGTGACGCCGTCGGTCGCGTCTCTTGTCAGGATAACCCGCTGCGCCGGGCTCGTTAAGGTGTCGTCGTCGAGTATCTCCGCCGCACTCCATTCCGGCGTCTCTTCCAGGGTGCCGTCCAGGTTGACCTTGAACGCCTTGAGATCTCCGGACCAGTCGGTCGTGTCGAGCTCGGTTTGGAAGATCAAGCTGTCCCTGGTCAGGCGGCTGGTGTTAAACGCGGCTCCGGCCGAGGTGGTCGTACCGCGTTCCGCGATGGTGGAGGTCGCCTTCGTGAGGGCCTCGCCGACCGAGGCCGGATCCCTTGCGGAGAGAAACTCGCCGCGGCCGTTCCACGCGGCATGGCGCATGTCGTCGATCGTCGTCCGCTCGTCGAGGCAGACGGGCGGCCAGTAATTGAACGAGGCCGTATCGGTCCGGCTCGGCGGGTCCTGGCTCCGGGTGCCGTCGTCCAAGCCGAAGGCGACGGTGAAGGTGACCAGGTGTTGCCGGTCGTTCTCGTCGGCATCGGAGGTCGGGACCTCGTCGTTCAGCCCCGGGGCGAGGTCCTGCTCGTAGTAGTGCATGGCGATGTCCGCGAGGGTGTCCTGCGTGATCTTGTTCGGGGGTAAATGGATCGATGCACGCACGACGAGGCTCCGCTCGTTCCCGTCGTCGTGGGTGAAGCGGTCGAAGTCGGAGCTGGTGCCGCTCACGTTGGCCAGCAGGCCGTCGTGGTCGGCGTCACCGTGGGTTGCCAGCGCCTGGCCGGCGTTGTCGATGACCGGGTTTCCGACGTTGTCGGTCGGCCAGTTCCCGTTCCAGAAACCGTGCGAGAACAGAATGACGAAGTTCTGCTGGCATTGTCCGCCCTGGGCGGCCTGCAATATGGGGCTCTCCTCCGTGCTGTCGAGGTACTCGTGCTGAAGGTCCGGCGTGTTCTTGTCGAAGTAGTGCCCCGCCTCGTCGAGGGCCCGACGCAGCGGGGTAGTCGGTACCAGCGGGCTCGATGCCGAACATGCGCTCCAGCAGGCACTCCTTGTTGGTCAGTGTCCCTCCGCAGTCGCTTCCCCCCGCGGTGGTATCGCTGAGGTCGCGGACCGGGGTCGCGGCGTTGCCCTCGTTATTCAGGGTGGCCAGCCCCACCCTCTGGTCGGCGTCGAAGACGACCTCGGAGACCGCCCGCTTCTGCACCAGATCGCCGGTGCGGTAATAGCTGTACCAGTTGGCGAAGTTCGTCGCGGCGTCCACTCCGCTCGGGGCCGTTGCGCCGGTCGCCGGCACGCAGCCGGAAATACCTGCGCAGACCGCCGGTGTGACCACATCCGTGCCTTCGGTCAGTGTTCCGCCGTCGGGGTTGAAGGGCCGCGGGCATTCCCCCAGGTCATAGTCGCCGTCGCCGTCGTCCGTCCACTCGAAGTAGACGAGCCGTCGCTGATGTCCTGTGTGCAGGTCGAGGCGTCGTAGGGATCGGTGCAGGCGCTCGCCAAGCCCCGATTTCCATAGACGGCATTCGCGTCGTCCATACCCGGCCAGGGGGTGTAGGTGACGGTCGGGTTGTATGCCAGGACATTGTATCCCGCGCATAGCGCAAGCGTGCTCTCGTCGTTGTCGGCGAGGGTCTGGGAGGGTGAGGATGGGATGGCCGATTGTTATACTCCGGTGGGCGGTTCGAGCCCCCGCCGACTTGATGACCGGGTGGCCATGCTGACGGAATCGTCCAGCACGAAAAAGATGTTGGGCTTGACGCTGACGGAGACGAACAGGGGGACCTGGGCCAGGGTGCCGGGGGCGGCCCGGGCGGCGGCGGGAATACCCGCCGCAATTACCAATGCCGCGGCCGGAAGCAGGCGCCTGCCGGTGAGATGGCTCTTTGCGAACATTGATGTGGCTCCTCTCGCTATGGATGGACGTATACAGTGTTCTTCGGCGTTATGGGCGGAAACAGGCGAAGTGGGTCTGCAGCAGGCTGGTGGACGTTGCATCCCTGCTGGTGCCCCACCCGGTGATACGAAATACAGACATCGCCTGACACTGCGGGACGGGACAGGCCGGGTCGAGACACCGCCGCCAGGTGCTGGCGTTCGTATCGACGCATTGGTCGCCCACGTGCTTGATCAGGTAGCGTGGTTGCTTGCCGCTTGGCATCTCGGGGTAATCGTTGGACGCGTAGGTGAGGAAGTCGGAGCCCGTCGTCCAAGCGTGGGTGAGATAATCCGGCTCGACCGCGAATTCGCCATAGGTACCCGCTGCACCGGTCGTTGGTGCGACGGTCAGATCGCACAGGGCCGTGTCGAGATCGGCGGCAATGGTGCTCTCCGCGTCCCGTAGCGCCGCCTCGGAGGCCTGGAAGGCGATGGCGGCCTCCCGTGAGCCGCCGACCATCAGGTTCTCCAGGCGGGTGATGTTCATCATGGTCACGCCCAGCACGGACATGACCGCGAGGAGGACGAGTCCCGCGACAAGCGCGAAGCCCCTCTTGTGCCTCTCTGGCGTCGATTGGACCGGTTTGTGGTTCATGGTGGATCCGGCCCTGCCTAGTGCAGCCTGTTGCGGAGCTTGACCGTGGTGGTCATCAGCTGGCAGATCTGACCGTCCGGGCAGGTGTCCGAGGTGCCGTTTACGTCGAAGCTCTGGGCGCTGTCCGCGGTAACTTCGCCTTCCGACGAGCCGAGCCAGGAGCTGAGCAGCAGGGCGACGCGCATACTCACGACATTCTCCCAACCCGCTGCCGTCAGACTGGTGGCCGATACGTAGCGGTTCGCGGTGCCGTCGCCGTTGGTGTCCTCGCCGTAGGTGATCTGCAGATTCTCCACCCCCTCGATCAGCTCGTCGCCGTTGCCGGCGGTGTTCTCCGCCCGGTAGAGGGAGGGGGCGACGCCGTTGGTTCCCGTGGCCACGTGGTACCTGATGACCCGCAGGGGATACAGGGTGGCGTTGGTGCGATACTCCTTTGTCAGCACCGCGCCGGTGGTGTTGCCCGGCGTGCCGGTCGGTGCCGGGTCGTTGAAACCCACGTCGGTCTCGCTTCCGGCGGCGGTGAGGCTGGTGACCTGGAAGATATCCGCCTCCACGCAGTCGGAGATCAGCATCATGTCCGCGACGCTGTTGGTGACGCAGTTGGAGGAGCCGCAGATTACCTCTTCCACGGTTGTCTTGGCCCCGTCCACGATCAGCGGATTACCCGCCCCGCCTCCCCGGTGCCCCTGCACGACAAACCCCGGCCCGATCGCACCGCGCATGGTGATCTCGTCGGGATCTCCGGCCGTTCCGCTTGCGTCGTTCGGGCCTTCCAGGGCGACGTGAAGTCGTGGAAGTCGGTGTTGTAGTCAGGCTGCCGGTGTCGACGTGGCTGGCGGTGCTCGCCCCCTGCTTGCACCCGAAGTTGCCGGCCATACGCAGGTCACTCGCCATGGTCGCCAGGGCGAAGCGGCCGTTCTCTTGGATCCGGGAAAGGGCCTCGTTGAAGCGGTAGCTGGTCTTGTTGGCCACGAACAGCTGCACCATGCCGGCGGTGAGAAAAAGGCCGATTGCGATGGCGATCAGGATCTCCACCAGGGTGAAGCCCGGTTGCGGGTATCGGCGGATCACGGCTCCACCCACATGGTCAGGCAGGTCAGGTCGGTTTGCGGATTCGGAATGTCCGGACAGGAGGCGACATTGGCACCCGTGCCCTCGTCGTCCCACATCAGGCGGATCGCGAAGCGCCCGGAATTGGCGGGTGTCTCGGTGACCGTACCAATGCCGCCGGCCATCCCGGTTCCCCCTGGAAGCTCCCGCAGCAGCAGCCCCCACTGGTTGATGTCGTAAGTTACGATTTGCTGTGGGGTGCAGGTGTTGCCGGTCCCGCAGGTGGGGGGAGAGGTCGGCAGGGTGCTGGTGTCTATGCCGTCGTAATCGCCTGCCTCGACGCGGGAAGGATTGGCACGCATGCGGTCGGCCATGTCACGGGCGAGCCAGATGGCCCGGCTCTGGCGCAGGGCGCTGGCGGTCTCCTTGGTGCCGATGAACTGCAGGGCGGCCATGCCGAGCAGCCCGACCGACATAATCAGCAGGGTGATCAGGGCCTCAATGAGCGAAGCGCCGCGGGCGCGTCCAAGAGAAAGGGGGACTCTAATCATGGGCTCAGGGGCAGGTCCAGCCTGTGGGTGTCGGTAGTCGTCCCCGCGGACGGCCGGTGCCCGCGCGAGATATGATTGATGTCCTCGGGCGTCTCCCAGTCCGCGCGAGTCGCAGTGCATGAGGGTCACTGCGAGTTCCCGATACGCGGTTGAAGGTGATGTGATTCGCGGCGATTGTTGTCGCGCAGCGTCGTGCCGTCCGCTAAGGGTCCATGGACGTCGATAAGTGCGTCTTCTCCCAGATCCCAGGTCCCGTTGCCGTTCGTATCCTCCGGGTTGTCCAGAGAAGGGGTGCCTGAGTCTCCGTCGACAAAGACGATCCATCCATCCTCCCAGCCGGTCGGACTGCTGGCGCAATCCGGCGGGTCGGCGCCGTCGGAGATACAGACGATGGTCCTTGCGCCGCGCTTCGCCGCCTCGGCCCGGGCGACGTTGAGGGAGGCGATCATGGCGTTTAGCTGAGTTGCCCGGTGGTTGTTCAGAATCAGGTCGCGGAAGGCGGGGCCCGCGAGTGCGATCACGACCACCAGCAGGGAGATCGTGATCAGAAGCTCGACGAGCGTAACTCCGCGGATGGAGTGCCGTTTCATGTGGCTACGTTAACAGCACCGAGCCCGACAGCACAGCAGGGATCGACGAAAGGCCGGCTTTCACCGACCAGCGGCCTCGTGTCAGAGGGAATGTCGATTCGATCTCGGAAAAAGAAAAACCCGCCGTATGGCGGGTTCCATGGCGCTGGAGCTTGTAATCTGGCGCGTATCAATCGCGTCCACGGCGGTTGGCTTGAATTACGGGGCGAATTCCCCAATTTTTCACGATAACCTTATAAAAATGCGGAGAAATACCATGCGGATGGACAAGCTCACGGCGAAGTTCCAGATGGCCCTGGCCGATGCCCAGAGTCTCGCGGTGGGTCGCGACCACCAGTTCATCGAGCCGGCACACCTGATGCTGGCCCTGCTGGACCAGGAGGGCGGCACGGCACGCCACCTGTTGTCCCAGGCGGACGTCAACGTCAACCGGCTGCGCTCCGGTCTGGGCGAGGCCCTGGAGCGCCTGCCGCAGGTCCAGGGTGCGGCCGGAGACGTGCACGTCTCCAACGACCTCGGGCGCCTGCTCAACCAGACGGACAAGCTGGCCCAGCAGCGCAATGATCAGTACATCTCCTCCGAGCTGTTCGTGCTCGCGGCGGTGGACGACCGGGGCGAGCTCGGCAACCTGCTGCGCGATGCCGGCGCCAGCAAGGGCGCGTTGGAGCAGGCCATCGACCAGGTGCGCGGTGGCCAGACGGTGGACGATCCCAACGCCGAGGAGCAGCGCCAGGCCCTGGAGAAGTACACCATCGACCTCACCGAGCGGGCGGAGCAGGGCAAGCTCGACCCGGTCATCGGCCGCGACGACGAGATCCGGCGCACCATCCAGGTCCTGGCAGCGGCGCACCAAGAACAACCCGGTGCTGATCGGCGAGCCCGGCGTGGGCAAGACCGCCATCGTCGAGGGGCTGGCCCAGCGCATCGTCAACGGCGAGGTGCCGGAGGGGCTCAAGGACAAGCGTCTGCTGTCCCTGGACATGGCCGCCCTGATCGCCGGCGCCAAGTTCCGCGGCGAGTTCGAGGAGCGGCTCAAGGCGGTGCTCAACGACGTCGCCCGTCAGGAAGGGCAACATCATCCTGTTCATCGACGAGCTGCACACCATGGTGGGGGCCGGCAAGGCCGAGGGCGCCATGGACGCCGGCAACATGCTCAAGCCGGCCCTGGCCCGCGGCGAGCTGCACTGCGTCGGCGCCACCACCCTGGACGAGTACCGCAAGTACGTGGAGAAGGACGCGGCCCTGGAGCGGCGCTTCCAGAAGGTGCTGGTGGACGAGCCCAACGTGGAGGACACCATCGCCATCCTGCGCGGCCTCAAGGAGCGCTACGAGGTGCACCACGGGGTGGAGATCACCGATCCGGCCATCGTGGCGGCGGCGACCCTGTCCCACCGCTACATCACCGACCGCCAGCTGCCGGACAAGGCCATCGACCTGGTGGACGAGGCGGCCTCGCACATCCGCATGGAGATCGATTCCATGCCGGAGGAGATGGACAAGCTCGACCGCCGGCTGATCCAGCTCAAGATCGAGCGCGAGGCGCTGAAGAAGGAGACCGACGAGGCTCCCGGAAGCGGCTGGCCGACCTGGAGGAGGAGATCGGCCGCCTGGAGCGGGAGTTTTCCGATCTGGATGAGGTCTGGAAGGCGGAGAAGGCGTCCGTCCAGGGCACGGCCCACATCAAGGAGGAGCTGGACCGGGCCCGCCTGGAGATGGAGACGGCCCGCCGCGCCGGCGATCTGGCGCGCATGTCGGAGATTCAGTACGGCCGCATCCCGGAGCTGCAGAAGCAGCTCGAGGCCGCCGCCGAGGCCGAGCAATCCGAGAAGACAGCTGCTGCGCAACAAGGTGACCGAGGAGGAGATCGCCGAGGTGGTCTCCAAGTGGACCGGCATCCCGGTCTCCAAGATGCTGGAGGGCGAGCGCGAGAAGCTGCTGCGCATGGAGGAGGAGCTCGGCAAGCGGGTCGTCGGCCAGGACGAGGCGGTGCGCGCCGTGAGCGACGCCATCCGCCGCTCCCGCGCCGGGCTGTCCGACCCCAACCGGCCCCACGGCTCCTTCCTGTTCCTCGGTCCCACCGGCGTGGGCAAGACCGAGCTGTGCAAGGCCCTGGCCGAGTTCCTGTTCGACACCGAGGAGGCCATGGTGCGCATCGACATGTCCGAGTTCATGGAGAAGCACTCGGTGGCCCGGCTGATCGGCGCCCCCCCGGCTACGTGGGCTACGAGGAGGGCGGCTACCTCACCGAGGCGGTGCGCCGCCGGCCCTACAGCGTGATCCTGCTGGACGAGGTGGAGAAGGCCCACCCGGATGTCTTCAACGTGCTGCTGCAGGTGCTGGACGACGGCCGCCTGACCGACGGTCAGGGCCGCACCGTGGACTTCCGCAACACGGTCATCGTCATGACCTCCAACCTGGGCTCGGACGTGATCCAGCAGATGGCGGGTGAGGAGCACTACGAGGAGATGAAGCGAGGCGGTGATGGAGGTGGTGCGCGTGGCCTTCCGCCCGGAGTTCATCAACCGGCTGGACGAGATCGTGGTCTTCCATCCGCTGCAGCGGGAGCAGATCCGCGCCATCGCCGGCATCCAGATCCGCTATCTGCGCAGCGCCTGGCGGACCGCGACATGGGCCTTGATGGTCAGCGACGCCGCCCTGGATCACCTGGGCGAGGCCGGCTTCGACCCGGTCTACGGCGCCCGGCCGCTGAAGCGGGCGATCCGAGCGCAGCTGGAGAATCCGCTGGCCCAGGAGATCCTGGCCGGCAGATTCGGTCCCGGCGACAGCATCGATGTGGCGTTGCGGGACGGCCGGCTCGACTTCGAGCGGGTATTGGAGGGTGAGGTGGTCGACTGAGGACCGCTTCGTTTGAGCAAGCGTCGGCGTCCTCTACTCGCCGCCCCTCGGACGCCCTTCCCGCCAAACGCCGCTCGATGCGCAAACGACCCTGTTCCCATGCGCCGTCGGGATCGTTTTCGCCGGATACGAGCAAAGTACAGAGCCGTATTTCTGCTCCGGGCGAATAGAACTACGCGATTGGAGGTTCTCGAACAGATCGAAAGCCTTCGATGACCACCTAAGCTTGCTTCGGAAAATGCGTACATACAAAGCGCGTACAGGTGTATAGCCTTAGATACATCATCCAAGGCATCGAGTCGTGCGACGACGCTAGCGAGCCCTTACGGGAACACGCTGATTTATAGGGTTTCCCATAAGAACCAAGGACGGCCCGTTTGATTTTTGGCCAGGATGGCCAATAGATCAGCATCTCCCTACCGATGCATGATTTAGTGCGCAGCTAGTCGCAAACGAAACGGAGGCGGCCATGAAGGGTCCAACTCGCCACATACGGTCGAGCGGTATGGAATCGCGATCCCTGAGCTTCCCTTCCATATGCCCGGCTGGATACGCCGCTACGGCAGTTTCTTCTTTCGCGCTCGCCTTTTTGTTTTTTGCTCCGTCCGTGCAAGCTGACGCGCCGGACCCGTCCGGCTGTTGCGAGGAGAATCTAACCTGTGCTCTCGAGACCAAAGCGGCGGTAAATCGCGAGTTCTCTCGTGGCCCTGACCTCTCTGCCTGGCGGCTTACGGCGTGGAAACCCGATCCGGAGCTTGTCCCAACTGGTGCGGGTCCGGCTTCACGGTCTTTTCGGGATCCAATGACAGGGATGGATTTCGTCCTCGTTCCCGGCGCCTGCTACGACACCGGGGGAAAAGACGGGTACCCGGAAGAGGTTTGCATCGACCCTTATTACATTGGCGCGTACGAGGTCACCTATGATGAGTATGACCACTTTTCGGGCGCGACCGACCGCGAGGCTCCCGACGATGAAGGCTGGGGCCGCGGCCGCCGGCCGTCGATCAATGTTTCCGTCTACGATGCGTTGAACTTCGCCAAGTGGCTGAGTCGTCGGACGGGTGCCCACTATCGGCTTCCTACAGAGGTCGAGTGGGAACATGCCGCGCGTGCCGGAGGCGACACGACCTACCCCTGGGGTAACGAACTGGACCGCAACAAGGCGAATTGCGACGGCTGCGGCAGCCGGTGGGATGACGATCGCACGGCACCCGTCGGATCCTTCCCCCCCAACGATTGGGGACTCTACGACGTTGCGGGAAATGTAGGCGAGTGGACCTGCTTCATGAGAGACTCGGAGCCGGATCAATCTTTCGTGCACTGCGACAGCATCTACAAGACCCGCCGCCGCGCCTTCCGCAATGGCGGCTGGAGCGATGGGCCGGAGAGCGTCGAGATATCGTCCCGGGTTTGGAACGTTGCGATGCGGAGGTCCGACGACGTTGGGTTCCGTCTGGTAAGGGAGTGCGTGGAGTGCAAGGCCGGTTTCCGTCGAGCAGCCCAAAAGCGAATTGTCCAAGAAACAACACGATGAGGGGGGTGTGAGGTGAATTCATGTACCAGCATCCGATGCTTCGTGGGGCCACTGTTGTTTATCTGTGCGGCCGGCGCTTGTGCCGATCAGGGAGCCGATCTTTACAGAGAAAAGATCTGCCACACGTGTCACGGCGAGGACGGCACTCACCCGGTTACCCAGGATTACCCGGTCATCGCGGGGCAACCCGTCAAGTATTTGGTGCGGCAGATGCAAGATATCCGCGACGGCAGGCGCAACAATGGGCTTTCGGCGGCCATGCGGGCCTCTGTATCGAAAGTTACGGACGAAGAGTTCGAGGTCATCGCCGAATGGCTTGCCTCGCGCTGGTAATCACCGAGTCTCGCTGGTAGATGCCGGTGGCGGAGTCACTTGGACGTATCGAGCGATTTGAAAGAAAACCTCGCGAGGTCGCCTGACGCCATGGGGGGAGCCGATCGCCTCGTCTTCCTCGCCGGTTCGTTGCTGGCAGCGACTGTGGTCGCGGCGGCCGATCCGACCGACGATATCTTCGACCTCGACCAACTACGGGTGAAGATTACCGAGGATCTGCCCTATGTCGTAACACGGCACGGTTCCGATGATGTCCTGGTCATGCGACACCAGGACCCGGGGCACACGATCGAGCCACCGTACGAGAAGACGTCCCGCGACTGCCCTCCGTTCTGTGTGCAGCCCATGACCCTTGCACCCGGCGTGGAGACCATCGGCGAGCTCGAGTTGCTCGCTTTTCTCCGTCGAGCGGCACGCGGCGACGACAGTGTCTTGGTCATCGATTCACGGTCCGCCGAGTGGACTGCCCGTGGCACCATCCCGGGGACAGTCAATATTCCGTACACGCGTTTGCATCCGGGCCACACATCGGCTGCAGCGATTGCCGAAACCCTGGAGTTGGACATGGGGGTGATTCGTGCCGATGGTGTGTGGAACTTCAGCAACGCCAAGACCCTGGTTTTGTTTTGCAATGGTGCCTGGTGCGGCCAATCGCCGACCAACATAAAATCCCTGCTGAATTTCGGCTATCCGCCTCACAAGCTGAAGTGGTACCGCGGCGGTATTCAGGCCTGGGAACAGCTGGGACTTACAACGGTCAAGCCCGAGGAGTAAGGCATTCTGAGATTTCGGGCGAGCGCCTCGTCACGCGCTCTCGATTGTACTTTCTGTTCGAGATAATTCGAGGTCGCGACCCGGCCGCTGAAGGTGTGAGCATATGTTGCGAGCTTCCATCAAAAAGGGGCCCGAAGGCCCCAGAAGAGTAGGAATGGCGCGCTCCGCAAGCGCGCTTCTTTGCTAGTTGTTACATGAAGGTATCGTCCACGATGTTTTTGTACCAGCTGTAGGCGTACTCGGTTTCGCGCCTGTGGGCTTCCTCGGACGCATCCATCGGCGTCACGCCGCCGGATCCTGGAACGCTGGCAATTTTTCCGTCGGCGCCCAGCTTGTACACTGCGGCAACCGAGATGCCATAGCCGGGCGATGGGATCGAGTAGCAGGTGTTGACATAGGCGGGTGTTCCCACCTCGCCTTCGTTCAGCATCGCCACCACGGCGGCGGCGCAGACCTTGCCCTGGCTGTTGGCGGCATAGCCGGACTTGGGCATCGCGCCCGCCACGCAGGCGTCGCCGATCACGTGCACGCCTGGCACAAGGCTCGACTCGAAGGTCTTCTGATCCACCGGGCACCAGCCGCTGTCGTCTGCCAGGCTCGATGCCTGGGCGACCGCGCCGGCGCGTTGGGGCGGGATGATGTTGAGCACGTCCGCCGCCATCTCCTCCTCCAGTTCTCCTATCGCCATCTTCCGGCTGCCCGGATCGACGCTGACCACTTTGCCGTCGGGGGCCGGACGCCACTCGATCAGGCTCTTGTCGGTGCCGTATCCGTAGAACTTCTCCCAAGCCTGGGTGAATAGCCCCTGCTTGGAGAATTTCTGCTTGGCATCGAGAATGATCACCTTGGACTTGGGCTTGTGCTGCTGCAAGTAATGGGCGATCAGGCTCGCACGCTCGTAAGGGCCGGGAGGACAACGGAAGGGATTCGGCGGCGCGGCTATGACGACGGTTCCACCGTCTTTCATCTCTTCCAGTTGCTTACGCAAGATGGCGGTTTGTTCGCCGGCCTTCCAGGCGTGGGGGATGGTTTGTGCTGCCTCCTCGCTATAGCCTTCGACCTTGTCGTACATCAGCTCGACGCCGGGTGCGACGATGCAGCGGTCGAACGGGACCTCCTCGCCACCGGCGGTCTTGACCACTTTTTTCTCGCCGTCGATGCCGGCGGCACTGTCTTTGACGAACTTGATGCCGTGGGCCTTCAGGCCGTCGTATCCGATCTTGATGGAATCGAGGTCGCGCTCTCCGCCGATTACCTCGTTGCTGAAGTAGCAGGTGTAGTAGGCATCGTTGGGCTCGACGATGGTGACGTCGATAGACGAGTCTAGGCGTTTGACGTATTTCGCTGCGGTGCCTCCGGCGGTACCGCCGCCTACGATTACCACTTTCTTGGCATCTGCGAGGGCGATGTGGGGCATGCCAGCCAGGCCGACGGCGGTTGCCGCACCGGCGGCCTTCACAAAATCTCGACGATTGATCTTCATAGTTTTTACTCCTCGATCCTTATTGCTCGCTGGCATAGTAGGCGTAGAGCGCATCAAGGCCGGCGTCGCCCTCTTTCTCGATCATCTTGTCGAGCTTTTTCTTCATCTTCTTGGGCATTTCGCGCCGCTCCTCCATGAAGTCCGCCATGGCATTCTTCAGGTAGGGCGTCCACTGACCGGCGAGGATGTAGTACTCCTCGTCTTCCACGATCTTGCCGCCCTCGGCGTGGCACTTCTCGCAGTACTTGTCGTGGAGCTTCAGCCCGGTCGCGACCAAACCTTCGTCGGCTTTCTGCTTCGCTGCCTTGAAGTCTTTGCCGGCGAAGAAGGTTCCCATCAGGGCAATCTCCTCTTCCGTATAGCCCTTGGCGATACGATTCATGATGGTCCCGTAGACCTCGTCCTTCTTGTAGCCCTCCATCAGCTCGACGAAGTATTCGCCGTGCATGCCGGCGATGGTCGGGATCGCGGGTCCGCCGCTCGCGCCGTCGGTGCCATGGCAGCCGGCGCAGGTCTCGGACAACATGCGCGCGCTGGCGCCGGACATCAGCTCCGGTGCGGGTGCCGGTGCGTCCGCGGCGAAGGTGGCGGAAGAAAGACCCAGCGCAACCGCGCCGGCGAGCAAGGCCAGTTTCATTGGTGTTTTGGCCATGTTACCTCCTCTGGTTTTATCGATAAGCTTGCCAACTCTTACGTACGGAGTACACGACCTCCGTTATGCAGCAGGGGTGCCGCTCGGCAGTACCCCTCGCATCAGGATGCGCGGCGCTTAGCGCTGCGCGAGCAACTCGACGGCGTCGACGTTGCCTTGTTTTTTAGCGATATCGGCGGCGGTGCGGCCCTGGTCGTCTTTCAGCGCGGGGTCCGCTCTGTGCTTCAGCAGGGTGCCGATAAGGTCGTTGTTCTTGGTCGTAACGGCCTCCATCAAGGCCGTGATTCCGTCACTGTCTTGGACGTTCGGGTCGGCATCCTTTTTGAGGAGCCGCTCTACGACCTCCGCCCGGCCTTGACCGGTGGCCCATATCAGGGCGGTGGCGCCCAGCTTGTCTTTTGCGTTGACATCCGCGCCGTCGAGAACGAGCGTGTTCACAACCTCGGTATGCCCTTCACCCGCGGCGATGATCAGCGCCGTCGCCCCCTCCCGGTCCCGCGCCTCCTTGTCGGCGTGGGCGTTGATCAGCAGCTCGACGGTCTTGGCGTGGCCCCTGGAAGCGGCCTGCATCATGGAGGTGCGCCCGTCCTTGTCGGCGGCCTTCGGATCGGCGCCACGGTACAGGAGCTGCTCGACCATCTCCGTGATGCCGTAGCGCGCGGCGATCATCAATGCGTCCCATCCGGCGCGGGTGCGGTCGTGAACGTTGGCGCCACGCTCTATGAGCAGTGCGGTGATGCCGATGTGCCCGTTCTCGGCGGCGAAGGTCAGGGCGGTGCAGCTGGCGACCGTGCGCGCGTTGACGTTGGCGCCCCTGGCCAGCAGGAGGGCGACGGTGTCCAGGTTGTCGCCCTCGACGGCCATCATCAGGGCCGTTTTGTCGAACTCGTTGGCGGCGTTCACGTCGGCGCCGGCGTCCAGCAGCTCAGCTACTGCTTCGGTGTCGCCGATGGACGCGGCAAGCCGAAGCTCCTTGTTCAAATCGGAACCCTTGGCCCAAACCATGGAGCCGGCCAGGATGGCGAGCAGGCCGAGCAGTATGGAGAAGTGTCTGGCTCTCATGCGGCAACGCCTCGGTGCGGTCTGATCCTGGTTGGCGGTCATGCGGAGTCGGAGTCCTCTTCCTCCTCGAGGTCGTCCGGCTCGTCCGGCTCTTCGTGGGCGACTCCCTTGTGGCAATCGATGCAGGTCTCGCCCTTGTCCTGGGCATTTCCGTGCTTGCTGCGGGCGGAGCGGTCCTGCTCGGTCAGGTCCATGTTGGCGAAGTCGTGGCAGGAGCGGCACTCGCGCGAATCGTTTGCCTTCATCTTCGCCCATACCCGGGTCGCCATGTCCCACCGATGTTCCTCGTATTTTTCCGGTGTATCGATCGTCCCGATGATCTCGTGGTAGACGATCCTTGGTGGCCATCACCTTCGCGATCATCTTGGGTACAAACGGCTTGAGGTACGTGGCAGTCGGCGCAGGTGGCCTGCACCCCGGACGCATTTTTGTAGTGGACGTTTTCCTGGAGCTCTTTCAGCGGTGTCTGCATCGTGTGGCAGTCGGTGCAGAATTCCATCGTGTTCGTGTGGGCGAGGCCCATATTGAACAGGCCGGCAGCGATCATGCCGACCAGAAACACGACGATGATGATGAATACAGTTTTCTTACGGGAAGAACCGTTGGACATGGTCTCGATAGTCCTCCAAATGCTGGCGTCTAGCTTCCGAACCCGAAACAAATTGGGGCACGGAAATACCCGGTTGACCTTGTCGTCGGGCGATTCTCGTTCTGATTTTCTGCACGGATCTTAAGATATCGCGGTCGCTTTGCCAAGAAAGGCGGGTTTTTGTGGGGAAATGACGTGTTTTCGGGCGGGCGCGGGCGTGTAGGTGCGAACGACCCGCCGCGCGAGAAGCGGGACTGGATCGCTGCCGGGGGGCACAGATGTTTCAGTCTCGCTCCCGGCCCTGGCTCGTCCGTGCATGCGGGGGGCTTCGGCGAATCGCAAAGGCCCCGATCGCCGTCCCAGCTCAGTCGGAGTCTTTGTTGCCGCCGATGCCGTGCTCTCGTGCGAAGTCGAGCATTCGCTGGATAGGCCGTAATGCCTGACCCCGAACCTGCGGGTCAATATGTACCTCTTGGCCGCCGGTGAGCAGGGCTCGCTCCAGATTTTGCAGCGCGTTCATCGCCATCCAGGGGCAGTGGGCGCAGCTCTCGCAGGTCGCTCCAGCGCCTACGGTGGGGGCGGCGATCAGCTTCTTGTCCGGCGCGAGCTGGTGCATTTTCCAGAAAATCCCCTCGTCAGTGGCGACGATGAATTCCCGGTTGGGCATCTCGGTTACCGCCTTGATGAGTTGGGTGGTGGAGCCGACCACGTCCGCTTGTTCAACGACCTCGTCCGGCGATTCCGGGTGGACCAGGACCGCGGCGTCCGGGTGCAGTCGGTGAAGCCTCTCCAATGCAAAGCCCTTGAACTCTTCGTGGACGACGCAGGCGCCCGGCCATAGCAGCATGTCCGCACCGGTCGCCCGTTCCACATAGTGCCCCAGGTGCTTGTCGGGCGCCCAGAGGATCTTCTCACCCCGCTCACACAGGTGCTTGGCGACGGGTAGGGCGATGCTGGACGTCACCACCCAATCCGAGCGCGCCTTTACTTCGGCGCTTGTGTTGGCGTAGACCACCACCGTGCGGTCCGGGTGCTGGCTGCAAAAGGCCGAGAATTCATCGGCGGGACAGCCCTCGTCCAAGGAGCAGGTGGCGGCCAGGTCCGGCATAAGCACCCGTTTCTCGGGGTTGATGATCTTGGCCGTCTCGCCCATGAAACGCACCCCGCACACGACCAGAGTCGATGCCTTGCTCTCGCTGCCGAAGCGGGCCATTTCCAGCGAATCAGCTACGAAACCGCCGGTCTCCTCCGCCAGTTCCTGCAAGTCGCCGTCTGTGTAGTAGTGAGCGACGAGGACCGCGTCCTGTTCCGCAAGGAGACGGGCGATTCGCCCCTTGATGTCGTATTTCTCACTGTCGGACAGCACCGGCCAATGCGGGTGTTGGGGAACCTGTATCCGGTGCTCGGCAATTTGCTCTGGTGCGGCGGTGGACATTTTGGTCCTCTAGATTACTTAATGAATTCGATCCGGTCCGGGTGCTTGATCCGGTATAGCCTGGCGGGCCGATGGTTCCCGCGCCTTCTTTGCTCGGCGGTCTCCTCGATCTGCTCCAGGGCCAGCGCCCACTTGCGAAAATTGCGTTTGTCGAGCTCGGCGTCCAGAAGGATCTCGTAGACCTCCTGCAGCTCGCTCAGGGTGAAGCGCTCGGGCATGAATTGGAAAGCGATGGTCGAATAATCCAGCTTGGCCACCAATCGCTCGTGGGCGGTGCCGATGATCTCGTCGTGGTCGAAGGCGAGTTGCGGCAGATCGCCTACGGGGAACCAGGAAGCGTCCGCGGCGTCACTCGCTGCTTTCAGGGTCAGACGCTCTGACGGGGCCAGCGCATAGTAAGCGACGCTGATGATGCGCTCGCGCGGATCGCGTCCCGGTCGTCCGAAAGTGCGCAGCTGCTCGACATAGATGCCGCTGACCCCCGTCTCTTCTTCCAGCTCCCTCAGTGCGCCATGCTCCAGATCCTCATCAATGTCAAGAAAGCCCCCGGGTAACGCCCAGTGACCCTTGAAGGGCTCTGCGCCGCGGCGAATGAGAAGTAGCTGCAGTCTGCCGTCTCGGATGGTGAAGAGGACTACGTCGGTAGTTACCGCCGGATGCGGGTACTGGTAGCAGTAGGACAACGGCTCGGCCATGCTCTCTAAGATGGTGTGTTTGTTACACCAAGTCAAACGCTATGGTTGCATGACCAACCATGGAGCTTTTGGGGTGTTCATCTCCGGAGTGCGAATAAACTCCCGCGTGCCAAGGTAGTAACGGCCGATGTTTGCGGCCCAGGCGAGCGCTCACCCAAGCGGGACGATTTTGTCAGACAACTTCGAAGTTTGGATGGGTGAGCTCATGAGCAGCAGCTGCTACGGCCGGACTCTCGACATCGAGTGCCGGCGAACCGCTGTTTGAGAGGGTGAGATTTCAGGGGCGGCGCTCAGAGGGAGGTTGCCAAAGCCAAGCCGCACCGCGCACACCGCTGGAGTCCCCGTGAGCAGGCGGGCGCAGGTCTATATGTAACCCATCCGAGAAGATGTATTTCCCGATCAGCTCCGGAATGTTTCGGTAGAGCCGCTCGAGGTTGGAGAGCCCGCCGCCAAGCACGATTACCTCCGGGTCGAGTATGTTGACGACGCCGGCCAGCGACCGGGCGAAGCGCTCCTCGTAGCGTTCGAGAGTTGCACTGGCGTTCGCATCGCCTCGTTCGGAGGCATCGACGATCTGCCGGGGTGAAAGGTCACGTCCGGATACCCGTCGAAAATCTGCAGCGAGCCCCGGCCCGGAAAGGAAGGTCTCTATACAACCCCGCCTGCCGCAGTAGCAGGATGGTCCGGGGAGCTCTTCCTCCCGCGGCCAGGGCAGGGGATTGTGCCCCCATTCTCCGGCGATGCGGTTTGGTCCACAAAGCAGTTGCCCATTGACTGCGATGCCGCCTCCGGTCCCTGTGCCGATAATGACGCCGAAGACGCTGTGCGCCCCGCGCCCGGCTCCATCCACCGCCTCGGAGAGGGTGAAGCAGTCCGCATCGTTCGCAAGGCGCACGCGCCGGGCGAGTACCTCGGTCAAGTCTTTATCCAAGGGCTTTTTGTTTAGCCAGACCGAATTTGCATTGCGCATTCGGCCGGTGAAGGGGGATAGGGATCCGGGCGTACCCACGCCGACCGTGCCTTGCCGGCCGGTGTCGCGCTCCACTTTCGCGACCAGACTCGCGATTGTTCGCAAGGTCCCGGCGTAATCGTGGCGCGGTGCAGCCACCCGGTGCCGAGCCCGGATCACGTGCTCGTTGTCCAGGGCAATGACCTCGATCTTGGTTCCGCCCAGATCGATACCGATGCGCAGCTTGCCCAAAACGAGGCTCTCGCTATCCCTTCGAAAAACAATGACTACGAATTATTATTTTCGGCCCATTCGTAGTTTTTCGTTTCCGAGGTCAGCTTTGCTGTGCGGCTTGTTCCGGTTCGTCGAGATCCGACCCCAAACCGTCGCCGGACGGATTGGTGAAGCGGTCGTTGAGGGTCTGGACGTAGGAATCGCAGTCCTCCGTGATCTTGTGCAGGCGTCGCTTCGCTCTCGATCCCCAACCGACGGGCGAGCGGGCGAAGAGCGGTCGCCACGATCGCGTGTTGTACGCGAAGGCCTCGATGAGGTTGCCGTGCAGTCCTTCCTTTTTCTGCTGCTTGCGGATCCAGCGGCCGAGGCTCTTGGCCGCCAGTCGGCGGATGCCAAAGTGAGCCGCCGTTCCGATCAGGATCAAGATGACCGCCAAAATTTCCGGTCCCCAGGCGATGGTCTTGAGCGTCAGGAGCCATTCTGGCTCGTAGACTAAACCCCTCCAGTGGCCCGAGCCGATGCTCCAGACGAGGAAGATTGCGAGCAGTAGCCCGAAAACGATCCCGTCAGCGACGAGGGTGCGGTTGCGCCAGAGGCGTATCGCCTTTTGCAGAAGGGGCACGGCACCATCGGAGATATCTGCTGTGCTCTTCCGCAGCGCTCCGACGATGCGGTAGGCGCGCTCGATCTCCACCTGCTGCATTCGGCTGTGGATCTCGCCAAGTCCTCGTCGCGCTTGCTCTCGAAGCGGGCGCGCTTGGCCTCGTCCTCGATTGGGATGGCGGCGTCCGGGTTGTAGATGGTGTAGAACCGCCCCGCGGTCAGGCCCTCTTCACCCAGGGCGCGCTGCCAGGCGGCGACCACGTCCTCCGGATTGTCCTCGCGGGCAGTGGTGTCCAGTTGGTTGAGGATGTACAGGAATTTGCCTGAGTCGGGCCGGTTGATGGTGTCCGCCACCAGGTGCATCGAGGGTGTCGCGCATGGCCCCGGGTTCCGGGTGGCGGGCGTCGAAGAACACCAGCACCAGATCGGACAGGTCGATGATGTGGTCGGTGATGCGCAGGGTCGCGGTACGCTGGGCATCGGCGTCGAAGCCGGGGGAGTCGATCAGGATCTTGCCGCGCAGCCGCTCGCTGGGACAGGTCTTGAGCTGCAGGTAGGCATCGATGCGCTCGCCTTCGCCTTCCGATACCAGGTCGATGTCCTTGGATATCTGATAGAAGGGAAAACGCGGGTCCGAGTCGAGGGCGACGCCGGGCAGTGCGTGGCCCGTTGCCTCGCGGCTGTAACAGATCACGGTGAAACGGTCGTCGACCGCTTGGTTGCCGGTGCGCTGCAGCTTCGTTCCGAGGAAGTGGTTGATGAAGGTGGACTTGCCTGCCGAGAAGGTGCCGAGCACCGAAATCAGGGGCCACCAAGGAATCTGGGTCGCGAACGACTGGTCCTTCTCCAGCAGACCCATGCGATGGGCAACGCGGTCCAGGAGACGAAAGCTCTGGACCGTGCTCAGGAGGACGGGATTCTCCTGCTCCAGATGGGTTTCCAGGTTCTTGAGGCGTTGCTCGACGACGTCTGCGGCAGGGTGCATCGGATGGCTCCTCACACTTCGAAGCGCGATTAGGGGTCGGGGACGGGGGCTCCGGATACGCAGCAGGCGACGAAGGCCGGGTGCGCGCGGCTTGAATTCCGGATCAGGCTCGCGCGGATCTTATACCCAACGGGCCTTGGAAGGTAGTCTATTTCCGATCTGGCGGTGGCGTATAATCACGTCCCTCGCAATCGGGGCCATCCGGATGTCGGAGTCGTTTCACGGGCTCCCGGGGATTTGGAAAGAGCCTTTATCGGCCCCTAAAGAGATTGCATTAGGCGACTGATTTATCTGCATTATTCGTTGATTGCGGTTGAAATTCTGCGGCTGATTGGTGATAATTCCCAGGTCTTGGGATGTATTTATAATAAAAATTTATCAGAAAGCGGCTGGCGGGGAATTCACCGAGCGCCGGTGGACCGACCACCAATCCTGGCGGCTTCGAGTGCGGCGATGTGAGGGCTGGGGCTGCGTCCCGCCGTCGGGGCATTGGGCCGCGCGACCGAACGATCAACTTCAAGGTATCTAGGTTTTAGTCAGGTAGCAAGGCTCATGGGAATACCGATTTTTCGCGGATTGCTTGCGGCGAGCATCATGTTGGCGGCGGGGAGCCTTGGTGCGAAGCCCGCCGCGAACGAGTTCGTGGTTAAGAAGGCGGAAGGCGCCCCGACCGTTTCGGTGGGTGGGACCGTCATCCCTTATAAGGAAGTGACGCTTGCCGCCCAGCTTCCGGGGCGGGTGAAGTACCTGGCCGGTATAGAAGGCGACGCCTTCAAGAAGGAGGACCTCCTCGTTGCCCTCGATGATCGCGAGCTTCTTGCCAACCGTAAGTCGATGCTGGCGCAGATGGGCAGCGCCGACGCCCAGCTTCGAAACGCCGGCATGCAGTACAATCGTGAGGTCTTCGCGCCCCGTTCCCGCACGCCCCCGGGTGGTATGGCCATCCCCAACTTGTTCGACCAGATGTTCACCCGCCCCATGGAGGACTTCGTTGGGGAACGCTCGCGGGGGGCTGAGTTGTCTGCGGATCTATACTCCTCCGGTACACAGATCGAGCAGGCGCGCAGCGCCCTCATGCGACTTCAGGCCGAGCTTCAGGCATTGGACTCCAAGTTGCGGGACGCGCGCAGCATCGCGCCCTTCGACGGGGTCATCGTCAAGAAGTTTATCGAGGTCGGCGATACGGTGCAGCCCGGTCAGCCGCTGTTGAGCTACGCCGATGTCGAATACCTGCAAGTCGAGGTGGACGTCCCCGCGCGACTGCGTCCAGGCTTGCGCGAGGGCATGATGATCCATGCCGAGCTCGATGTGAACCACCAGCGCGTTCCGGTGCGTGTCGCCCAGATTTTTCCCATGGCCGATCCCCAGCGCCATACGGTGAAGATCAAGTTCGACTTGCCCCAGGGCATGGCCGAGCCGGGTATGTACGCGAAGGTCTTGGTGCCCGACTTCAATGCGCCCGCGCGTTCCAACCCGATCATCCCCGCCTCTGCGATCCGTTACAACGGCAGCCTGCCGGGCGTCTACGTTCTGGACGAGCAGGGCAATGCCGAGCTGCGGCTCATTCGCGTAGGCGAGCCCGTTCCGGGTGGGTTGATCACGGTGCTCAGCGGGTTGCGGCCGGGAGAGCGCATCCTGGCGGACCCGCCTCCCGGAATCGCGGCCGGCTGGTCCGCGCAGCAGCAGCAGCTCGAAGAAGGGCGTTGATCCGAGCGAAACGCTGCGTCGCCGGCATGGCGGCGCGCCCATCCATGCCCTCGTGTCCATCCGCCTTGGTGTATTAGCTTATGAACGAAGACGAGACCCTGAGCACACCGGAGGATCGCGAACCCAAGTACACGGAAGAGAGTCTCGGAATCGCCGGAAGGACGGCACGTTTCTTCATCCGGTCCCCCCTTTCTCCGCTGTTCTTCGTCTCCATGCTCCTGATGGGCCTGCTCGGCCTGGTCATGACGCCACGTCAGGAGGACCCCCAGATCTCCGTGCCCATGATCGACATCATGGTGCAGTATCCGGGCGCCTCCGCGCGGCAGGTCTCGAACCTCGCCGTGCAGCCCCTGGAGCGCATGATCAGCGAGATCCCGGGGGTCAAGCACGTCTACTCGGCGGCGCAGCGCAACATGGGCATCGTCACTATCGAGTTCGACGTGGGCGAGCAGATGGGTCCGTCTCTGGTGAAGGTGAACGACAAGCTCGCCTCCAACATGGACAAGATGCCATCCGGTGTCATGCCGCCGCTGGTCAAGTCCAAGGGCATCGACGACGTGCCTATCGTCACCCTGACGCTCTGGTCCAAGGATCTGGATAACGACGGGCTTCCCGATGTGGACGACGGCCAGCTGCGCCTCCTCGCCCAGGACGTGCTCCAGGCGGTCAAGGAGGTCAAGGATACGGGCAGCGCCTTCATTGTCGGCGGCCGGCGCGAGCAGGTGACGGTGGACGTCTACCCGGAGCGCCTGTCCGGCTACGGGATCAGCCTGGATCAGGTCGCCCAGACCCTGCAGACCGCCAACGCCGAGACATCCGCCGGCGGGGTGGAATCGAGCGGTGCCCACTTCTCCGTGACGACCGGGTCTTTCCTGAAGGGCGCCGACGAGATCAACCGGCTGGTGGTAGGGACACACCAGAACGATCCGATCTACATGCACGACGTGGCGCGCGTTGTCCAGGGGCCGGAGGACGCCACCCAGCTGGTCGCCTTCTATACGGGGCCTGCTGCGCCCGAAGGGCTCAAAGCCGACGGCGTGCCGGCAGTCACCGTGGCCATCGCCAAGAAGGAGCTGACCAACGGCGTAACCGTGGCCAACGCCATCATCGAGCGGGTGGAAGAGATTCAGGGGCGAGCGCATTCCCAACAACGTCGAGGTCAGCATCACCCGCAACTACGGACAGACCGCCGACGACAAGGTCACCGAGCTCATCAAGAAGCTGTTCATCGCCACCTTTTTCGTGTTTCTGCTGGTGTGGGGTGCCTTTCGAGCGGTGCGTCCCGCCATCGTGGTTCTGCTGGTCATCCCGGTGGTTCTGCTGATGACCATCTTCGTCGCCTGGACCTGGGGCTACACCATCGACCGGGTGAGCCTGTTCGCGCTCATCTTCTCCATCGGTATTCTGGTGGACGACGCCATCGTGGTGGTGGAGAACATCTACCGGCGCTGGCTGGAGGAGGGGCGGACCGACGACGAGACCGCGGTGGACGCGGTGCGCGAGGTCGGAAACCCCACCATCCTGGCAACCTTCACGGTCATCGCCGCCCTGCTGCCCATGGGCTTCGTCAGCGGCATGATGGGTCCTTACATGGAGCCCATCCCGGCCCTTGGCTCGGTGGCCATGTTCATCTCCCTGTTCGCAGCCTTCGTTTTCACGCCCTATTTTGCGCTGTCCAAGTGGCTGCGTCCGTCGATGCACTATTTGGAGACGGCCGAGAAGCGCGAGCACAAAGAGGCCGAGAAGCTGGAGAAGGTCTTTCGCAACATCCTGACCCCCCTGATCGAGAGCAAGAGCAAGCAAAGGATATTTCGCCTCGTGCTCTGGGGCGCCTTCATGTTCACCTGCGCCTTCTTCTACTTCAAGTGGGTCCCGGTGAAGATGTTGCCCCTGGATAACAAGCCGGAGTTCTCCGTCGTGATCGACATGCCGGAAGGCACCGCCCTGCCGGAGACCGCCAACCTGGCGCACCGCATGGCGGAGAAGCTGCGTACCCTGCCGGAAGTGACGGCCGTGCAGCTCTACGCGGGCACGGCCAAGCCCTTCGATTTCAACGGCATGGTGAGGCATTACTACCTGCGCTCCGATCCCTGGCAGGGCGAGGTTCAGGTACAGCTCCTGCACAAGAACGACCGCGAGCGCAGCAGTCATCAGCTGGCGGTAGCGGCGCGGGAGATGCTGACCAAGCTGGCCGACGGGACGGGCGCCAAATTCTCCGTCGTCGAGATGCCGCCCGGTCCTCCGGTGCTGCAGTCGGTGGTGGCGGAAGTCCATGGACCGACTCCGGAGATTCGCCGCCAGTTCGCGCGTGACATGACCGAATTCTTTGCGCAGGCCGAGAGCGCCCGCGATGTGGATAACTATCTTCGTGATGCCTACGATTACTGGCGTTTCGACGTCGATACGGAGAAATCGGTGCGGCGCGGGATCTCCGTCGACACCATCAACCGCAATTTGGCCATGGCCCTCGGGGGGGCGCAGATCGGGGACGTCAAGCAGAAAGCCGGCCACGAGCCCATAGAGATCGTGGTCCAGGTCCCCCTGGCGGAGCGCTCCCAGATCGAGCGCCTGGGGGATCTCCCGATCCAGTCCAACGGTGGCTACACCATCCCGCTGCGCGAGCTCGGGGCCTTCCAGCGCGTACCTGAGGAAGACATCATCTACCGCAAGGACCTGCGGGCAGTCGAATACGTGGTGGCGGACGTTGGTGGCGCACTCGCCGCACCGGTTTATGCCATGTTCCAGATCCAGGACGAGATCGACGCCACTGGATATGTGGCGCCGGACGGCATTGTTCCGCAGGCCTACTGGATAGGCCCGCCTCCCAACGACAGACATTCCGCTTGGGAGTGGTCGGGGGAGTGGACGGTCACCTACGAAACCTTCCGAGATATGGGTGCGGCCTTCATGGTCGCCCTGGTGCTCATCTACATCTTGGTGGTGTGGGAGTTCGGCAATTTCCGCATACCACTGGTCATCATGGCGCCAATCCCATTGACGCTGTTGGGCATCATTCCCGCGCACCTGATCATGTTCGCTCTCGGATTGGGCGGCGAGTTCACCGCTACCTCCATGATCGGCTGGATCGCCCTGGCCGGAATCATCGTGCGTAACTCGATCCTGCTCGTGGACTTCTCCATACACGAGGTGCAGAAGGGCGTGCCCGTCGCCGAATCGGTCATCCGCGCATGCAAGACGCGTACGCGTCCCATCGTCATCACGGCACTGGCCCTGGTGGCGGGGTCCGGCGTCATCTTCTTCGATCCGATCTTCCAGGGCATGGCCATTTCGCTGGCCTCCGGCGTGCTGGTGTCCACGGTGCTTACGTTGGTGGTCATTCCGTTGGGATGCGTTGCGGCCAGCAAGGACCTTTGTGAGGTGGCTGTCGCGACCGCTCCTGCCGGCGCCAACGTTCCTTGCTCCACTGTAGAGGCGGAGAAAGAGCAGCAGCAGGAGGCGGTCAAGAGGTCGAAGGGAAGCCTGGCGATCAAGGTTTGGGGCTACGCGGTGACGGGGATCACCATGTCCTTCTACCTGATTCGCGGCATTTTTCTGTTGCTGTTCGATTTTGTGAAGGGCTTGTTTAAAAAGAAGAAGTCGGCACCCAAGTCGACGCCCAGGCCCAAGCCGAAACCACCCGGTGGTGCAGCGCCAACGGGCGGCGGAGGGTCCGCCGGCGGCGGTGCTGCCGCCCCGGCTGTTTCCGGGGCCGGGAACGCGTCGGGGACGGCACCGGCGGCGCCTGCTTCGGCTGCCGAATCGCGCAAGGGGAGCGCTCAGCCAGAGCGCGATAGGCCACGGCCTGCGGCATCGGCCGCGGGGAAGGAGCGTGGCGATGCCCGGCCCGACGCCTCCGCGGACGGCGGTCCTCCGACGCCGGTAGCCTTGAAGCCGGAGGCTTCCGATGCGCACTCGCCTGAGACGAAACAGGCCGTGGCGGGCAAGCAGCAGGGCGAGGGCCAGAAACCGCCGGTAGAGCCTCCCGACGCCGGCGAAAAACGAGTGTCCACTGACAAAAGGCCCACAGACACCCAGGGTCGTGCGGCGAAGGGCAAGAGCAAGACAGCAAAGAAGACCGCCGCAAAGAAACGGGTGGCAAAAAAGTCTTCGGCCAAGTCGGACACGGTAAAGCCGGCACTGGTGCAGAAAAAGGCGCCGCGGCGTGGCATTCGGCTGAAGGTGGACGACGGACAGGGTCCGGGCTTCGACTAATGCCTCGATGCTATCTCGCTCTGTTATGTTGGGATCGCTCGGATATGCGATTCCGATCTCTCGCCGAGGTCACGTTGCTTTTCTCTAGCGCGGATCCACTGGTCAAAGGCCCGGCGACCGGCCCGGAGCTGAATCGAGGAGCGGGCCGCAGGCGTGGCCAATGTTTGCCAACCTAAATGAAATTACCTGTATCGCCCTTCGTTGCATCTGTTGTGCTTTTTTTGTACGCAATCGGGCCGGTGCTTTCCGGTCAAGGCTCCGGGCTTGAGCCTTATCTATCTGTGGTCGACGCCTATTCGGTGCAGCCCGACTTCGTGGATCCTGCGCCACGCTACCAGGCGCAAACTTCCGATTTCCTGAGTAGGGAACAGGCGTATCCGCTCGGGTTCGTCCAGAAATGGGTCAGGGACCCGGCGCGGTGGGAGCCTGGTCCACAACCCTGGTCCGAGCCCTATCCCGACCAGTTGTCGGGCGGCGGACGCCCTACCTATCCGGCGCGCGAGCAAGTGATCCCTTACCGGCAAGATCCGTGGGGGCGCCGCCCGGGCGTGCCAGAAGCCCCGCGCGCAGGCCCTCCGGACCAGCTGGGTATGCGCGGCGATATGCCACCGTCCGCGATTCGAGGTTATCGCTTCCGTGGTGACAGTCCGGCCGGTTCCACCGGCCGGGGCGCGGAATCCCGGAGGTACGGCTACCAGTTTCGTCCGTTGACCGACCAGGAACGCGAGCGATTGGATGCAAAAACAGGCTGGCGTCCGCGCGAGCCCGACCGCTTAGGGGTGCAGCCTAGGCCCAACGACCCGTTGCGAACCAAGGAGGCGTTCGGATACCAATCGAATAATTGGTTCAAACGATACTATGGCGAGCGCCGCTGATGGCCTTCGGCTTGCTTGCTCCGGTTCGCTTTCAGGTGCCCGCGGGGTTGCGTGCGGTCTCAGCGCAGCCGGACGCTCGGGGGAAGACGGGAGCAGAGGTGTTTTGCGATGCAGCACGGGTTTTCAGTCGGCTTTTTGTATTCGGGATACCGGAGACCTGCGTTTCCGGGCTCCGCGGCCGATCGGATCCCTGCAGGGTCTGCTCGGAATCTCACTACATAGACGAAGGAGCATGTGATTATGAACATTGTGAAGTACGCGTCTCGTTACCCCCTTGCACTCGGGCTTGCGGCAGTTTTGTCGGCGGGAATCGCCGTCGCTGGGGCGGAGTTTTCCGCCGAGTCCATCCAGCGCGGGCCAGAGGGAGATATGTCGTCCAGCAAGATGTACGTTGGCGACAAGCGGATGCGCACAGAGATGTCGCATCAGGGACAGCAGGTTATTCGCGTAACCGATGAAAACCGCGGTGTCGAGTGGATCCTGTTTCCGGATCAGAAAAAGTACATGGAGCGCAAGCTGGGTGATCCCGTCGGCCAGCCTTCCGGCGAGAAATCCTCTGCGACAGACGATCCCTGCGGTGGTATGCCCGGGTTGACCTGTCGCAATCTCGGCGAGGAAGATATCGGCGGGCGTACCGCGGTCAAGTGGGAGATGGTTGCCGCCCATCAGGGGCAGAGCATGAAGAGCACGCAGTGGATCGACAAAGAGCGCGGAATTCCCCTGCGTCAGGAGATGCCGGATGGTCAGGTTTCGGAGCTCAAGCTTGTCGGAGAGGAAGATCTCGATGGGCGCAAGGTCGAGAAATGGGAGATGGTCGCGACGGCGCCCAACCAGCCGGAGATACGCAGCTTTCAGTGGTTCGACCCGGAGCTCGAGCTCGCGGTGCGGCAGGAGTTTCCCGGTGGCATGGTCAGCGAGCTGACGAACATTCGTGTCGGCAAGCAGCCCGACGAGCTGTTCAACATTCCCGCGGGCTATGAGCGCATGGAGTCTCCGCAAGGCGCGCCGGGCCAGACCCCCGCTCAGGCTCCCGGGCGTTAATCCCCGAGCGCGGTGAGATCTGTCGATGATAACCATAATCGGAAGTCTTAAAGGAGGGTCGGGCAAAAGCACCGTCTCCTTCAATCTGGCGGTTTGGCTCGCGATGGCGGACGTGAACGTTCAGCTCATCGATGCGGACCCCCAAGCGACTCTGACCGACGTTGTCGACGTACGCACGGAGGAGGGGTTTGACCCGCTGTTGCGGGTCGACGACAAGGCAGGCTTGACCCCGAAGCGGCTTGCCGCAGCCGACGAGACACTCATCGATGTCGGTACCTCGGATATGGATTCCATGCGCCGGGCGCTGGAGCTGTGCGACCGGGTGGTTGTCCCTGTCCCGCCCTCTCAGGCCGACATCTGGTCCACTCAGCGCTACATTCACCTGGTGCAGTCGATGCCGAGGGATAAGCCGGCGGAGATCATCGGATTCATCAACCGTGGTGATACTCACCATGCCGTGCGTGAAACCAACGAAGCTGCGGCTGCGCTGGTTTCCCTTCCGGGTATCAAGTTCATCAAGCCCCGGTTGTCCCAGCGCACGGTGTTTCGGCGCTCTTTCAGCGAGGGATTGGCCGTTTTCGAGCTGGACCCTCGCGGCAAGGGATCGCGGGAGTTTTTTTCGCTGGCCGCTGCCCTCTACCCGAATCTGGTCAGTTGAGCACATAGCCCGCGTCCCAGGCCGGCAAAGCGGAGCGGGTTAAGGGTTAATTAAGTTGGCTTGTGTAACGGAAAATCTATGTTAGTCTTTTGAAATTCGAGAAGCTGTAAGTTCGATAAATCTCTATCCTATATGACGGACAACGAGAAACAACCTAACGCGACCGAGGGTAACGGTCCGAGGGAACGGGATACCGGGGGCAGCGCGACGACGGCAAACGCCGAGCTCAACGCCTACGCCATCGACCGTCTGTCGCAGGCGTTCGAGACCAGCGCCAAGCGCTGGGAGCTCATCGTCTATCCATCCCTGTTCGCGTTCATCATCCTCGCTGCTTACGGGTTCTATCTGGTGTTCAGTCTGGCTAAGGACGTCCACTATCTCGCCATCAGCGTAGACTCCAACATGACCGTCCTGGCCAGCAACATGCAGTCCATTTCGGATAATGTCGGCCAGATGAGTGCAAATGTCCGGACCATGGCTGTCAGCGTCGAGTCTATATCCCGCGACGTAAGCACGTTGGAGCCCATGTTGACCAGCATGGAGACCATGGATCAGGCGATTCAGTCCATGACGTTCACCACCTCGCACATGCGCGACGACATGGCCGTTATTAACCGCAGTATCAGCCGCCCCATGAGCTTTATGAACTGGTTCATGCCTTGGTGACGGGAGTTGCGGCCAAACCGGCGTTTGGCTTTACGATCCCGCAAGACAAACTCCCGGTGCGATCAGACTAGGCGATGCGGTGACGTCGTGAGTGAGCCGGACTCCTGCCAAGTGCGCCTCGTCGTCGCCATCTCCTCCCGGGCGCTGTTCGATCTGAGCGCCTCGCACCAAGTGTTCGAGACAGAAGGCGTCGACGCTTACTGCCGATATCAAATCGAGCACGAGGACAAGGTGCTAGAGCCGGGCGTCGCTTTTCCCATGGCGAAAAAGTTGTTGACGCTGAACGAGCGCCTCGGTGCGCTGGGCCAAGTGGAGCTGATACTGCTCTCGCGCAATAGTTCCGACACCGGGCTTCGGGTCTTCAATTCCATACGACACTACGGGCTCGACATCACCCGCGCCGCTTTCACCGGAGGATGCAGCCCCTACAGCTATGTTTCCGCGTTCGGCGCCCACTTGTTCCTCTCCGCGGACCCGAATGACGTGCGCATGGCCCTGGAAGCGGGTTGCGCCGCTGCGACCATACTTCCGCTTCGGCGCGCACCTCGTGCTGAAGAAGAGCAGCAGCTTCGCGTCGCCTTCGACGGGGATGCTGTGCTGTTCTCGGACGAGGCGGAGCAGGTTTACCGCAGGGATGGTCTGGACGCCTTCAACGCCACCGAGCGGGCAGCGGCACACGAGCCGCTACGGGGGGGGCCATTCAAGGCATTCTTGGCCGCTCTTCACGAGATTCAGCGGTTGTTTCCGGCGGAGGAGTCTCCCTTGCGCACGGCGCTGATCACGGCTCGGGGTGCGCCGTCACACGAGCGCGTCGTCCGGACTCTGCGCACTTGGGGAATCAGGATCGACGAGTCTCTGTTCCTTGGTGGTTTCGACAAGGGGCCGTTCCTGACGGCGTTCAGTGCGGATTTTTTCTTCGATGACCAGCGCGCGCATTGCGACTCGGCCAGCGCACTGGTGGCGACGGGGCATGTGCCCCATGGTGTGGCGAACGAGGCCTGATCCCGGGTAGCCTGTCAGACGAACGCGCAAACCGGTCAGACTCCTACGTGGACTTGACGATGGAGGCGCTGGGTTGCTGCAGGAAGTTGCCCTGCACGTAGTCGATACCCGCGGTCCAGAGCAGCGTCAATGAGCGGGCATCTTCCACCCCGGTGACCACGCTCTTCACGCCTGCGTCGCGGCACAGCTTGGTCAGCTCCTGAAGCCGCTCTTGTTGTGTCTTGTCCTCCGCTAGACCCTGGCCGATAACCGGCGGGAACTTCGCGAAATCCAGGCGTAGGCTTCGAAGCAGGACCTCGGGGTTTGGCCCCTCGCCAAAACGGTTGAGCGCCAAGCGGCACCTGACCTTTCGCAATCCTTCGCTTAGCCTGGTGAAGGCGGCGGCGTGGCTGCGGGCATGCTCTTCGAGAATCTGCAGCGTCAGCCAGTTACCTCGCGCATGGAATTCTCGCAGATAGTCGCAGATCCAAAGCAGAAGCTTAGCTTCTTGCAACGTTTGTTCGGCGACGTTGACGAAAAAGTTGAGCTTCCGCCCCTTCGATCGCTGTGCGGCGACTTCGGAGATGGCGTTGCGCAATACCCAGCGGTCGATGTCTACCATGTTGCCCGATTCGACCGCCGCCGGGAGAAAATCCTTCGCCTCGATCAAGGTCCTGTCGTCGTCACGCAAGCGCAGGAGGACGTTATAGCTTTCCTGGCTGTCTCCCTTCAGGCTAACGATCGGCTGGTAAGCCAGCTGAAACCCCTCGACATCGAGGGCATGCTTGATTTGTGTGGTCAACCTACTTTGTTCTTCCGGCGTACTCTTGGGTTGGATGCTCTCCGGTGGCTCGGTCGGTCTCGCCGCATCTTGTCCCGGTGATGGATCCAGGGCGCCGAACATATAGTCCCGGTAAACCGTATCAAGCAAATCGGACGCGGAGCTGGAAATGGAGTCGGCGAGTGTCAGGCCTGTGCCGCATTGGGGAGCGGCGTCTTCATCCGGAGCCTCGTCCAAAGGCAATTGCAGATCCCGTCTGATCATTGCGGCAAGCTCAGCTGCCTCGGCCTGTTCCAGATCGGAGATCAGCAAAACGTATGCGTCATCGCAGATCCTCGCGATGAAGGCGTCTGACGGTGCCAGGGCTTGCAGGTCGGTTCCGAGCTCAGCCGCTGCCCTGAGTCCAAACGTCAGGCTGCGGTTCAGCATCACCTTAGGTAAGACGCTGATGCCGACATAAATAACGGCGAAGGGCGTGCGTCCGGCGCCCGTTTCGGCGAGTCTGGAGTCGAGCTCGTCCATCAGCGCTTTTCGGTTCGGAAGTCCAGTGTCCTCGTCCAAGGTCCCAGGACCGGATTCCTGAATCCCGCGTCCTTTGTCACTGGTTGTGATGCGGACGCAAGGCTCACCGTCCAGCTTTGAGGCAGTGGCCGTCAAGTGGGCCTCGACGTGTCCGCCGTCGGCGCGAATAAACCCTACGTCCAGCTCTACCGGCTTGGCCTCTTGACGCAGCTCCACTGCGCGCAGGGCCTCCCTCGCTTTCGCGTGGTCTTCGGTCGCGATGATGTCGAGCAGCGGATAACCATCGAGGTCTTCAACCTTGTCGAAGCCGACGAGCTCTTGATAAGCGGGATTGACGTGAACGTGTATGCCTTCCTTAACGAAGGCGACGGCTTCGACGGACGCGTCGACGAGCTCGCGGGACCTTTGCTCGCACTCCTCCAGCCGTTCGCGCATCCGGGACTCGGCGCGTCGATGTCCGAAGTCTTCTAGCTCACGGGCGACTACGAGCTGCAGGTGGTCCGAATCCCCATGCTCGGTCAAATCTCTGGCGCCCGAGCGCAGGGCGTCGAGAAGGGCGGATGATTCTGTAGCACCGTCCGCGATGATGACCAGCGGAATATCCGTGTCCAGCTCCCGGTATTGGGACATGCAGGCCTTCAAGTCGATGTCGGGGTCGTACTCGCAGCAAAGAATGAGCTCGAAGGGGTTGGTCGTGGTCAGCTCCTCCAAGCGCTCGGGCTCGGTGGTGTAGATACCGCTAACGGCCAGTCCGCCGTTACGCAGTGACCTGATGAGACTCTCAGCCTCCTCTTCCTTCGAGGTGAGTATGAGCAGGGACGCCGTGCTGGAAAGTGAATCCATATTCGCTGGTCTGTGACTTAGAGTTTTGTGCCGTGGTCGGTCTGACGGGCAAATTATCGGTCCTTCCGAACTGTTACACCATAGGCGTTTTCCAGCAGGGCCTTCGGATCCTGGTTCAAAGGCTCGACAGGGTCCTTGCAGGGGCGGCCCGCCACCTCGCGGACCAGGCGCGGAACCAGGTACCCCGGAAGCCGGACACGCAGCTGGTCCATGAGCCGAAGCGCTGCCGGCTCGTCCAGCTCGAAATGCGCCGCGCCTCGGACCCTGTCGAGCATGTGCAGGTAATAAGGCAGGACCCCGCACACGAAGAGGGCTTCGCTGAGAGCGGCGAGCCGGTCCCCGCAATCGTTGACGCCGCGTAGGAGCACGCTTTGATTAAGCAGAAAGGCGCCGGCGTCACGCAGGCTTTTCAGGGCGCGTCCGGATTGTTCCGAGACCTCCCGGGCGTGATTCGCATGCACCACCACAATCGGCGTGAGGCGGCTCGCGCTGAGGGTTCGGCACAGTTCGTCCGTGACCCGCGAGGGCAGGACGATGGGCAGACGGGTATGCACGCGCAGGCGCCGAAGGTGCGCGATCGACGCCAGCTCATCGATGAGCGCTGCAAGGGCGAGATCGTCCAACATCAGGGGGTCGCCCCCGCTCAGGATCACCTCGCTGACCGATGGGTCTTGAGAGAGCCGGGCGATGGCACCGGCGGCGCGGTCGGGAAGCGCGCAGTCTTCCCCGTAGGCAAAATGACGCCGAAAGCAATATCGGCAGTGGATGGCGCAGGCTCCGGTGACTAGAAGCAAGGCACGGCCCGGGTACTTCTGCAGAAGTCCGGGGGAGCACAGGGCCGCCCGATCGCCCACCGGATCGGCGCCAAAGCCTCTCGGCGCCTGAAGCTCGTCCGCCAGGGGCAGGACCTGACGCAGCAGAGGATCTTCGGGATTGCCGTGCTCCATGAGTGCAACGTAGCCTCGCGGAACCAACAGACGGAAACCCTTGGATGCCGCCCGCGCGGCGGGCAGCAGCGATCGGTCGAGGTCTAGGGCATCCAAGAGCCCATCGGGGCGGGTAATGGCAGTGGCCAACTCCCGCTTCCATAGCGCATCCTGACAGCCGGGCTTTGTTCGCGCTAACATTGTCAGTTTTGGGCCCTTCTGACGAGAGGAAGACATGGCAACCTACAACACCAACGAGTTTCGTGGTGGGCTTAAGATCATGCTCGACGGCGACCCATACGTGATCGTCGAGAACGTGTTCGTCAAGCCCGGAAAGGGCCAGGCGTTCAATCGCGTGCGGGTAAAGAATCTGAAAACCGGACGCGTCGTGGAAAAGACCTTCAAGTCCGGTGATTCTGTTGAGGCCGCCGACGTTCATGATACCCAGATGCAGTATCTCTACAATGACGGCGAGATGTGGCATTTCATGGACCCGGAATCCTACGAGCAGCTTGCCGCCGACGCCACGGCTCTGGGAGACTCCGTAAAATGGATCAAGGAGCAGGACATGTGTGGGGTAACCCTCTGGAACGGCTCTCCCCTGAGCATCGAGCCCCCGAACTTCGTCGTGCTTGAGATTACCGAAACGGACCCCGGGCTCAAGGGTGACACCTCCGGCGGCGGCGGAAAGCCCGCGACCCTGGAGACAGGGGCCGTTGTGCGTGTCCCCCTTTTCGTTCAGACGGGCGAGTTGATCAAGGTCGACACCCGCTCCGGCGAGTACGTATCCCGCGCGAAGGACGCGTGACGCCGGAGACCTGGCGGCCCAGTGCCCGGCATGAGGTGCTGCGTGCCCGGGCGCGAATGCTCGGGCGCATCCGCGGATTCTTCGCGGATGCCGGCGTGACGGAGGTGGAAACCCCTGTAGCTTCCCGCGCCGCCACGACCGACCCTGTCCTTCAGAGTCTGCGTACCGGCTGGCTCGGCGCGGGCGCACGGCCGCAGACACTTTACCTCCACACCTCCCCTGAGCTCCCCATGAAACGCCTACTGGCGGCGGGAAGCGGGCCCATCTATCAAATCTGCAAGGTATTCCGAGACGGCGAGCGCGGACGCCTGCATCACCCGGAATTCAGCCTTCTGGAGTGGTACCGGCCGGGTGTGGGATATCGTGAACTGATGGCGGAGGTCGCGGACCTCGTGCGTCACGCCCTTGACCGGCCCGGCTTGGTGGTCGAATTCCTGAGCTACCGGGAGCTGTTTCTGACCCACCTGGGGCTGGACCCGCTACGGGCGAGTGTGCAGGCACTGCAACGCGCCGCGGAGGACGTTCCCGCCGTCGACGATCTGTGCATGGAACCGGGTGGCTGGCTCGACCTGCTGCTCAGCCATTTCATCGAGCCTGAGCTGGGACGGGACTGCATGACTTTCATTTACGACTATCCACCGAGCCAGGCTTCGCTGGCCCGCATCCGAGCCGACTCCGACCCCGTCGCCGAGCGTTTTGAGCTGTACTTGGAAGGCATTGAGCTTGCCAATGGCTTCCAAGAGCTCACCGACGCCGCGGAGCAGCGACGCCGATTCACCGCGGACCTGAAAGCGCGGGGCGCCGCATGGCTGGACCGACCGCCTATGGACGAAGAATTCCTCGCCGCGCTGGACGCAGGTATGCCGGAGACGACGGGTGTCGCCCTGGGTCTGGATCGTCTGCTGATGATCGCGACGGGAAGCTGCCACATCGACGAAGTACTGGCGTTTCCGGTGGAGAGGGCATAGAAGGTTGGAGGGACGATTCGGGAGGGGAGTCATGGTTAGACGAGATTCCGAGCGGTCTTCCGATGAAGGTTTCGATGCTCGACTTCGCCGGCAGCGATCTGAATACCAGCCCCCGCCCTGCTCCGTAAGTGGTCTGGACATAGGATCTTCCCCATTTGCCTAGGCAAATTCCGCTACTTGTGCCGAACGTAATCGTAGATGTTCAGATAATCCCCTCCCGGATTGCTCCAGGAGTAGTCGGCTCGCATCGCGTTTGTCATCAGGTCGCGGAAGTGATCCGGATGCTGGAAGTAGCAGGCGATGGCGCGGCCCAGTGCGGACTCCAGGCCGGCGTTGTCGTAGTTCTCGAACACGTATCCGTTGCGCTCGTGCAGCGGTCGGTGGGAGTGGTCCTTGTCGAATACGGTATCGGCGAGCCCGCCCACGGCGCGGACAACGGGTATCGTGCCGTATCGCATCGCGATGAGCTGGGTCAGGCCGCAAGGCTCGAATCGGCTCGGTACCAGCATCATGTCGGCACCGGCGTAGATGAGATGGGCCAGGTCCTCGTCGAAGCCGATCTCCAGGTGACAGTCGGGGCTGTCGTTGAGCATCTGCTTCAGGCCCCAGAAGTCGTCGTTGATGCCCTGGTCCGGACTCGAGCCCAGCAGCACGAACTGGGCCCCTCGTTCCAGGGCGTAGAAGATGGCGTGGCGCACCAGCTCCAGACCCTTTTGCGGGTCCAGCCGGCCGATGAAGGCGACGATGGGCTTGTCGTTGTCCGCCAGCATCAGGCGATCGCGCAGGGCGCGCTTGTTGTCGTACTTGCCGTCGATGGAGTCGGACGCCGATAGCGGACGGGTATGTGGGTGTCGACTTCCGGGTTCCAGACGTCGTAGTCGATGCCGTTGACCACGCCGCCGTATTTCATGTGGTGCGTATGCAGGGTCGGCTCCAGTCCGAATCCCTGCTCCTGGTCCTTGGTCTCGAAGGCATATCGGGGCGAGACCGTGGTGACGAAGTTGGAGTAGACGATGCCGCCCTTGAGCAGGTTCAGGGCGAATGGGTTGTTGTTGTCCCGCAGCCGGTTGTAGTCGAAGAAGTGCTCGGGCTTGTGCAGTCCGGTCGCCCGCAGCATCTCCATGCCGGTGAGCCCCTGGTGCTTGAAGTTGTGGATGGTGAGGCAGGCCCGGGGATGGGTCATGCCCAGGTGTTGGTAGATCTCGTACAGAAGCACGGGCACCAGCGCGGTCTGCCAGTCGTGGCAGTGGATGATGTCGGGGTGTTTGCCGGCCTTGAACAGGAACTCCATGGCGGCGCGTGAGAAGAAGGCGTAGCGCGTCACGTCGTCTTCGAAGCCGTAGATGCTTCCCCGGTTGAAGAACTTGTCGTCGGAGTGGGGCTCGATGAAGAAGCATTTGCGCTCGTGCACGAAGCCGAAGTAGACGGTGCAGTGGATGGCGCCGTCGTACCAGGGCACCCACAGATCCCGGTAGACCTCTTGCAGCTCCCGGATCTGGTCGTAGCGCAGGTTGTCGTACTTGGGCAGGATGATTTCGACGTGGTTGCCGCGGATCGCCAGCTCTCGCGTCAGGCCGAAGACCACGTCCGCCAGCCCTCCGACCTTGGCTATCGGCGCCATCTCCGGCGTGATGTGAACGACGTACAGGCTGTGCCGGTGGCGGAACTCCGGGGCCGGTCCTTCGCGGTAGACCGGGTCCTCGGCGGGCACGGGTTCCTCCACGTGCACCGGGCCGGACTCTGCCTGCGTTGGTGCGGAGCCGGCCCGTGCTGCCTTGAGCTCCCCTGGCGCCTCCCGGGCAGGCGGCGGAGTAGAGGGCGCGATCCCGGTGGGGACGGACCCAGGGGGATGCGGTCCGGGCACATTGCGATCGCCGGTCGTCGGGTCTGGCTGCGCAGGGTTTTTCTTGTCTGCGTCTTCCGTCGATCCGTCAGGTCGTTTCGCCATAACAGTGGCCTCGAAATCGAACAGGCGCCTGGTACGCCCCCGCAGGAATCACCGCGAACGCCGTCGTCGCGAGACCGTGAAGAGATCTCGCGCCAGGTCGCCGGGACGCAAAGCAGCTTCTCGGCGAGCTCAGGGTCTTGGCGCGAGCCTCCTTGTTCCGGCTTGGCAGGGATTTGTGCATCGCTGTACCCGTGGGGTGGGGCACCAGCTCCCCTATGTTTCGCCGTCGACGTCGCCGGTCTCGGGTTCCGAGTTTGTTGCTGCTACGGCCTCCTCGCTGGCTCCGACCTCCTCGTCCGCGCTGGTTTCCTCCTTCCGTGGCGTCTCCAGCTTCAGCACGATCCCGGACAGCGGCGGCAGGGTGATCTCCAGGGAGTTAGGCCGATCCATCCAGAGCATGTCTTCGGTTTCCAGCAACCGGGCGCCGTTACCCATTCCACTTCCCCAGTAGACCGCGGCGTCGGAGTTCAGGACCTCCTTGTAGATTCCGGCCGCGGGCACGCCTATGCGGTAGGAATCGCGGGGGACCGGGGTGAAATTCAGGGCTATGACCAGAAAATCGTCGCCGGCCCGGCGCAGGTAGACCAGCACCGAATTTTGGGCGTCGTGACAGTCGATCCACTCGAAGCCCTCCCAGTCGAAGTCATGCGTGTACAGCGCCGGATAACTCTTGTAAACGCTGTTGAGGTCCCGAACGAGGGTCTGAATGCCCTGGTGGTTCGGGTATTCGAGCAGATACCAGTCGATCACGGCTGTGCTGTCCCACTCTTGCCCCTGTCCGAACTCGGTACCCATGAACAGCAGCTTCTTCCCCGGGTGCGTGAACAGGTAGGTGTAGATCAGACGCAGGTTGGCGAAGCGTTGCCAGTCGTCGCCCGGCATCTTGTAGAGCATGGAGCGCTTGCCGTGTACCACTTCGTCGTGGGAGAAGGGCAGCAGGAAGTTCTCGGTGAAGGCATAGAGCATGCTGAAGGTCAGCTGTCCTGGTGGAACTGGCGGTGGATGGGCTCGTGGGCGATGTACGCCAGTGTGTCGTTCATCCAGCCCATGTTCCACTTGAGATCGAAGCCCAGACCGCCCAGGTAGGTGGGCTTGGTTACCTGGGGCCAGGAGGTGGACTCCTCGGCCATGATCAGTGCCCCGGGCACCTGGGAATGGGTGACCTCGTTGAGCTCGCGCATAAACTCGATGGCCTCGAGGTTCTCGCGCCCGCCGTACTTGTTCGGGATCCACTGGCCCTCTTCGCGCGAGTAGTCCAGATAGAGCATGGACGCCACGGCGTCCACCCGCAGGCCGTCGATGTGGTATTCCTCCAGCCAGAACAGGGCGCTTGAGATCAGGAAGTTTTTGACCTCGTAACGCCCGAAGTTGTAGATCAGCGTGGACCAGTCCAGATGCTCGCCCAGGCGCGGGTCTTCGTGCTCGTACAGGGCGGTGCCGTCGAAGCGGGCCAAGCCGTGCGCGTCCTTCGGGAAATGGGCGGGGACCCAGTCGAGGATGACGCCGATCCCGTTCTTGTGGCAGTGGTCAACGAACCACCGAAAATCGTCCGGCGCGCCGAAGCGGCTGGTGGGGGCGTAGTAGCCGGTGGTCTGATAGCCCCAGGACTGGTCGAAGGGATGCTCGGTTACCGGCAGGAGCTCTATGTGGGTGAAGCCAAGGTCGCGAACATGCGCCACCAGGCGCTCACCCAGGACCCGGTAGTTGAGCATTTCGCCCTCGGGGCCGCGTTGCCAGGAGCCCAGGTGGACCTCGTAGATGGACATGGGCGTGCCCATCCAGTCGCTCTCGGCCCGTTGCTCGAGCCAGTCGGCATCGCTCCATGCGAAGTCGGTGGGCGGCTCGACGATGGAGGCGGTGCTGGGGCGCATCTCGAAGCGCCGGCCGAAGGGATCGGACTTGAGGAAGATGTCTCCGTTCTGGGCGCGGATCTCGAACTTGTAGACGACGCCCGGGGGAAGGTCCGGTATGAAGAGTTCCCACACGCCGTTGCCGTGGACCCGCATGGGATGAGTCCGTCCGTCCCAGCGGTTGAAGTCGCCGACTACGCTGACGCGCTCCGCGTGCGGTGCCCATACCGAGAACAAAATGCCGGCGACGCCGTCGACGTCGTGCACCCGGGCGCCGAGCAGGCGGTGGGCATGCCAGTGCTTGCCTTCTCCGAACAGGTGCAGGTCGAAGTCCGGGAGCTGCGGGGGGTAACAGTAGGGGTCGTGAGCGATGTGATCTCGGTGCTCGTCGTCGCGCCAGATGAGCCGATAGCGCTCTGCTACCAGATCGGCGTCTCCCTCCCACTCAAAGATGTCCGTGCCTTCGATTCGATGCAGCTGGTGATTCCCGTCCGCGATACTCACCTCCTTGGCATGAGGGAGCATCACCCGCACTCGCACCCTACCGTTGTCCTCGTGTCGGCCGAGTACCCCGAAGGGATCGCGGTGTCTACCGTCGACCAGTCGTTGCATCACGGGGGATAGTTTCGGCTTGCTCATCCTGTCATACCTCGTTCAAATCTGATAACGGCTGCATGGCGCGCACTGAATTACCAATACTCACACAATTCGGATTGGAAATCTGCCCGGATTGTTGTTTCAGGACAGGGAAACTCCCCGCGCACGCCGATGGCCGGGCGGAAAGCCGAAGGGCACGCCCTGCGGCCTATGCGGCGCGCCGTTGAGGTCGGCGCTCTACTCCTCCGTCTCGACGATGATGCCGTCCCCCTCCTTGCTCTCGACGATCACCATCTTCCCGAGCGTGGGATGTCGGGCCGCAGTGACCTTGAAGGCCGAATGCTCCTTGGAGCTGATGACATGGCTCTCGTCCAGGAGGTCTCGAATGATTTCCGGCACGGCATCGAACAGGCGCATTTGGGTGACTCCTGCAGTGGTTTGTTCGTCTCGTCGGTAACAAGGTTAGCAGGTCGTTTGGACATTCCGGGCGGCGGTCAGCGTATCTCCTCGATCGAGAGCTTCTTGTCCATGACTTCTGGCTTGATGGTGGCGTAGCCCTGGAGCTGCCAGTGGGCGAGCTCGGTGACGGCCGAGGGCACCAGCTCGACGAAGTCGTGGAAGTCCTTTGCGCTGTAGCCGTAGTCCTCGGCGGCGACCCCGCAGACCTTGAACTTCACGCCGAGGGCCGCGTAGTACTTCATGCGCTCCACCGCGTCCCTGTATTTCTCGTAATTGTGCTTGGCCGTGGTGACGATCTCGGTGCCGTGAATCAGGACGATCAGGTCCAGAAACTCGGGTGCGTAATTGTAGGGCTCGTCCATCAGCGGGTTGAGGAGCGAGCGTACCCAGAAGAGCGCGCTGCCGATCTTCGTGGGGTTGTCGAATTGGATGAGGCTCCTCTCCGAATACAGATGCCCACCAGTATACAGACCTCCCGGACACCGCCAATAGTTGCTCGGATCTTCACGGCGTGGTGTGTGATGCGCGCGGCAGCGCTTCGAGCTGGCCTCACTCCTCCCGCAACGCAAGGGCCGGGTCCGTGCGCATGACCTTGAGTGCCGGATAGAGCCCGGCGAGCAGGGCGGCGCTCCAGGCCAGTCCGAGCCCCAGGAGCAGCGCCGAGCCCGGTACGACCATGTCCATGGTCCAGCCGAAGGAGCGGACGTTAATGACATCTATTTAAGAGAGCACCCATGATCCATCCCAGGGGTGTGGCGAGTAGCCCGGCGGCAATGCCCATGGCGGAGGTCTGAAGCAGGATCAGTCCCAGGAGTTGGCCGCGGGTGACGCCGGTGGCGCGCAGGATGGCGTGCTCGCGTGCCCGCTCCAGCTGCAGGGCCATGAGAGCACTCAACACCCCGATGAAGGCGACCCCGACCGCGAGAATCCGCAGCACACGGGTGATGACGAAGGTGCGGTCGAATACCTCCAGGGACTGCTCCCTGATGATGCGATTGGCGCGTACCTGGATGGCTTGGTCGTATTCGCTCGCCAGGGTGCGCAGCCTGGCCAAGGCGGGTCCCGCTTGCGCACCGGGAGCGAGTACGACGCCGATGGTCGAGTAGCTCTCGTCTTCCCAGAGCTCGGCGTAGAGTCGCCGCGTAAGGACCAGCATGCCGCTGTCCGCGCCATAGTCCATCAAGACGCCGCCGATCTCGATCTCGCGCCAACCTCGTGCGGTGAAGGTACGGACGAGGTCTCCGACGCCGGCTTGATGGTGAAAGGCGTAAGGCTCGGAGATCAGCGCCAGCTCCCCGGCTTCGAAGCGCGGCCACAGGTCGTGAGCCGTCTCCCCCTTGAAGCGAAAGCCCCGGTGGCTGCGCTGCGAGGACTCCAGCGCCAGCAGCGAGACCGGGCCCGCGTCGGTGTCGATTCGGCGGCTGCGGCCCTTGCTGATGTCGGCGACACCGGGGATGGTCCGGATTGCACTGTCGATACCCGCAGGTAGATTGCCGTCTCCCATGCCGGAGGAGGAGGACGGGGCCGAGACGTAGATGTCGCTGGACAGCGTATTCTCCAACCAAGCAGCCACGCTGCCGCGGAAGCTGTCGATCATGATGCCCACGCCGACAGTGGCTGAAACGGCCACGGTGAGGGCCGCGACGGCGATCCCGGTGCGGCTGATGGATGAGTTGATGCCGCGCGCCGCGAGGCGTCCCTGGATACCTGCGAGTCGGCCGAGCAACGTGCGCCGGCGCAGTACGGCGAAGGTCATGGTGTTGTAGATGATGAACCCCCCGACCAGCACTGCCAGCAGGCTCATGGCGGTCAGGTTCGAGTGGAAGGCTCTGGTCATCTGGCCCAAGGCGTTGCTGCGACTCTGCGCGGCGATCAGGCGCAAACCGGGCGGCAGCTCGTCCGCGAGGGAGCGAGCCCGCCCGCTGCTCAGGATGAGGTCGATACGGTCGATGCCCCCCGGGCGCCCCAACAGCTCCTGTCGGGTGTGGCTCTCAATCGAGCCAGTGCATCAGGTAGTAGATGCGCTGTCCCTCCGACGACTTCGACGGACCGTAGACCAGGGCCGGGTATAGATTGCGCGCCGGATCCGCACCGGCCCGCGCTTGCTGCTCGTCGGCGACCGGGGTGACGCATGCCTCCGGGTAGCGGGATCGACCCCTGCGCGGGGTCTTGATCAGGGCGAAACGCTCGTCCAGGGACTTCGACTCAGGGTCTATGAGGATCTGGGGCATGCTTCTGACTCGGTATTGCGGGGCTTCGCTCGTCTCGCGTCTGGAAGCTCAATAGTGCTGATCCGGCGCAATGAGATCAACATCGGATTGCTGCGTATTTCTGGTATTCTTTGCGCGACGATTCCTATAACGAGAAGCACCCGGATGATCGCCCATCACGCCTTGGTCTTGAATCTCCATCAGCCGCCGAACAACCTGCAGGATATGTTGAACGAGGGCAATTGGGAGGCACAGGAGATCTTGTTCGCCCTGGACCGCATTCCTCGCAGCCTTTGGGGTTACGAGGATGTGGGCCGCGTGCACCTGTCTCTGTCCGGGACCCTGCTTGAGACCTTGAGCGATCCCGCTTTCCAAGAGCGCGTCTATGGTACGGTGGACTGCGGGTCCATGCTGTGGCATTTCCAGAACCAGGACCTGTTCGAGATTCTGGGGACCGGGTATTACCACCCGGTATTCCCCTTGATTCCGGAGGCCGACCGGCCCGAGCACCTGCAACGCTGGTTGAGCATGGCCCACCACGTCTTCTGGCGGCCGCACTTTCAGGGGTTCTGGCCGCCCGAGATGGGATTCTCCATGGAGCTGATTCCGCTGCTCCGCTCCTTTGGCTACCGTTACGTGCTGGTGGACAGCGAGCACGTGGAGCCCGTGTCGGCCATGAGCTGGCAGCAGCTGCGATACCAGCCCCACATCGCACGTTACGGAGAGGACGAGATCGTCGTCATCGTCCGTGATCGGGACCTGTCGAACGCCCAGGAGGCGGGCATGGAGGTGGGGTGGTTTCTCAACGAAGTGGCGGAGCGTACCAAGTGGTGCGATTTCGCGCCCCTGGTGACCACCTGCACCGATGGCGAGAACGGCGGTTGGTTCCGCAACACCACCGAGGGCGCCAATTTTTGGAGCGCCTTCTATCAGCCGCTCCTGGATCGCGTGCGTTCAGGCTTCGCGGGGGTGACTCCGACCTTCATCACCGACTATCTGAATGTCCACGGTGCCCATGGCGAGGTGCGCGTCAACACCGGGGCATGGAACACGGGTTGGCACGACGGGCGCGATTTCGTCCAGTGGACCGGCTCCGATCAGCAGAAGAACAGCCTCGCGGCTGTCGCGGATCTGAGCGCGGTGATCCGGCAGATACGCGATCGTGCCGCAGAGCAGGGTCTTGCGGACGAAGGCGCCTTTCAGCACGACCTGGAGCAGGCCACCTGGCATCTGTTGCGGGCCGAGACCAGCTGTAACTTTTACTGGGGCGAGGCTTGGGTGTCGCGTTCCGAGGCAGACCTGAGAGAATCCTGGGAAGCCGTACAGCGCCTGCGAGGGCGCCTGGACGGCTAGCCTTTTTACCTGTTAAGAAATTCATTCCGAACGAGGCCCAATTCCGTGAGTCAGTTACCCGAGTATGTCGATGGTGTCCCCAATGTTTCCGGCAACGAGTCCCTGGTAGACGAGGCGGTCTCCGCCGGTGCCGGAAAGGACCTTTTCAAGAGTCGGGGCGGAGTGGATTTCGGCGCCATACGTGCCGCAGCCGCCATCGCCCTGCACCAGCATCAGCCCCTGATCCCCGCTGGCGGCGATGACTTGCGCACGGCGGACATCATCAGCAATCTGCAGTATATGATGGAACATCAGGACATCGGCGATAACCACAACGCCCCCGTCTTCGCCTGGTGCTACAAGCGTATGGGTGAGCACATCCCGCAACTGGTGGGGGAGGGCAAGTCGCCCCGCGTCATGCTGGAGTACTCAGGCACCCTGTTGCACGGTCTTCGTCACATGGGTCAGAACGACGTCATCGATGCCCTCAAGACCATCACCTGCAATCCGGATTACTACTGGACCACCGAGTGGCTTGGCATGCCCTGGGGGCACGCGGTGGCCCCGTCCACGCCGGTGCAGGACTTCCGGTTGCACGTGCGCGCCTGGCAGCATCACTTCGCCGCCATCTTCGGCTGGGAGGCTGTGGAACGGGTGCGCGGATTCTCTCCCTCCGAGATGGCCCTGCCCAATCACCCGGACGTGGCCTACGAATTCGTCAAGACCCTGGTCGACTGCGGCTATCAATGGGTTCTGGTGCAGGAGCACACGGTTGAGCACCCGGAAAACGGCTGGCATCCCCAGCGCCCGCACCTGCCTCACCGGCTGGTGTGCACCAACTCCAAAGGGGAGAGCGTCAGCATCATCGCCATCGTCAAGACCCAGGGCTCGGACACCAAGCTCGTGGCCCAGATGCAGCCGCTGTACGAGGCCCGGTCTCTGAGCCGGCTGGAGCTTGCGGGCAAGTCGGTGCCGCCGCTGGTCACCCAGATCGCAGATGGCGAGAACGGGGGCGTCATGATGAACGAGTTCCCCGGCAAGTTCATGGAGGCCGCGCACGAGGCGAGCGGCTCGGACGTGCCCCTGATGAACGCCAGCGAGTACCTGGAGCACCTCTTTGCCATGGGGATTAAGGAATCGGACCTGCCCGAGATCCAACCCCTGTTCCACCACAAGATCTGGGGGCAGATGAGTCCGGGCGACGGACCCGAACGCCTGGCCCAAGTGATCGAGGAGCTCAAGGAGTCCGATCACCGTTTCCACATGGACGGGGGCAGCTGGACCAGCGACCTATCCTGGGTGCAGGGCTACGAGAACGTGCTGGGGCCGATGGAGGAGGTCAGCGCCCTGTTTAACGAAAAGGTTCTGGTGCCGGGCGTACCTTCGCACGAGCACCGCTACCGCAATGCCCTGTTCCATCTCATGAGCTCCCAGACCAGTTGCTACCGCTATTGGGGCCAGGGCCTGTGGACCGACTACGCGCGAGAGCTCTGCCGGCGGACAACCGATATCTTGAATCACGACTTCAGTACCTGATCAAGCTCTTCGCCGAGAGCGCCGTCGACGCGGAAAACGCAGGGACTGTCATCCGTGGCCCCCAAGTCCGGGTATTCCGGCCGGCACTACGACGTATTACGCGGCTTCCGCCTACCGCTGGGGGAGGCGGTTTTACCGCACCACATCGTTCGAGCTCAGACCCCTGCACCCGTGGCATCAGCCGCTATGTTCCCCGCCCTATGCCCGGCAGTTTCCGGCGATACCACCCGAATCGTCACCACCAACCGGTACAGCGCAGGTCAGTATCAGTCCCGGGATGATGGAGAATCCCACCCCGCCGGCAATGACCACCGCCGGGGGCGGCCAGAAGTCGCCGCCGCAGAACAGCAGCAGCGGCGACGAAGCCGCCCACGGGCAGGATCAGGCAGAGCATTACTGCAATCACAGGCACCCGCAGCAGTCCGCGCAGCAGAGCGAGATACCCGCGCCCCAGCAACTGACTGGACAGACCGTCGCGCCACCAGTGATGGCGCTTACCGACGGCGCCGAGCGCCAGCCCATGGTGACGAACCCACCAGCACCACGATGGCGGCGCCGGCCAGTAGATTGCCGCTGACCATCGGCACCGCGGCGACGCGACTGGTTGCGTCGAGCTCGCCCGCTACCCTGATGCGAAGCTGCTGTTGGTCGCCGCGCTGGGTACCCGCGGGGTTCTTTACGTCCGCCGCCGCCAGGCGCGTCGGCACATCATCGATGGTCAGCCCCGGGGCTGCCAGCTCGCCGCGGTCCACCAGTACGCGTATCTCTTCGTCTACGCCGCCGAAGTTCACCACCTGCTCGTTACCTTGCAGGTTGCGCAGGCGCTCTGCGAGAGCCTCCGAGAGCCGATTTCCAGTACCTTCCCCGCCGCGCAACCAGCTTGCTGGCGGCGACCAAAAACCGCGAAAACACGTCGGTGCGTATGTCTGAAGCCGAACCAGGCCCAGGCCACCGCGAACGGGGAGGCAAGGGTCAGGGCGAGGGCTTGGAGCGATTCGTAAGGCCCACGATACGTGAAGTGATATACATCGTCAGCAAAATAGATGCCGCAAAGGCGTAAAGACCAAATCGCATCTCAACATCCGCTATTGCTCCGAGCTTCACTGCTACCACTAGCACAGCCACAACAAATACATCGAGCATCGACCATTTCCCATATTCATGCATCCAATGTAACTGTTTCTTTACCGTCTCCTTCGACACTGCGTTCTTGCTAACAAGTCGATACAGAACCCAAAGCTTTAGTATTGGAAGCGCAACACTAAACCCCGTTATTATGAGGAACAGAAATATTTGGCCTTCTCTTGCCAGCTCAAGTACTCCAGACAGAACAGAGAATGTGTTTTGAATAAGGACAAACTTGCTCAGCGTGATAATCGGCGCTACAAGACCAATAGACAAAAGGATAGAGGCAGCCCAGATAAACAATCGGAGATGCTTTGCCTCCGCCGGGTATTTTTCCGAGATTACGACTTCGTCACCGGTCAACTGAAATGCTCTTCGTTGTTCGGCCAAAAAATTGTTTGCCAGATTATTAGCTGGCAGCGCGCGATAGAACCCGCGGTCATCGAGCCAGGCAGAAATGCTGAAAAGAAACCTCCGATGTGACAGCGGTCGGGACGAGACAATGCTTTGCGACTGTAGCTCCCGGCTCGCTCGGTAACCAGAATAACGCATCGGTGATTCTTCGGAGTCTTGGAGTTGATTGCTCCGAGCGTCACCGGCGTACGGCCACAACCGGACGCATAGAGACGCTCAAGGGACGGCAGCTCTATTTTTCTAGCGGACTATCGTGACCTTCCGGCAACCGGCAGCATCACACATGCGGCCGACTTCGGACGCGAACTTGTGGCTGAAAAGAGCTTCGCATCAAAGTGCCGACCCGCACGTCTTGCGGCCGGGCCATACGTTAGCAGGATTGCAGGCAGCCGTCCCCTCCGCGATCAGTAGTAAACCTGCGCCAGCGATATTCCTGGTTGATGAAGCCCCGCTGGATCACCGCAGCGATGCGCTGATGTCGGCAAAGTAGCTTTCTGCCTTCAGGCTGCCTCAACGTATCCTTCCCCCCGTTCGGGATCGACCGATTCCTGCAAGATGGGAGCTTCCCTCGAGATGGGATCGTCCCTGGGAATTTCAGATAACAATCTCGCAAACTCCAAGGGGGTAATCTCCTTTACCTCGTAATGCTGCAACGTATCTACCAGGTTGTAACTGAGGCCAGAATTGCCTCGGGTATCCGAGGCCGAATTAGTTTGGTTTTTTTTCATCGCAAATGGATTTTCGTTTTGGTCGTGTCATTGTATTAACGGGCCAGGCTGTCTGGACTGAACTTTGCAAATTGCAGGCCGAGCTTGCTGAGATTGTTATTGGCATCGCGAAAATGCGAAGTGCGTCAAATGGGGGCACGCGCGCAACCGGTTTGTCCTGGAAAAATCTTGAGCAACAGAAATCATCTGAACCTTAGCGTCGGCTCAACAGACGTCGCGCGACGCGGAGCTAGATGGAATTTGTCGTAGATGACCGACGGTCGGAGGCTAAATCCAGCTGTTCATTCACCGCGGATCGCTTCGCATACCCTGGTGGGATAAGTGCTTTGAAAATTCGCGATTACCAACAGGTCTCGATTGATGTCCGGTCAGGACGGCTTGCCGCGCGCCCGCGGTACGAATCGATAAGGGCGTGTGCACATTGCCGCACTGGCGCTGGAACGCACTCTAGTTCGGCACGCTAAGTCAGAGCAGGGAGAGGGGGCGCTGCATATCCATTTGGCCAACGCGCCATCGACAATTCAATGGCCCGAGGTTCAGCCGGAGGACCCTGCCGTAATCTTCTATACGTCAGGGAGCACCAGGTCCCGGCCAAATGCAGACGAAGCCGGACCTCGTGCGCCCGCATCGATTTTGGGAGGCAACATACCGGCACAAACCGGACGCTCGAGATATAGTTTTCAGTCGGAGATGTCGCCCAAAGAAAAGCCCCGCGTTGGCAGAGCGGGGCAAGCCATGGAGGTAACTCATGGCGCGACAGGGGCGGTAGGAGTCCGCCACCGCGACACCTAGCCTACCAACCGACTGTTACCGCCGACTAAGCCTGGCGTAACGATTCGTAAGTTAGTGCAAGCAAAGCGTAACCGACTATCTGAACTCCACCGGACAACAGAGTTTATAGCCGGTTCCGCGAATTGTTTTGATAATCTGCGGACGGTTCGCGTCATCCCCCAGCTTTCTCCGTAGCTTGGCTACGAGCACATCGACACTTCGATCGATTGGTGTCCAGTCACGGCCCGATAAAGATTCCAGAATTGAATCGCGGGATAAAACCCGTTGGGAATGCTCGACGAGGGCAACCAACAGCTGGTATTCCCGGGTGGTCAGAAACACTTGGTCTCCTTGCGCTGAAACGAGTTCCTGGGCGGGAGTGTTCAGCCGCCATCCTGCAAAGCAGGCTACAGTGCGATCTGGCCTGACCTGCGGTAACGGGTTCTCCTGATGAGCACGCCGGAGAACGCTGCGCACGCGCGCCAGCAGCTCGCGATCATGAAAGGGCTTGGTCACGTAGTCATCGGCACCAAGCTCCAAGCCCAACACCTTGTCAAGGGGATCTGCTTTTCCCGTTACCATGATTACGGCCAGATCTGGTACGGAGTTCAATTCCTTAACCAGGGTGAAGCCGTCTTCATCGGGTAATCGAATGTCGAGCAAGATGAGATCGACCTTCACCTCGGCTACTTGCTGCCGCATCTCTTGACCGTTGGAAGCGGTGCGTATCCGATATCCTTCCTGTTCGAGAATACGTTGAATAAGACGACGAATCTTCGGATCGTCATCGACAACCAAGATGGTGTGCCCCTGCTCCATGCTTCGATTCGTGCCTTTTTCGCGCCGACGCTTCGATAACTCAGCGTTCCGACAGAACGCGTGGTCAAATGCCAGCGTGCTGCGTACTTCCTTACTCCGATATTCCCGGCCTCGCCGCACTGCGGCCAGTGATCATACTCGTGTAGGTTGCATCATCACTTTATGCGAATCAATAGCATAAACAGTATCGAGCGGGAAAATGTTACTGTTTCATTACGAGCAGGGCGCCCGGAATCGGGGTTTTTGGCCCAAACCGCGCGGGCAAATGCAGCAGAGCTTGATCGAATCGGCCCTTCTTCGGACGACGGACCACAACAATCTTTTTATATCTCGGCCACTTTGCGTGGACCTAAACGAATATTCGTGAGGTATCCGTTGGATCGGCGGCTTGGGATAACGCGGGGAAAAGCCACAGGAGGAAGCAAAGAGCCTGAAGCCATCCAGGGTGAAAACCCACCTCTTTTGGCTGGATGTTTAACCGGGAGAGGAGCGAATCGTCGCGAATCAGGCGGCAGGTGTGGCGATGTTTGTTCCGGAGTTCCATCCCTGGTTGGCAAATAGACCGGCCACTCGCCCGCAATGCCCGAATCGAAGCTGGTCCGGGCGGCGGGCGATCGAGGCAGGCTTGGTTGAACAATTAGGGGCGAAGGGACCCAGGGTCACCGACTCCGACAACCTCCACAGCGTCGATTGGGAGATCCTGGTCGAGCGATGCGGAGCCGAAACGCTCCTGGCACGGAGGCTCAAGTGTTTGTGGTTCCCAATAGGCAACCTCCATGTAGTACTCCAGATAGGGGATATAGTCTTCCCGGTTGTTGAATCCCACGATCGGTGTGCCGAGGGGGTTGCCTCGATTGTCCACGAGCATGAGAGTCGGGGTGGCATAGATGCCGTACCGATTGACGAAGATTCTGGTGCGTATCTTCTCCCCGTTAAAATCCCGAATCTTTCCGCCACGGTCGATGTCGAGCTCCCGAATCCTGGCAAAGCTCCTCAGCTCACGCCGTCTCACCAGCGGTTCGAGAACGTCTTTCTTGAGCAGTTCGCAGTAGCCGCAGTCCTCATCGCTGAACAGGATCAGAATGGGGGTACCGAATCTTCGCGCTTCGGCGGCCTCGGCGCTCCAGTCTTCCGCCATGAGAACATCAGTCGACGAACCCGATAGAACCCCTGCGCTCATCAGCAAAAGCACCAGGAAAGCTGCCGTCTCAAGATGGACTTTCATGATCGTGTCCTCATCGCTTGTGCGCCGCACGCATCCGACTGAACTTTATTGCTTGCTTTCGGACAGCGATTCCGAGGAACGGGACGTCGCCAAAGTTTCCCCGGTCAGACCCCGAGCGATCCTGGATGGCTTCAAAGCGCTCGGTCAGGCCCTACCGCTTGCCCTGAAGGACAGTCTAGCGACCGACTGTAACGGCCTGATAAGCCTCGTGTAACGATTTGTAACTTGTTTTGTGAAGGGTCTGTATCCGGCGCCGATGAAGCCGGGAGCCGGCTGTGCTTGGCCATGCCGGGAGCGGGCCGGCGGCGTTCGGGATACTTCAGGTTGCGCAAACTTCCTGAATCGCTGCCGCGAGCTGCTCTATGGTATATGGCTTGGGCAGGGCAATCGGCACCGACGCCTCGCCTGCTTCCGTGAGCTCGTCGATTTCAGACGATTGCATGCCGGTTGTGAGCAGGATGTTCACCTGCGGGCGTTGTGCCTTCACCCAACGGTACAGATCGTCGCCTTTGGTTTGGCCTGGCATAACGATGTCGCTGAACACAAGATCAACGGACGCATCGGACAGAAGCATCTCGATCGCCACATCGCCGTTTTCGGCCGTCAGCACCTCGTACCCGAGCTCGTTGAGGAAACGGGCGGCAAGTCTGCGCGCGCGCGCTGCGTCCTCTACTACGAGGACCGTTCCTTTGTGTGACATATCCCGCGGGGAGGATTCAGGAGCCTGGGCGGTTGGCGCGTCCGTAGAATCATGCAAGGGCAAAACGATGGTGGCACGGGTACCCGCTCCGGGTTCGCTCGCAAGCTGAAACCTGCCGCCGGCCTGCACACAAAACCCGTAGACCATGCTCAAGCCCAGACCGGTTCCCTGCTTCTCCTTTTTCGTGGTGTAGAAGGGCTCGATCACCCGCGACAGCCGGTCGGCGTCCATGCCCTCGCCAGTGTCGCTGATACTCAACGCAAGGTAGTCCCCGGATCGCAAAGTGGGATCCAGGACGGCCGCCTCTTTGACCGCGGCCTGCAAGCACAGCCGACCGCCTTCGGGCATGGCATCGCGGGCGTTGAGGGCAAGATTTAGCAACGCGCTCTCGAGCTGGGCCGGATCGCAGAGCAGGTGTTCGACCTCATTTCCGACGTCCACCTCGACGACGATGCCGGCCCCCAGCGTGCGTCGGACAAAGCGGTCGAAACGGCCCAGGAACTCGGGCAGGTGTATGCGCTCCTGCCGCAACGGCGCTTTGCGGGAGAACGTTAGCAAGCGCTTCGTGAGCTCCGCGCCATCATTCGCTGCCGACAACGAATCGTCCAGCAACTCGAACAGGTCGTGACCCCAGTCGGGACCGATCGACTTGCTGAGCAAATTCAGGTTTCCCAGGATAACGGTCAGCAGGTTGTTGAAGTCGTGGGCAATACCCCCCGTGAGCTGACCGACCATCTCCATCTTCTGCGCCTGAACGAGCTGCGCGTCCTTGGCCTTCTGCTCAGTGACGTCAAGTCCGACGGCGAGCAGTGCGGCCTTGGCGCCGTCGGAATCGGTCAGTGTGGTGTTGTACCAGGCAATGAGCCGTTCCTTTCCGTCCCGCGTCAGGATGGCATTCAGATTACCGCTCGTCGGGATTCCACTCGTGGCCTTTGCAAACACTTCCGCGATCCGCGGGACATCGCGCTCGGCCAAGAAGGTATCGAACCAGTTCTTACCCTTCACCTCCGCCAACTTGTAGCCCGACAGCATTTCCATAAAGGAATTGAAACGAACGATGTTTCCTTGCACATCGAGCACCAGGACGATGACCGGCGCCGTCTCGATGAGGCGCTCGGCGAAATCCCGCTCTCGCTTGATCGTGTCTTCGGAAAGCTTGCGCTCGGTGATGTCGGCAAAGCTCACCACGGCCCCGACGACCGCATCGTTACGCACCATGGGAAAGGACTGGTATTCGGCATGGAATGAGGTGCCGTCGGCGCGCCAAAGCGGCTCGTCGTCGGCGAAGGTGACCAGACGCTTGGCACAGGAGTGGTACGTGGGGCATTCCTGTACGGGATAGTTGGTACCGTCATGGCGGGTGTGGTGGATAAGATCGTGCATTCTTCTGCCGACCAGATCCTCGGCGCTGTCGAAGGCGAGCAGTTCGACACAGGCTCGGTTGGCGAAACTGCAGCGACCATCCATACCCAGACCGAAGATCCCCTCGCCTGTTGAGGCCAAGATCAGGCGCAGCTGCTCCTCCTGGGCACGCATCGCGTCTTCGCCGCGCTTGCGTTCGGTGATATCGGTGACCAATCGCAACGCCCCGGCGTAGGTTCTCCGCGCATCGTACATCGGCGCGGTGCTCACTATCGCCCAAAGGTCGCCGCCGGTCTTGGTTCGGTAGCGGAAATCGTATTTCTCCGCGATTCCACTGCGACGCCGGTCGAGGAGCGCTTCGGCCTGTTCGCGTGCCTGCTCGTCCATGAAATCGAACTGATGCCGCCCGAGCATCTCATCGACGGTGTAGCCCAGCATCCGCGCCATCCGATCGTTAACTTCCACCGTATCGCCTCGGCGTCGATGAGCCA